>JBBQNM010000051.1:0-17590 GCA_038329895.1 Solirubrobacterales bacterium | reverse complement strand
CAGCCCCGCGAGGACGATCAGCGCGACTATGACGATGATCACGATTCCCATGTCTGCTCCTGTTTCAGCTGTCTGAAGTCTGCGGGAGGCGTTCTTGGCGCCTCGTGCCAGAGGGCTGATCCTACAGCCGCCGCCCGGCTGGCTTAGCGCGAGCTCAACCCAGGCGTAGCACAGGCACCCACAGAGGGCGCCATACGGCGACGGTTGTCCTCCAGTCCCAGTTCGGGAAGATCCCGTGGCTGATCGCTGACCGCGCTCCGGCTCGTCAATAGGATTCGGCGGGGTGAGCTCCAAACAGGACGCGCAGGACTGGGCGGACACCGTCCGCTCATACGGCGAAAAGCACGAGCTTCGCTACGAGCCGATCGGGGGGATCAACCCCAAGGACGCTCCGGTGGCGCTCTGCGTCGGCGGTACCAACCGCCTCACCGGACAGCTCGACGACGAGTTCTGGGGCTCCTCCTGCGACGCCGGCGAGCAGGAGGTCGGCGGCCTGTTCAACAAGTCGGTGCTGCCGAGCGCGATCCTCGCCAAGTCGCATATGCCCGATCTCGCCGAGGTGATGCCGGCCTTCAACGTCGAGTCGATCGAGGCCAGGCCGTCAGACTTCGTTGCCAAGCACACCGCCCGTAAGGTCGAGTTCGAGTCGATCGACTTCAACCGGCGCTTCCTCGCCACGGTCCCCAGCGAATACGACCCGGTGTCCCTGCGCGAGCTGTTCAGCCCGGGCTTCCTCGAGTGGGTGACGACGATCTCCAACGAGATCGACTTCGGCGTCAACGACCGCCAGCTGTGGTTCCTATGGAGACTGAGGGATCGCAGCGCCGAGGAGCTGAAGACGGCGCTTCACAACGCCGGCCAGCTGTTCCGCCGCGTGCGCACCGAGATGGACGAGCACGGCATCCAGACCTATCCCGCCGGCCCCTGGCACGCCGGCCTTGAGCCCTTCCCTGACTCTAGCCCCCCGCAAGGGGCGACTCCCTAGCGGTTACGGAGGAAGCGCTTGCGGATGCGGTAGAAGCGCATCGACTTGCGCAGGTTGCGGCGATAGCCGGCGAGCGTGCTCTCGTCGGGCAGCTCGAAGCCGCCCACCAGCTTGTGCGGGATGAGAGCCCAGCCGTCGCTGTCGTGGACCAGATCGCCGCGCACCTGGAAGTTCTCCTGCCAGGAGAAGTCCGGGGCGTGGGAGTGGGCGGTCAGGCAGGCCCGGCCCTCGACCAGCGGCAGGCCCGCGGGCTCGGTCCCGATACGCACCGCCTTACCCGATCGGTCGCAGCGCGACGGCAGCCGGGCCGCGAGCGGGAACCCGTCCGGCGCCACCCAGGCCAGGACGGCGTCGTCGTAACGCCGGCCCAGCTCCTCGATCCGTCCGTCCCAGGCCACCTCTCCCCCGGCCGGGGGTGCGGGCGGCTCGGTCGCCTCCTCGATGTGGCCGGACCGCACCTCCTCGAGGTGGGCGTCGTGGAGGGTCGGCTCCTTCGCGAAGTCGCCATCGGGCCAGACGAAGACCCGCTCCGGTCGGACCTTGACGTAGATGCGCTCGAAGTACCAGCTGAACATCCCCCGAATCGCCTTCGGGGGCAGCAGCTCCTTGGTCGCCGGCAGCTTCTCGCCGGACTCCTCGAAGTAGCGCTCGCGGTTCGCCTTCAGGTCGCGGTCGTCGACCTCGGCCGTGCCGTGCACGAGCACCCGGATGCCGCTCTCGATCCCCGAGCCGTTGGGGTCGGAGAAGAGCAGGCTGACCTGTGGGTTTCGCCGCGCGTCCTGGGCCTTCTTCGGATAACCGACCCCGGTCGTTATGTCGATCGTCGTGTCGCCTGACTTGTAGTAGGGGGTCACCGGCCAGGCGATCGGCTGACCGCGTGAGTCGATCGTCGTGTACTCGGTGGTGATGAAGCGGTCGAAGACCTCCTGGACTTCCTCTGGCAGCGTGCTGGTCACGCTCTGAAAACTACCTCCCCGCTGCTCCGGCGCGCTCCCTCAGTCATGGTAGCCGGGCTCGCCCGGCAAGACGACGCGCTGGTCCTCGCCCGTGCCGACCACCCTGGGCATGATCGGCTCCACCGGCCGGCCGCGCGCCGCCTCCAGCGCCTCGTCGGAAGTCGCGTAATCGGCCAACGACTCGAGCTGCTTGATGGTCGGAAAGACGAGCTCCAACTCCCCATCGCGGTGCGCCTCGAGAGCCAGCCGCGGCTCCCACCACACGGCCTCGGTGGTCTCGGACCCGTCCGGGTCCGGCGCCGAGTGGGCACGGGCGAGCGCCAGGTAGAACCAGGTGTCGAAGCGGACCGGCACGATCTCGGGGGTGATCCAGTGCGAGAACGCCACCAGCTCATCGGGCCCATCCAGCTCGATCCTCGCTTCCTCGGTCAGCTCGCGCAGCGCGCAGGCGCGGAAGCCGGCTTCACCCTCCCCGTCCTCCGGGTCCACCGCTCCACCCGGGAAGACCCAGACGCCCGGCATGAAGCTGGCCTGCTCGCTGCGCTTCAGCAGCAGCAGCTCGAGGCCACGCTGCGCATGCTTGCCGCCGCGCCGCAGCAGGATCACCGAGGCGGCGGGACGCGGGGTGGCGATCGACACGTTCCCAGCCTATCCCCAGTCGCATAGGCGCTAAGGTGCCGGCGAAGTGGAAGCGGCGACAAAACAACTTTGGGTCTGCACCTCGTGCGGCTTCATCTACGACCCTGACGAGGGCGATCCGGACGGCGGCGTGCCGCCCGGGACGACGTTCGACGACATCCCCGCAGACTGGTTCTGTCCCGTCTGTGGCGCCCGCAAGGCCGACTTCGAGCCCTACGAAGAGGAGTAGCTCGCTGGCCTGACGGGGAGCTAGGCGCTCAGCGTCTGCTCTCTGGCTCGGCGCAGGTAGATCCGCCGCGTCGCCCAGGCCGCGCCGCCCAGCAGCGCCAGGGGCAGCGCCACCGCCATCGCGAGGAGTGCGACTCCTGCGGCCACCGCGAGCACCCGACCGGCGTCGTGCAGTGCGTCGCCGATCGTCCAATCCCCGCGACCGGCGCCGGGGATCGTCGCCTGGTTGCCGGTGACGACCTCCAGCGAGACGTGTGAGAAGTTGGCGCGGCGCTCGAGCCTGTTCACCTGCGAGCGGAAGGCGGCGATGCGGCCGCGCACGATGCGCAGCTGCGCCTTCACGCTGGCCCGCTCGCTGTCGGTGCTGGCCGCGGCGAGCTGGCGCAGCAGGCCTTCGGCCTCGGCGCGCGCGTCGCGGAGCCGTTCGCGGGAGGAGACAAAAGGAGCGGTGATGTCGAGCGTGTTCTCGCTGCGCGAGCGAACGTCGGCGATCGCCGAGAGATCGGTCAGCGCTGCGCCCAGCCGGCCGCTGGGGATCAGCACCTCGAAGGTCGCTCCCGCTTCACCTTCTCCGCCGTCGCGGACCGAGGAGGAGAGGACGATCCCCCGGTAGCGACCGAGCACGTCGATCACCTTGCCGGCGACGGCCTGAACCTGGTCTGGGTCGGTGCCGAGGGTGAGGTTGGCCGAGCGCTCGATCTGACGGTTTCGGACCCCGGGCGCGGTGCCCGGGCCGGGCACGGGAGGCTCGGGTACAAGGGGAGCGATCGCTGAGGTCCCGGTGGCTGCCTGCGGCGCGACCTCGCGTGGCGAGCCGGCTGCCGCCCCTGCACCCCCGGCTTGGGAGGGAGCTGCCTTGACGGCGTCGGATGGGACACCGATCGTCGACTGCTGACCGCCGCCGCCATTCCCTCCCTTGTCGCCGTTCGTAGCAACGACGATCGCGGTGGCAGCCACGATCACCGTCGTCGCGCCGGCGAGCGCCGGCAGCAACCGGCGACGGTTCGTGCCCGAAGCGCTCGGCCAGGCGCCCCGCCGCCCCACGGCCGGGAAGCCAGGCCGGTCGCGCCGCACCACGCCGCCGCCCGGGAAAGCCCGCGGCGGCACGGCTATCGAGTGCGGCCGCGAACTCTTCGGACGGCAGCTCGCGCAGCGCATGAAGCTCTGTGGTCAATTCTTCGATCGTCATTTCCTGGCGGCTCATTGGCATGCCTCTCTCAGCTTGGTGATCACTCGGTGCAGCTTCGTGCCTGCGTTCGACTCGCTGATCCCCAACACAACGGCGATCTCGGCGTTCGACAGCCCGGCGAAGAACTTCATCGCGACCAGCTCACGCTCCCGCGGCTCCAGCCCGGCAAGGGCGGCGATCAGGGTGGCGCGGCGGGCGCCTCCCTCGGTTAGAGCGTCGGCAAATGGAGCGGCGACGTCAGCGGGCTCGGCGGCGAGCTCGGCCTGTCGACGGCGCCGGCGCAGCTCATCGAGCGCGGCGTTGCGGGCGATGCCGAACAGCCAGGCGCGGGCGTTGCCACGGCGGGCGTCGAAGCGTCCCCGCTTGCGGAACGCTCGCTCGAAGGCCGCGGCAGTCACCTCTTCGGCCGCCGAGCGGTCGCGCAGAACACCGGCGACGTATGCGTAGACATCATCGCGACTCGAGCGGTAGAGCCGCTCGAACGCGAGGTCCGCCTCGGCGGGCGTTTCGCGGGCCGGTGCGACAAGCGTTTGGTCCATGTCCTCACTACGTGCGAACGGGCGTTTCATCACAGCGAGTATCGACGCCTATGGGCCCTTCGATACCGATGGGATGCGCCTGAGAGCTAGGTGTAGCTACCCATGACGTTGTTCCAGCTCGGCGAGCCGAGTTGCGGGCGGCTTGTGGCCAAGGGAGCCATGGCGTCGTCGGAAGTTGTAGTGGGCGAGCCAGCCAGATAGCGCCGCGGTCCGCTCGGCGGAGTTGCCGTAAAGCGCTCCGTGGGCCCAGCGGCGGGTGAGCGTCTGAATGAAGCGCTCCGCCTTGCCGTTGGTTCGCGGCCGGTAGGGCTGGGTGAAGAGATGGCGAAGCCCGAGCTCGCGGCACGCGGCGGCGTGCACCCTTGAGCGATAGCAGGAGCCGTTGTCGCTCATCACGCGCTCGACCGTGATTCCCAGCGAGGCGAACCACCGGACGGCTCGCGCAGAAAGCCGGCGGCGCTGGGGCCGCGCTCGTCGGGCAACACCTCCGCGTAGGCGAGGCGTGTGGCGTCGTCGACGCAGACGTGGACGAACTCCCAGCCAGCGGTGCCAACCTTGCGCTTGCCCTCCCAGCGCCTAAAGGCGTGCTGACGGCGGCTGCCGGTCACCCGGTGGCCGGGAACCTGGATCCGCCCCAGCTTCTTGACGTCGACGTGGACCAGCTCGCCGGGGCGCGCCCGCTCATAGCGGTTCGATGGCTCGGGCGGCTCGAGGCGAGAGAGCCGTCCGAGCCCAATCCGCCGCAGCCAGCGCGAGACCGTGGAGAGCGCCATGCCCAGGCACTCGGCGATCTCCGCGGCAGTCATCCGCAGGCGTCGGAGGGCCTCGATCGCCGCGATGCGATCGGCGGGCAAGCGCGAGGGTCGCCGTCTGGGGGCCGAGGAGCGATCAAGCAATCCCTGCTCGCCTTCTGCGCGCCAGCGGGTAAGCCACTTGCGCGCTGTGTGCTCGCTGACTCCGGCGGCCTCGGCCGCCTTCGTCAGCGACCAGCCCTCCTCCTCGATGCGCTTGACCAGAACCCTGCGGCTGTTCGGACAGGTGCGGGCGTTAGCGTGAAGCTTCATTCGGTGTCCTCCTTGGGACTGGGGGTCTTGACACTCCCCAGCCTCCAAGGAGGCCCGGATGAACAATGTGATGAGGAACTACAGCTAGGAGCCGGTCGCGTCGTGAGGGGCGCCGACCGGCTTTGATTCGGTCGAGCCGCGCTGGCGCAGATAGATCGTCGCAACGGCGAAGACGCCGACCGCGAGGAACTCCGACTGCCAGTTCTGCAGCGTCTCGTTCCAGAAATAGGAGCTGCCCATAAAGCCCAGCAGGCCGATCGCAGCCTGGTGGTTCGCCAGCTGGTTCTGGTTGTAGGTGTTGTGCTGGGTGACCGCCATCGCGAACCAGGACAAAAAGAACAGGAAGCCCATCGAGATCAACAGCGAGTTCTGGTAGATCCGCAGACGCCATCCCCCAAGGCGCGCCCACTTGGGCGAGTTGGGCTTGAGGTGTTCCCCCAGCATCTCCTCCTTGTCGGTCTGGCGAATCGAGTGCTCGGGGTCCTGCGACTCCGCTGACCCGCGCTGGCGGAACCAGACCGCAAACATCACATAGAGCGCGATCTGCAGGAACTCGGACTGCCAGTTTGACATCACGTTGTCGTAGTAGTCCGAAGAGACTAAGTAGCGCCCGTAGCTGATCGTCGGCTGATGTTGGCTCTGCTGGTCCTGGTCGTAGGTCTTCCACCCCGCGTAGGACTGGCCGCCGACCATGCCCAGGAAGAGCACGGCAAGCACGACGGCTAGCGAGTGGCTGCGAAGGAAGCGCATCGCATCAGTGGTGGGAGAGACCCACCACGATCGCGGTGCTGAGGAAGATCGTCAACAGCACCACATAGAGGGCAAAGGAAAACCGCATCGGGGTGGAGAAAACCAGTGCGCCCGGACGCTGCGAAGGGGGAATTGAGGCGGCCCGGCGCTTAAAGCGGCGTGCTGCCGGAGGCCAGAATGCTCGCCACCGTTGTGGTCTGTGTAGACGATGAGACCACCCTCGAGCTTCTCTGCGACCACCTGACGGCGGATCATTTACGAGGCCCTGGTAGCTCCCAGTGCCTCCGACGCCCTGCGCCACTGCCACTACAGGCAGCCCGACCTGGTGCTACTCGATCTGATCCTCCCCGACGCACCCGGCCTGGACGTGCTGCTAGAGGTGCGCAGCGCCGACGGCGCCACCCAGCCGCTATGACCCGGAGCTGCCGGTGATCGTGATCAGCGGGCGCGGCACCGAGAACGACCGGGTGATGGGGCGATGGGCCTGCCGGGAGCGACTTCGGCGCAACTCTGATCAAGACGCTCCTGGTGCACACGCCCCGGTGGCGCACCGCGCGCAGTCCCACGTCCACATGACCCTGCGGCCGGTCCTGATCGCGTTCCTGATCGCCGCCGACGACTTCGTGGTCGCAGCGTTGGCCATCGTCCGGCCGCCCGGCTGGGGGGCGCCGCTGGCGGCCTTCGACCTCGCGCTCGCCGGCTTGATCGGCCTCGAGGCCTGGGCGCTTGCCCACCGGCGCGACGACGACCGTCGCCGCGGGCGGGCTAACGGATCAGGGCGCTGACCACGATCGCTATCGGAGTGCCAAATAGCGAGACGTTGGCGAACAGGGATCGGCCGCCGCCGCGGTAGCGCAAGCTGTTGAAGAACAGCAGGCCCACCACATGGGCGAGGTTGATGAGGATCAACGCGGTCGCGATCAGGACTCGCGCCGCGGCGACGCCCGTATTGGAGTGGTCGGCGACATTCGCCGCCAGCAACACCAGCACGAGGGTGCCAACAATCGCGACCCCGATCCCCAACAGGTCCCGGGCCGAGAACGGCGGTAGGTTCTGCGACAGCACCAGCTCGCCCTCGGCGGGCGCATCGCCGGAGACCCCCGCCCCTGCGTGCTCGGTCTCGGCCATCCCGCCGGTGCCGTCGCCGGCTCCCAGCTCGACGTGGGCGATGGGCGGCTGGAAGCGCTCCGCGGCGCGATCGAAGAGATCCCGCTCGAACCACTCGGCCTCGCCGCCGCGGTGGGTGACGATCAGGATCTCATCCGCGGGGAAGGTCCGGAGCGCGTCCTCGGTCGCGACCATCGGGTCGGCGTCCCCGACCACTCCGGAGGCGGCGACGCTCTCGCTTCGCAGGCCTTCGATCGAGGCTTCGAGACGAGACTGCGCGTCGTCGACAGCGTCGTCGGAGTCGCCCAGAGTCGCCTTGAGCTTGCTCTCGGTAACCGCCGGGGCGACGAGATGGACTTCCACCGGCCGATTGCCGGCCCGCTCCTCCACCTGTTCGCGTAGTGACGCACCGTCGATCGCCGCCGGCGCGATCACCAGTAACCGCATGGCTTCGGCCATCTCAGCTCTTCTTGCCGGCGACCGCGCGCTGGAGCTGGGCCTTGCTCATCTTCGAGCGCTCGTCGATGCTCAGCTGCCGAGCCTCGTTGTAGAGCTGGTCGCGGGTGCGTCCCCGTGGGCCGGAGCGCCCGGACCGCTGTCCGCCGCGGCGCCCGGATGAGATGTCGCGGGTGGAGGTGCGGGAGCGTCGCCTTGACTCCCCCGACTGCGCGCGCTCCTTGTTGACCGTCCGAGCCGCGATCTCCTCGGCACGATCCTCGGAGCGCCCCTGCTCCTTCTCGCGCTGCTTGACGTGCTCGTATTGGCGAGCACGCTTGCTCCCCTTCTTCACGCCTCTGGGTGGCATGCCAAGTCCTTCCGTCCGCTTGCCCAACGGATACCCAAGCGGCCGGGCCGCATACGCGACCGCCACCCGCGCTGGAGTAGCTGCTCACGCCGCCGGTCGCCGGCGAGATCCGAGCAAGGCCCACCGAAAATTAGGTATAGATCCTCCACGCTAGGTCCAGCCACAAGCTCGAGGCCGATGGCGGGGCCGGTCCCATCGAGCGAAAGCGGGACCGTCGAGATGCGTAGTCCACCGGTTTGAGGCAGCTCCGGAGAATCCACCGCTCCCCTGATCGCCTCTGCCGCATCGGCGGTAATCGTGAGCACGAATGCCTCCTTCGCTTGTCCTTGTCCGTTCAATTGGTTGATGCCCGGTTTGGGCGCTCTGAAACGGCGCGTAGTGGATTCCTGCGGGCAGGTTCTCGTAAGTCTCAGAGCCCTTCCGATTCCGAAGGTTCGGCTTCGGGGTCCGGCCCGGTGTCCTCCTCCTGAGGGACCTCGGCTTCTTCGGGTTGATCGGACTCCTTGTCGGGCGCCGGACGGCGGGCCGGTTCCGCGCCATCACCTGATCTGCCCGGCGGCTTGCCAATCGGCACCTGACGACCGTCGCGCGGCTCGTCAGGGTGCGGCGTCTCCGGTGATTTCGGCTCGTCGGACCGTCTATTTTTCTCTCGTCTAACAGCCATTCTTAAGCGGGCCTGTGCCGGCGCCACTTCCTGCGGCGCCGGCATTTGCCAGAGAGCGAGACTTCAGGACGGATGCGTCCTCATAGCGTCGGATACTCCCGTGCTGCTTCTGCATGCTTCGTACCCGCGTGCACTCCAAGCAATTCATTGGTCACCATGCCCTAGAGCAAGAACTACGCAAACTGCGGCAACATTGCTAACTACTATGTAGAGCAGGCGCCGGAAGCGCGGAGGTCACTGTTCCGCAACCTCAAGACTCAGCCCCCTGCAATCCGCTTCGCCCAGCGTTCCACTCTCGAGCTCCAGCAAGGGGACCGATTCTCGTCCCCAATCCCGCTTCTACCCCCTGGCGACCACCTGGCTACGGAGGGGTCGTCGGAGCAGTCCTCAGAGCCCGGCGGGCGGCTCGGCCGGATCACGCTCAGCTCGACCCGGGATCAGCGCGTCGGCGACCCGAGCCTGCTCTCGCTTGAGGACCCGGTGCCCATAGACGAAAACGATCGTGCCGCCGAGGAACCCGCCGATCGCCAACGTGCCCTCGGCCACAACACCCAAGATCAGGCCCAGGGTGCGGATCTCTTCGTGGTTATAGCCGGGGCGCTGGGCCAGCCAGGTCAGCGCGAAGAGCACCGTCGCGGTGACCATCGTGAACAAGTGGATTGTGGCGACGGTGCGGGCCGGCGTTCCCTTCGGGATGTCGAGCCAGTCAAGCAATCCGGTGATCGCCGTTGGTGCGGCTAGGATCAAACCCCCTGAGATCGCGATCAAGGCTCCAACGGCCATCTGCGGCGTTTGCACCCCGAGCTTGCCAACCACCAACATCGCCACGCCGACCGTGTAGGCCCCGATGCTCGCGTCGGTCAGCGGTGGATGCGAGGGCTTTCCCGGCCAGCCCTTGATCAGTCCCAACAGCGATCCCATGTCTTCCTCCTCAGCCGTCCGCGAAACCTCACAATTAATACTAATAACCTGGAAAAACTATGACCCGCTCTGGTGCCCTTCTAGCTTAGCTGCGCTTCTTGCGATTAACCGCGCCCTGAAGCTGGCGCTTGCTCATCCGCGAACGGCCCTCGATGTTGAGCCTCTTGGCCTCGTTGTATAGCTGCTCGCGAGTCTGGCCCCGCCGACCGGCCCCGCCCGAGCGAAGGCCGCCGCGGCGTCCGGATGAGATGTCCTGCGTAGAGGTTCGCGAACGCTGCCGTGACTCGCCAGATCGCGCCCGTTCCTTCTGGACCGTCCTTGCGGCTATCTCCTCGGCGCGCCGCTCGGAGGTGCCAGACTGGCGTTGACTGCGCTTGATCTTCTCGTACTGGCGGGCCCGCTTCGTGCCCTTCTTGATTCCGCGTGGTGGCATGTACGTATCTCCTCGACTCGTTCCTGATTGGCCGCTACCCGTGGCGCAGCTCACGAAACGCTGAGTGACCTCGTGCCTGACGGCACGTGTGGACCAAGTTGTTTGCCCCCAGGCCATTGGGGTAAGTGCGAGAGACGAGTCCGCGATTGAAAGGAGCAATCCGATGGCACAGGCGATTCGCGAAGTGATGACCGAAGGAATCGAGACCTGCGAGCCGGACTGGAGCGTTCAGGATGCAGCCCGCAAGATGCAGACGGGCGACTTTGGAGCCGTCGTCGTGACCGAGGACACCGAGCTCCGCGGTCTGCTCACCGACCGTGACATCGTCGTTCGGGCGGTCGCCGAGGGCAGAGATCCCGGCGAGGTAAAGGTCGGGGATATCTGCAGCTCCGACGTCACATTCCTCTCGCCCGACGACGAGGTCGAGGACGCAGTGAAGCTGATGCGAGAGCACAGCGTGCGCCGCATTCCGGTGATCGAGGACGGCAAGCCGGTTGGGATCGTCTCGATTGGGGACCTGGCCGTCTCCCGCGACGAGCAGTCGGCACTCGCCGATATCAGCGCGGCACCGCCCAACAAGTAACGGCCGCCGAGAGATCGATGCGTTACTTCCATTTCTGCTCTCATGAGCGGCCGGATGACCTTCTGCGCTTTTGAAGGGGTCCGCCCTTGGAAGGGCGCGCAGCCGGACGAGTTCTACACGGAGGACTGGCACCGTCCGCGGGAGATGTACGAGCATGGGGCAGTTCTACACGGAGGACTGGCACCGTCCGCGCGAGATGTACGAGCATGGGGCAGAGCAGACTTCTGACGAGGACCTGAAGGATGCCGAGCAGTCGTTTTGGCCCCGATCTGCGGGTATCGAGGAATGACTGTTTCCACGCGGAACTACGACGTCGGTAAACCGAGGACCAAGGAGCAGGCTGATGGCGAAATGTGACGTTTGCGGCAACGACTACGACAAGACGTTTCAGGTCATTCGCGGGGACGAAACCCGGACATTCGACAGCTTCGAGTGCGCGATTCACGCGATGGCCCCAAGATGCGAGCACTGTGGCTGCCGCGTGATCGGTCACGGCGTTGAGGCCAACGGAAGCGTCTTCTGTTGCGCTCACTGCGCCCATGAGACCGGGGTGACCGCGGTGACCGACCGAGTCGACGGATCCTGATCTCACGACCAGCTCGTTTGCGCGAGATCGCTCGGGCTGGCCCACTCGGTTTCGCGATTGCTGGCCTCCTCAACGAGACCGACCACAGGAATTACTGGGCCGAACGCTGGCCAGACTCGATCATGGAACGTTCTCCGCTGGGTCCCTGGATGCTTCCCTCGCCGCAGTACCGGGATCGATGAGACCAGACTTTCCGAGAACAGCAGCTCGCTGCTGTATCTCTCGCGTGGCGAATCGCTGTAGCTGGGCAGGGACGAGCTTCACGACCTTGTCGCGGCGTTTGGAGACGACGTCGTAGAGGCGCCCCGCTGCCCGCGGGAAGCGAGCGGCGAGACGCGCGAGCGGCGACGCGCCAGGCAGCAGGTCGAACAGCGGAGCGAAGGCGGCGCCGCCAGAATGGCGGTTCCCGGCGGCGGTTATCAGGTGCCACGTCTCCATGCGCCGTTCATGAGAGAGGTCGGAAAGCAGCTGCGCGGCGGCGGGGTCCTGAAGGGCGAGTGGAGCCAATCTCCCTGCGCGGTCCCAGGCGAGGAGCATGCCGGCGGACCAGCGGCAAAACGGGCACTCAGCGTCATAGAGGATCGTTGCCGGCCGCATCCTGAGTCAGGAACGTCCGGCCGCAGCGAGGTCGCGCGTCTTCGCATTGAGCGTCTCGAGCAGCGACTGGTAGGAGTCGGCGAACGCGCGCACGCCCTCCTCGATGAGCTGGCGCAGCAGGATGTCGTCGACGTCGATGCCCGCGTCGCGTAACTCGCGCATTACCTCATGGGCGGCCTCGACGTCGCGATCGACCGTGCGCGCCGGGATCGCGTGGTCCCGCGCCGCCTCGATCGTGGCGTCGGGCATCGTGTTGACGGTGTCCGGGCCGATCAGCTCGTCGACGTAAAGGGTGTCGGAGTAGTCGGGATCCTTGGTCGAAGTCGAACCCCACAGGGGTCGCTGGACCTTGGCTCCGCGAGCGACGAGGGCCTCCCAGCGATCGCCGGCGAAGATCCGTTGGAACGCCTCGTAGGCGAGCTTCGCATTGGCCACCGCCGCGCGCCCGCGCAGTTCCTGGCGCCCTGCGGCCTCCAGCGCGGCGTCGACCTTGGTGTCCACCCGCGAGACGAAGAAGCTGGCCACCGATGCGCTGCGGTCCACCGGCTCGCCCGCCTCGACGCGACGCTCCAGCCCCTGCAGGTAGGCCTCGGCGATCTCCTCGTAGCGCGATACCGCGAATAGCAAAGTCACGTTGACGTTGACCCCGAGCGCGATGAGTTCCTCGAAGGCGCGCACGCCGGCCTCGGTGCCGGGGACCTTGATGAGCACGTTGGGGCGGTCGATGGCGTCCCTGTGGCGCTGCGCCTCGGCGATCGAGTCCTCGGCATCGTCGGCCAGCGAGGCGGGCAGCTCGAAGGAGGCGTAGCCGTCCTGCCCGTGGCTGCGCTCAAACACCGGCTGCAGCAGGTCGGCGGCGTCCCGTACGTCGCGGTAGGCCAGCATCTCGAAGATCCGCTGGGGGTTGTCGGTGCTGGGCAGCAGCTCCCGGAAGGCCTCGTCGTAGCGATCGGAGTGGCCCATCGCCTTCTCGAAGATGGTCGGATTAGAGGTCACCCCGGTGATGCCGTCCTGCGCTATCAGCTGCTCGAGGCCGCCCTCGTCGAGCAGCTCGCGGTTGAGGTTGTCGATCCAGACGGCTTGTCCCAGCGTCTCGATCTCGCGCAGTCGATTGGTCATGGTCATCGTCCTTTCATCAGATTGGGGCCGGGGCGCGGACCAGGTCGCGCGCAGCGGCAACGATTGCGTCGGCGTCGATCCCGGCCTCGTGCAGCTGCTCCGCGGGGCTGGCCGAGCCCGGCATGTGGCGAACAGCGAGCTTGCGCACCAGGGTGGCCTCGCTCGTCTCGGCCAGCGCGGCGAGCACCGCGTCCCCAAGGCCGCCCTCGGGCCAGTGATCTTCGATCGTGACGATCGCCGAGGTCTGCGCTGCGGCGGCTCGCAGCGTCCCGCCGTCGACGGGCTTGACCGAGTAGAGATCGATCACCCGCGCCCCCACGTCCTGCTCGGCGAGACGGTCGGCTGCCTGCAGCGCCTCGTGCAGCGTGACGCCAGCCGCCACCAACGTGACGTCCTCACCATTGCGCACCACCCTCGATCCGCCGATCTCAAATTCCTCCTCGGGCCCGTAGATCACCGGGGTGGCGCCGCGATGGGTGCGCAGGTAGCTGATCCCCTCGCGGTCGGCCATCAGCTCGACTAGCCGCGCCGTTTGGTTGGCGTCGCACGGGTAAAGCACGGCGCTGGAGTGAACGGCGCGGAAGGCGGCGAGGTCCTCGAGGCCCATCTGCGAGGGGCCGTCCTCGCCGATCGACGTACCCGCGTGCGAGCCGCACAGCCGTAGGCTCGCGCGGCTGACCGCCGCCATGCGGACGAAGTCATAGGCGCGGCTCGTGAACGCCGCGAAGGTCGAGCAAAACGGCCGCCATCCTCGCCGCTGCATCCCCACAGCCGCGGCGATCATCTGCTGCTCGGCGATGTACATCTCGAAATAGCGGTCGGGATGGACCTCGCGGAAGAGTTCGGAGTAGGTCGAGTCAGAGACCTCGCCGTCGAGGGCCACTACGTCGCCGCGAACATCACCGAGCGCCTTCAGCGCCTGCCCGTAGCCCTTGCGTGTGGGCACCTCCTCACCAACCTCGAAGCGCACTGGCTCCCCGCCTGGCGGCTGGAAGCGGTGCGGCTCGCCGATCGCCTTGGGCTTGGCGACCTCCACGGCCAGCTCCCGCGCCCCGCCGAGCTCGGCGATGGCCTCGTCGGGGTGCTCGAGCGGCTTGCCGTGCTTGTCGGGCAGATCCTCAACCTCCTCGACCCCGCGGCCCTTCACGGTGCGGGCCAAGACGACCGTAGGGCGGTCGCCCACCTGGCTCGCGCCCGCCAACGCGTCGTCGATCGCCTCGACGTCGTGGCCGTCGACCTCGATCGCCTCCCAGCCGAAGGCGCGGGCGCGGGCCGCATAGGTGGCGAGGTCCCAGCCGTGCATCGTCTCGGTGCTCTGGCCGAGGCGGTTGACGTCCACGACTGCGGTGAGGTTGTCCAGCCCCTCGTGCGAGGCATGGTCGAAGGCCTCCCAGATCGAGCCCTCCGCCAGCTCGCTGTCCCCGCAAAGCACCCAGACGCGGTAGGGGAGGCGATCGAGCCGCTTCGCGGTCAGGGCCAGGCCGACGCCGATCGGCAGCCCCTGGCCCAGCGATCCGGTCGCCACGTCCACCCAAGGCAGCACGGGCGTCGGATGGCCCTCCAGCCGGCTGCCGAGCTTGCGGAAGCTCAGCAGCTCCTCGTCATCGATCGCCCCGGCCGCCTTCAGGCACGCGTAGAGCAGCGGCGAGGCGTGACCCTTGGAGAAGATGAGGTGGTCGTTGCGGGGGTCGTCGGGATCGGCAAAGTCGTAGCGCAGGTACCCGTGGAGCAGGACCGCAAGCAGGTCGGCGCCCGACAGCGACGAGGTCGGGTGCCCCGAGCCGGCGGCGTCGCTGGCACGGATGGAATCGACGCGTAGCTGCTGCGCCAACTCGCGCCGAAATGCGGATCGCTCCATATTTCGCGCCTACCCAGGTTGCGGACCGGCAACCACCAGGAAGCTGGCTAGGCAACCTCCCGCAGCGACTCCAGTTCGCGCAGCTCGGCGAGCCGCGAAAGGCCTCGTTCTTCGATGTTCTTCACCGAGGTGGGAGAAATCCCCATCCGGCGCCCCACCTCGGCCATCGTCGCCAGCTCGCGGTCGCCGTCCATGCCGTAGCGCAGCTTCACCACGTCGCGCTCGGGATCGGGTAGCTCGGCGACGGCGCGCCACCCGGCTAGGTCGTGAAGTTAGGGCTGCACCGCGGCGATCGCCGCGTCTCGCGTGTCTCGGATCGCAATCGCCTCATCGAGTCCGGTCAAGTCCAGCAGCCTTTGCACTTCGGGCTCCGCGCAGCAAATCGAGAGGACGGCTCGTTCGCCGTTGTGCTCCCGCAGCATCTTCCAGGCTTCGACTATGACTCCCAGCCCCGTCGAGTCGATGAATCCGCACCCACTCATGCCGATCATCACGGCATGCGTCCCGCGTTCGATCCACTCGTGCAGCGGCTCGCGCAGCTGCCCCGCGGTCGCCTGATCCAATTCGCCCGAAATAGTGAAGGCGCCGATCTCACCGTGGATCGATTCCACTGCGACGTTGAATGGTGCGCTGTTCATGCGCCGTTGACCGGGACTGGCCGTCCCCGATAGCGCCTCCGGCGCGCCCGATTCTGGAACAGACGCTTCAGGCGACCCTGCTCTGTGACCTCCAGATCGAGATCGGCGCCGTCGCGAAGGCGCTGCAGGGCGCCTCGAAGGATGCGCGAGACGTGCACTTGGGAGCAGCCGATCCGCTCCCCGATCTGGCTCTGGGTCAGGTCCTCGACGAAGCGCAAGCTCAGCGCCACCACCTCGCGCTCGGTCAGTCCGGGCAGGGCTGCCTCAACCGCCGCCCGGTCCTCGACGCCTTCGTAGTGGTGATCGTCGCTGCCGACCTGCTCGCCTACCGTGCCTTCGTCAGGTGTGCCGACCACCGTGACCGGTTGGTCGAAGGCGAGGGTGCGCCGTATCTGGGCTGCCTCGAACGCCTCCAGGACTTCGGTCTCCTCCAGGCCCAGGGTCTCAGCCAGCTCGCGAACGGTCGGCGGGCGCTCCAGCTTCCCGGTCAGCTCGGTCGCGGCACCTTCCAGCTTCAGGACCCGCTCTTGGAGCCCCCGAGGTAGACGCAGGTTCCAGACACGGTCGCGAAAATGCCGCTTCAGCTCTCCGAGGATCGTCGGCGCGGCGAATGACTTAAAGGCCGCGCCACGTTCCGGGTCGAAGCGCTCGATCGCCTGCACGAGACCGAGGTTCGCGACTTGGACTAGGTCGTCGATCGGCTCGGTCCCGCCCCGGTAGCGCAGCGCCAGGCTGCGCGCGAAGGGCAGGAACCTGCGGACCAGCTCCTCCTTGACGGGGGTATCGCGCGTACGGCTGAAGCGCCGCAGAAGCTCTTTCTCGCCGGCGAGCTGCTCGGCCGGGCCCGGCACACTCATCTGGGAACCTCCGTGGGTTGGGTCAATCTCAGCGGGCTCATCGCAGTCCGGGCAGATCGGTGCAGTCCGGGCAGATCGGTGCTCGCATCGGGGTCCCGCGTCTGGCGCGGCTGCGTGCCCAGCAGCGTGCTCGTCCTTAGCTTACCTACAAGGGCCTTGGATCAGACGGCCCTGCAATTTGCCTTCGCCGATCTTGTAGGCGAATTGCAGGGTGCGGATTCGCGAACGCGGGGAGCGCGAGATCTCGCTCGCGAGTGGGACGCCCGTTGGCTGGCTGAACGGCTCAGTAGCTCTGCCGCGTCAGCCGCTGGCGAACATCATCAGCGCGACAATCCCGAGCACGAAGAGGACTGGATGAATGATCGCTCCACCGGCGATCGCGATCACGAGCAGGACGATCCCCAGAACCAGCCAGAGCATTCCTTTTGCCTCCTTCGCCAAATTTGACCGGAGCACCCAAACCCTCAAAGCGGACGCTCACACCAATCCACATCGGCTGCGGCCCCGTATAGCCGATGCAACCGAGGGTAAGCGCAGCAAGACCATGTACGGCACCTGGTTCGCCACAACCTTCATCGGGGTGTTTGCGATGGTGGCGCTGATCGCATTCTTCGCCCTCGCATCTCCGCTTTTCGCAGTGATTTTCGTGCTGTTGGCGCTGGCCTTTCTGGCTTCCCTCATGGCGTTTCGCCGCGGCCTGCGGGCGAGAGCCGAGGGTTCGGCCAGCGGCGACGCCCCAAGCGGATCTGAAACCGCCGCCGGCGGCAGCGCGGGCGCGGGTGGCAGGGCGCCGCTTCCGCGCTCCGGCGGCGAGCCCGTCTCCGGCGAGGGGCATGCAAGGGGCGGCGAGACGGCGGGCCAGCGGGCATCGGAGCGCCGCTAGCCGCGGAGCGCCGCTAGGCGGCTCATTCGGGGGCCCGTAGGCTGAGTTTCAACTCGACTGCCGCCCAAGCACCTGACCGCAGCAGATGGTTGACGGTCACGCTACGGACTCGCGCGTACACGCACGACGCCTCGTAGGCAGCACGTCGTTCCAGCAGTGCGCGTCGTCGCGCCAGCCGTGGACTGCGAC
>JBBQNM010000050.1:0-18330 GCA_038329895.1 Solirubrobacterales bacterium | reverse complement strand
GTTGACGAGATAGCCGAGGCCGCCGCGGTGCCGGTGATGGACGAGGTCCGCGGCCGGGCAGTCGAGATGTACATCGCGCTGAAGCCGGGGCTCGAGCCCTCAGAGGAGATCGAGCAGAAGGTCACGAAGGCGATCGAGACCGAGATCGGCAAGATCGCCCGACCGAAGAGCGTCTGGATCGTCCCCGACATGCCGAAGACCCGCTCCGGAAAGATCATGCGGAGGGTGATCGCCGGTATCTCCAATTTCACCGACGTCGGGGACCTCTCGACGCTGGCAAACCCGGAGATCGTCGACGAGATCCAACACCAGGTCCAGAGCGAGAAGGTGTCACGCGGCGAGACTCCGCGCGAGCTGACGCCGGAGGAGCTGGAGGAGATCAAGAGGTTCGGTACCGAGTAAACGACTCAGGAGCGCTGTGTGAATGCCCGCAGCGCCTCCTTGCCGCCGCCGATCACCGGATCGCCGTGAGCGAACAGAAGGTGGTCGAAGTCCTCGTTGAGAAGGAGCGAAGTCCGCTCGAGGATCGTGCGCTTGACCCTCTCGGGCTCGTCGCCGATCAGCCTGTCGGAGACGAACCCGAGGCCACCGTGGTTGATGACGCTGTCGGCGAACAGCAGCGCACCCTCGGCGACGCCGATGCGCAGGACGGTGTCGTCGGGGCAGATCGCGTCCATGGTCAGGGCGGTGACGTCGGGGGCGAGCTGCTCGCCGAACGCGAAGCCCTCGACCGCGGGCCCGTTGTCGAACTCGTAAAGGCCGTCCTCGTGGGCGAGGATCGGGCAGCCGTAGCGCTCCGCGATCTGCTCAGAGTGGCGCAGGTGGTGGCGGGTCGAGAGCACGATCCGCTGCGGGCGATGCTGGTCGAACCAATCGATGCCCTCCTCCGGAAGCAGGGGGTCGAGGACGGTGCCCGACGCGGCGACGAAGTGACAGCTCACCTGCATCCCGTGGTTGGGATGAATCGCGTACCAGTGAAAGAGGCTGGGGAGAAGCTCTTGCACCGGGCGAGCCTATCCGGCGCTCGGTGAGGAGCCCCGCTAACCCGTGACGACGCTGGAGCCGGGGGCTGCCGCCTTCTGGGCTTGGCGCTCCGGCGCTATGCGAATCACGTTCCAAGCCAGGCCGAGACGCTCCATTGCTCCGATCACCATTGCGGAGATGTCCAGCTCCCACCAGCGCAGCCCATGCTGGGCGGAGCGCGGGAAGGCGTGATGGTTGTGATGCCAGGACTCGCCCAGGGTCGGCAGGGCGAGCCAGAAGACATTGGTCGAGTGGTCGTCGAGGGCGAAGCGGCGGCTGCCCAGGAAGTGACAGACCGAGTTGATGCTCCAAGTGACGTGGTGGACGAAGAAGACTCGCACCAGCCCGCCCCAGAGCAGGCCGGTCGCGGCCCCGGCGATCGAGCCGCTGACCAGATAACCGGCGAGCGCCGGGATCGCGAGGCCAGCGACGACCAGGGCCGGGAACCAGCGGTTGATCCGCCGCATGCCCCGGTCCTCGTGGAGGTCGGGCGCGTAGCGTCGGCGGTCGGCGCGGCCCTGCTCGAGCAGCAGCCACCCGATATGGGCGTGCCAGAGGCCCGAGAAGACCCCCCGTACCCCATCGCCATGACCGACGTGGGGGCTGTGCGGGTCGCCCTCGACATCGGTGTGGGCGTGGTGCTTTCGATGGTCGGCGACCCAGTCGATCACCGGCCCCTGGACCGCCATCGAGCCGAGAATCGCAAATGTGTACTGCAGCGCCGCCGAGGTCTGGAAGGCGCGATGGGTGAGCAGGCGGTGAAAGCCGACCGTGACCCCGAGCGCGGTCAGCAGGTACAGCGCGGCCATGATCGCGAGGTCGGCGGGGCTGACGATGCTGTTCCAGAGCAGGACGACGGCGGCGAGCACGGCGAAGAAGGGAACCACGACGGCGCCCAGGTTGACCGACTTCTCGAGGCGGGTCATGGCGCGATCCTAGGTGTGGTCAGTGCATGAGATTTCGTAGCCTGGCAACCAATCACGGCGAAAAGTTGTTAGATAGACACAGAAATGCCTGGACCGAGGAGCAACGCGGTCGGCGCCCGGTCTTCGCCGGCGATCGAGAGCGAGCCGTGGCGCGGCCTGCCCGCCACCGTCGCCGACGTGATCGAGCCCGAGATCCCGGCCCTCGGCGATGAGATGTTGGCGACGATCGCTCACGAGGTGCCCGAGTACGCGCGGCCGCTGGAGGGTTCGTTCGGACGCGGCATTCGCCGCGGCGTCAGCGAGGCGCTGCGCCAGTTCGTCGCCCTGGTGCGCGATCCCGACGCGGGCCGCGAGCAGAGCCGCGAGGTCTACGTGGCGCTCGGGCGGGGCGAGTTGGGGGTCGGCCGCAGTCTCGACTCACTCCAGGCGGCCTACCGGGTCGGCGCCCGGGTCGCCTGGCGCCGTCTCGGAGAGGCCGGCCTGCGGGCGAACCTCGAGCCCGAGGTCCTTACGCGGCTCGCGGAGGCGATCTTCGCCTACATCGACGAGCTTTCCGCGGATTCGGTGGAGGGCTACTCAGAGGCGCGGTCCGCAGTCGAGGGGGAGCTCCAGCGCCGCCGCCGCGACCTGCTGGTGCTGTTGCTCCACGACCCGCCCGCGGATCCGGCCGACGTCGACGCGGCCGCAATCGCAGCTGGATGGGCGAAGCCGCGGGCAGCGGGTGCACTCGCCTGCCCCGAACCTGACCTGGGCCGCCTGGTGGGCCGGTTGGGCACCGATGCCCTGGTCTCGAGCTTCGACGGCATCGGGTGCGTGCTGATTTCCGACCCTGAGGGCCCCGGGCGGGCGGCCGAGCTGAATCGGGCCGCCGGCGATATGCCGGCGGCGCTCGGTCCGTCCGGTCCGCTTTCCGCGCTTCCCTTCTCCTGGCGTCTGGCGCGGCTCGCCCTGCGCGCCCGCGACGAGGGGGCAATCGACGCGGAGGGGTTGATCCACACCGAACAGCAGATGGCGCAGCTGCTGCTGTTCGAGGGCCGCGCCCTCGTCGACAGAATCGCCGCCCGCCGCCTGCGTCCGCTCGCCGATCTGACCCCGGCCGCTCGCCAGCGCTTCGAGCAGACGGCGCTTGCCTATCTCAGCCACCAGGGCAACGCCGCGGCCGCGGCGCGCGCTCTGCACCTGCACCCGCAGACGGTCCGCTACCGGCTGGCCCGGCTGCGCGAGCTGCTGGGAGACACGCTCGACGACCCCGAGGCGCACTTCGAGCTCGAGGCGGCGCTGCGGCAGCGAGCCTGGCCGGCGCCGCCGCAGGTCAAGGGCTAGAAGGTTTCGTCTCCCGCGCGCTGGCGTCCTCGATCAACTGCTCGAGCGCCACCTCCAGGCCCTGTAGCTGGTCGCGGACCTCGTGCATCTGACGCAGGGCGATCGCCTCCGGCGACTGCTCGCCTTCTTCCAGCTCGGCCTCCACCTCGGCGATCTCGGGCCCCAGGAAGCGCTGCGCGAAGGCGCCGGTCAGCAGGGCGACGAAGGAGATGCCGACCAGCAGCATGACGACCGAGATGATCTCAGCGCCGGTGGTGGTCGGGTAGATGTTGGAACCCAGCGTCGTCATCGTCGTGACCGCCCAGTAGAGGCCGGTCCAGTCGCTGTAGTGGTGGGAGTGCTCGAAGCCCACGAAGGCGGCGGCGCCGGCGATCACCGTTATGGCCGCGAGAGCAGGGCCGCGTAGCGAAGGCCCTCGATCGAGAAGACGCGGCGCGAGAGCCGGGCGAGTCGGAGCAAGCGCAGGAGCCGCAGCAGTCTGATTACCCGCAGGCTCTGAAGCCCAGGCGGCAGCACCGGCGGGGTGAGGACGACGATGACCAGCTCGATCGGGTGCTCGCGAAGCCAGCGCTTGCGATCCGGCACCACGATGAGCATCACGACGACCTCGATCAGGAAGGGAAGCCAGGTCGCCCAGTTGAGCCCCTGGGCGATCGCGTCAAGGCTCGTTCCGGTCTGCGACTCGTGGATCGTCACCGCCGGCAGGGTCAGGAGTGCGGCGATCATCAGGAACGGATCCATGAAGCGCGCGACGCGCTCTGAGCGCTCGTCCATGGCTGTGGGGTTCGACGCCCGCGCGGCCGTGTCCTACCCGTGGGCGTCAGCCGGCAAGGGCGTCCTGAGGTCACGCACCACAGAACCGATTTGCTAAACTAATTAGCAGCCTGAATTATATATGAATCAGACGATTGAGACAGACCTCGCCGAGACCGCCGCTCACCTGCGGCTGGTGATCAACCGCGCGGCGCGACGCATGCGCCAGGAGGCAGGCACCGAGCTTCGCGCCTCCCACGCGTCGGCGCTGACCTCTGTCGAGCTGCACGGGCCGCTCACCCCCAGCGAGTTGGCGGAGATCGAGCGCATCAAGCGCCCGACGGCGACGCGCATCCTGCGCGGGCTGGAGGAGGAGGGCCTGGTCGAGCGCACGCCCGACCCTAAGGACGGGCGCAGTGCACTGATCAGCCTCACCGGCGAGGGTCGTGAGCGCCTGCGTCGCCTGCGCCAGCGAAAGAACGCCTACCTGGCGAGGCGCATGCGCGATCTCGACTCGCGTGAAGTCGCGACCCTGGAGCGGGCGGCGGAGATCCTCGGGCGCCTGCTCGAGGGCGACCGCGCACGGGAGGGGCGGGCTTGACCGCCGCCCTTCGCCGCTCATTCGACTCCCTCCAGGTCCCCAACTACCGCCGCTACTTCGTCGGGCAGATCGTCTCGCTGTCCGGCAACTGGATGCAGACGGTGGCGGAGATCTGGCTGGTGCTGTCGCTGACCGACAGCGGTGTCGCGGTTGGGCTCACCACGGCGCTTCAGTTCCTGCCCATCCTGCTGTTCGGCGCCTGGGGCGGCCTGCTCGCCGACCGCTTCGCGAAACGGCGCCTGCTGATCGTCACCCAGGCAGCGATGGCGCTGCCGGCGCTCGCCCTGTTCGCGCTCAGCAGCGCCGGCGTTGTGACCGTGGCCATGGTCTACGCGCTGGTCTTCGCCCGCGGCGCCGTCAACGCGGTCGACAACCCGACCCGCCAGAGCTTCGTGATCGAGATCGTGGGGACGGGGCGGGTCGTCAACGCGGTCAGCCTCAACAGCGTCCTCGTCCACTCGGCTCGCATCATCGGCCCGGCGCTGGCCGGTGTGCTGATCGCCACGGTCGGGGTCGAGCCGTGCTTCGCGATCAACGCGGCCACCTTCGGCGCCATGATCTTCGCGCTGTGGCGGATGGAGCCGGGGGCGCTGCGCCCGGCGCCCCAGGTGCCGCGCGAGCGGGGCGCGGTGCGATCGGCGTTGCGCCACGTGGCCGCGACGCCCCGCCTCGCGGTGCCGCTGGCCCTGATGGCCATTGTGGGAACCCTCGGCTACAACTTCCAGACCATCCTGCCGCTGCTCGCCAGGTTCAGCTTCGGCGGCGGCGCCAGCGTCTACGCGGCCCTGGTCTCGGCGATGGCCGTGGGATCGGTGGCGGGCGCGCTGGCCACCGGTGCGCGCGGGCGCACCAGCGCCTCCGTAATAGCCGGCGCGGCGCTCGGCTTCGGAGCCCTCTCATTGCTCGCGGCCGCCGCGCCGACGCTGGCGCTGGAGCTGCCGCTACTGGCCCTGCTCGGCGCCGCGACGGTGACCTTCGCCGCCAGCGTCAACTCCTACCTTCAGCTCGAGGTGCGCCCAGACATGCGCGGCCGGGTGATGGCGCTCTACTCCATCGTCTTCCTCGGCTCGACCGCGATCGGGGGCCCGATCGCGGGCTGGCTCTCGGAGGCATTCGACCCGCGCGTCGCACTGGTCCTGGCCGGAGTTTCCGGCCTCTCGGCCGCCTGGGCGGCGCGCACGGCGCTGGCCCGGGTCGAGCGCGAGCACCCCCCGCGCGCCCGGTCGCATCGGGACGTCGCCGAGGAGCCGCTCACCGAGGAGCAGGAGGTCCTCGCCACCTGAGCGACCCGGAATAGTGCCCTAATATCCGCTTCTCGTCGAGCCGTGGGAGGACGAGACCTGGGAGGAAGACTCCGAGCTTGACCCGCTGATCTACGGGGGACTGCTGCGACTGGCGCCGTAGGTATCCAGGCGCCGCCGCAACTGAAGAGGATTACTGCCGGACGCCCCGCCGGGTGCCGGGCACGGGGGGAGACAACCCAGCTTCCCGGCGGGGCAACCGGCAGTCCTGGCGTCGGATCCCTCCGCACGCCCTGAGGGAGAATTTTACCCGGCTTTGGGGGGCCCGAAACCTGGCTGCGCAGCCAGCCTGGCACCCCAACCCTGGCCGGGCAGCCAGCCAGCGCCACGAGCGCGCGATCCTATACCTGCGCGAAGCTACGCGACGTGAACGACGGCCAGTTGATTCTCGTCGGGGGCGCGCTGCTGGTCGCCGGCCTCGCGGCGGCGCTCGCCGCGGGGCGGTTGCGGGTCCCCGGGCTGGTCCTGTTCCTCGGGGTCGGGATGGCGATCGGCTCGGACGGGACCGGGTGGATCAACTTCAACGACTACGAGGTGGCGCGCACGATCGGCACCGTGGCGCTGGCACTGATCCTCTTCGAAGGCGGACTGGACGCCGGCTTCGACGAGATCCGTCCGGTGCTCGGCTCGTCGCTGGTCCTGGCGCTCGCGGGAACCCTCGGCACGGCCCTGATCGCGGGGCTTGCGGCAACGCTTCTGTTCGACTTCTCGACCCTCGACGGGTTGCTGGTTGGATCGATCGTCGCCGCCACCGACGGTGCCGCGATCTTTGGCGTGCTGCGCGGTTCGACCCTTCGGCGCCGGTTGGCGCGCACGCTGGAGGGGGAAGCGGGCTTCAACGACCCGGTCGCTGTGCTGCTGGTGATCGGCTTCATCGACTGGATCCAGCGGCCCGGCTACGGGGCCCCGGACATGGCGCTGCTGCTGCTGCGCGAGTTGGGAATCGGCCTCGCGATCGGCGCTGCGGTCGGCTGGCTTGGGGTCCAGGGGCTGCGCCGGGCGCGACTCGGCACCCCCGGCGCATACCCGCTGGGAACGATCGGGATCGCCGCGGTCGCATACGGCGCCGCAGCGACCCTGCACGGATCGGGCTTCCTCGCCGTCTATCTCGCCGGCCTGATCCTCGGCGGCGCCACGATCCCCGCCAAGGGGACGGTGCGGATCTTCCATCAGGGCCTCGCCTGGGTCGCCCAGGTGAGCTTGTTCATCGTCCTTGGGCTGCTCGTCTTTCCCTCGCAGCTCGGCGACGTCGCCCTGAAGGGGACCCTGCTGGCGCTGATCCTTGCCGTCGTCGCCCGCCCAGCCGCGGTGTTCGCCTCGACCCCGTTCGCCGGCTACACGGTGAACGAGCGGATCGTGCTCGGCTGGGCTGGCCTGCGCGGCGCCGTCCCGGTGGTGCTGGCCACATTCCCGGTCATCGAGGGGGTCCCGCACAGCCTCGAGTTCTTCAACATCGTCTTCTTCGCGGTGCTGCTCTCGACCCTCGTTCAGGGCGCCACCTTCGAGCCGCTGGCGCGGCGCCTCGGGGTGACGACCAGCGATCCGGCGCTGGCCGAGCCGGCCCCACCACCGCGCCCGGCGCGCAGCACCGCCCAGATCTCAACCTCGCGGCCGTGGACCGCGGCCGACGGCGACCCCGCCTATCCGCGCCAGGTGGCGGGACGGGCCGTGGTCCGGCAGCTCCGCACCCGGCTCGACCAACCCGGAGCGTTGGTCGAGCTCGACGACGGGCGCTACGCGTTCACGGGGCCGGTGCTGGCGATCGGCTCGGCGAGCGCCCTACAGACCGCCGCGCGCCGCAGGCTGGAGCACGCCTCCACCGACGCGGCGAGGGAATGGTGGCGCGAAGTGATCGGAGCCCTGGCGCGCTGAGCCACGCCCGGCCGCAGAGCCTCAGCCCGGCTTGATCACCAGCAGGTGCGACCTCAGGCCATGCCGAGTCCCCGGGCCCGCTCGACGGCTTTCGCGATCACCTCGTCGGCGCGGGTTGCGCCGGCGAACAGCAGCAGCCCCGCGATCAGGGCCAGCAGGGCCGAGGCCCGGAACACGAGGCGCCAATCGGGCGCGCTGCCCATGGGACTAGCGCAGCGCCGCGTTCACGTCGAGCCGCCCGCCGCTGACCAGCTTGTGGGCCATCGACGGGAGGTGATCGACGCTGCCGAGCAGTTTCGCCTTCACTTCAGCCACAGTGATGGCGGGGAGGTTGGCGAAGATCAGGCCCGCCGCCCCCGCCACCTGCGGCGATGCGAACGAGGTGCCGTCGGCGAACGCGTAGGTGGGGGCCGTGGTCTTGCAGGTGACCTGGAGATCGTCGATGTAGACGCCATCGAGGCGAACGGTCGCGTTGGTGTGCAGCAGGAAGCGGACCCGAGCATGGCGGGCGCCGTCGAATCCCCCGGGCAGCCGCAGAAAGTGAAAGTCGCCCTTGCCCACCCCGGTGAAGCTGCCGAGACGGCGCCAGCGGCCGTGGCCCTTCGTGGCCTGGACGATCAAGCGGTCTGGGCCCTCCTCGAGCCGATGCAGGAGGAAGAAGTCGACCTCGCAGGCCTCTCGCTGGCGTAGGTCGATCGGGCGCGTGGCGATGAACGAATTTGTGTTGTTGCGGTAGTCGCCCTTCGGAGAGTCGGCGAGCGAGCCGCCGAGCTTGCTGGTCAGACCCCATTGATCGTGCCTGCCGGCGGACCGGAAGCGGTCAGCGAGCGGCACGTCGAAGAACTCGTTGAGGTCGTATGAGATCGCGTGTGGGGGATAGGCCCCAAGCACGTTCTCGCCAGGCGCCGCCAGGTCCACCGAGCTGGGCCCGAAGTTGGAGAACGTGGTCAGCTTGTCGTGCTGGTTGGACGCTGCTGCGCAGATCAGGTTCGCGGACTTGAACTTGCAGGGAAAGTCGGCAGCACGGTCGCTGTTGTCGCCGTGGCCGTCGAAGCCGCCGTTGTCGGCGGCGTTGACGACCAGCACCGTGCCGATGTTGTCGATCGTGTCCTTGAGCGCCTGCGAGTAGAACGGAAAGCCGGCGCTGAAGTTGATCACCCGCGCGCCCGCCTCGCGTGCGTACACGAAGGCCGAGATCGTGTCCGAAAGGGTTGCGGCGCGCAGCGGCAACAGGCTCACCCGCCAGTCCACGCCGGTCATCCCGATGCCGTTGTTCCCAACCGCGCCGATGATGCTCGCGACCTCGGTGCCGTGACCCTGGTCGAAGCTGCGGCTGTCATCCGGCACGCTGTCGGAGTCGGCCCAGTCCCAGCCGTTGACGTCGTCGGTGAGCCCGTTGCCATCGTCGTCGATGTGGTTGCCGGGGATCTCACCGGGGTTGACCCAGATGTTCGCCGCAAGGTCGGGATGGCTGAGGTCGGCTCCGGTGTCGACGTCGGCGACGATCACCGAGGGCGAGCCGACCTCCAGGTCCCAGGCCGGCGTCGCGTCGATGTCGGCCCCCGGCTTGCCCTTGGTGGCGAGCAGGCTCTGGCCGGTGTTTC
This sequence comes from Solirubrobacterales bacterium, assembly GCA_038329895.1. Classification (GTDB taxonomy): domain Bacteria; phylum Actinomycetota; class Thermoleophilia; order Solirubrobacterales; family 70-9; genus Mayfieldus. The sequence continues at coordinate 8,927 of JBBQNM010000050.1, read as the reverse complement.
GCAGCGCCCACTGCTGACCGAACAGCGGATCGTTGGGGATCGCCCGGTAGTCGACGTACTGGTCGGGCTCCGCGTAGAGCACACCTGGGATCCGCGACGCGCGACGCGCGACGCGGCGAGGGCTCTCGCCCCGCGGAGTCGCGAGCAGGCCCAGGCCCGGCAGCGGGAGGCGGCGCTCGAGGCGGCTGTCGAGGTTGCTGGCGGTCGCGCGCTGCGCCGCCCTGCCGAATCGGGGCGCGAATCTGACGATCACCCGACCCGGGACCAGACCGTGCCCCGCGGGGGCCGGCGCCCCAGCGGCCTGCGAGGAGGCGGGGGCCGAAGCTCCCAGCGCGATCGCGGCGGCGGTGGCGACAGCGCGCCGGGAAGCAAAGCTCATGGCCGGAGCCTAGATCATGGCCCCGGCCGAGTTACCAGTCCCGCTCTTAGCGCGTTTGCGGCACCCGCAGCGGCGCAACGGAGCGGCCGCTGACGGTGGCGGGACGGCGGTTTGGACGAGATCCCCACAAGGCGACTCGGGCGACCAGCCCGAAGCCTCCGCTGGCGGAGCCCAGAATCAGCAGCGTCACGGCGCCGGGCAGTGCGATCGCCAGCGAGATCCCGGCAATCAGCATCGCGGCCAGCGCCAACAGCGACGCGGTCAGGGCAACCGCAAGCCCCTGACGTGCTGCTCTGGTGACGTCCTCCAGATGCACTTTCGTCTCTGTCATGGGCTCACCGTAGGCGTGCTGGCGCCAATTCAGGTTTATGAGTTGTGAAGCGGGCTATCGTTGGCGCAGATGGGTGATCCGGGCTCCGGCCGGGACGAGAGCGAGATCCAGCGGCTTGACCGCAACCTGAGCGAGTTGCTCCAGGAGCTGCGGGTGGCGCTGCCGGGAGTGCAGGTCCTGTTCGCCTTCCTGCTCACGATCCCGTTCAACCAGCGCTTCGCGTTGCTCACCACGGCCCAGGAGCGGATCTACCTGGCGACGTTGCTGATCACGACTATCGCGGCGGTGCTGCTGATCGCGCCGACCGCGTACCACAGGATCACCTTCCGCAAACAGCAGAAGGCCCACCTGGTGTTACTGGCTAACCGACTGGCGATCGTCGGGCTCGGCTTCCTCGCCTTGGCGATGACCGGCGTCGTGCTGCTGATCACCGATTTCCTCTTCAACACGGTGGTGACGGTCGCTTGCACGGCCTTCGCCGCGCTGATGTTCGTGACCTTCTGGTACGCGCTACCGCTGCTGCGCCGCGTCAGCCTCGAGGACGACGAGCGCCGCTTCGGCTTCGACGACTGAGCCGATCGGCCTCCAGGCCGGCGACCTCGTCCTCGAGCACTTCGGCGTAGGGAACCGCGGCCGCATAGCGGGAGACCATCTCGACGTCGGCGACCCAGACGCGCAGCTTGGTGTCGAGGGGCTGCACGAACCGACTCGCGACCGCTTCCCCGTCCTCCGCGTAGGCAGAGCGCAGTGCACGAACGTTGTGGAGCTTGTCGGCGGCGAAGATCGCGGCGGCATCCGGCCCTGCCGCGACCACACGCTCGCGGTGCAGCGCCTTGCGGCGCTCATAGGGCTTGACCTCGCTGGTGTCGGTCATCACATCGACGAGCGTTGCCACTCTGTCCCCAAGGCGTTCGCGCACGTCCTCCACGGTCACATCGCTGTCCTCGACGATGTCATGGAGCAGCGCCGCGGCGACCATCTCCGGCTCAAACCCCGCCTCGCTCACGTCAGTGGCGACGGCAATCGGATGCTCGACGTAGGGATGGCCGTTGACCTTCTGCTGTTGTCCGTCGTGCTTGCTGGCCAGGAGCTCGTACGCGTCGCGGACCAGCTCGGAAGTCCCGATCTCCGACGGGATGTCCGTGGTGGTTCCCACTTTGCCGAAATCTATTGGAGAATGCGTGGCACTTCCAGGGGGGCTCAGCCTTTCTGCCGCGAACGAACCAACCCCGGGGTCACCGACTCGGCCCCAGCGGCGCGGTCGGGATGGTCGCGTTCGACGAAGCGGCGCAAGCCCTCGGCCATCTCCGGCGTTTGCAGCAGGCGGTTGAAGCATTGCGCCTCGATCTGCAGGCCCTCATCCAGCGGCCGGCCGAACCCGCGCACCGCGGCTTCCTTGTCGGTGTAGATGGCGGGCTGCGGCAGGGCAGCGATCTGCTCGGCGAGCTCCAGCGCCCGATCCACGCACCCGCCGCGCGGCGTCACCTCGTTGACCAGCCCGATCCGTTCCGCCTCGCCGGCGTCGATCACGCGGCCGGTGATGATCAGCTCCATCGCCCGTCCCATCCCGACCAGGCGCGGCAGGCGCTGCGTGCCGCCGTCGCCGAGGCCGATGTTCCATCGCCGGCACGTGACCCCGAAGCTCGCGTTCTCGTCGGCGATTCGGATGTCCGCGAAGCAGGCCCACTCCAGCCCGCCGGCGTAGGCGACGCCGTTGACGGCGGCGATGATCGGCTTGTAGATGTCGGTCCAGCGCGAAGGACCGAGGATCCCGTCGCGCTCCCCGCGGTTGTGGGCCTCGATCTCCTCCGGCGACCACTCCATCAGCGGCTCCTCGTCCGACTGGGGGTCGACACCGGCAATCGCCGCCTTCAGGTCGGCGCCGGCGCAGAATGCGTCCGGGCCGGCCCCGGTCAGCACCGCAACGAACTGCTCGTCGTCGTCGCGGAAGCGCCCCAAAGCGTCGACCAGCTCGCGCGAGACGACCGGGCCGATCGCGTTCATCCGCTCCGGGCGGTTGATCGTGATCAGAGTGACCGGGCCGCGGCGCTCGTAGAGGATCTGGGAGTAGTCGCTCACGTGGTGCCCGCCTCCATCACTGCTGCACCTCGGCGATCGGGGCCCCCCGGCAGGTCGATCTCGGCTCGCTCGGCCGCCATCTCCAGGCCCGCCGGCTCGCCGCCCAGGGCGCGCCAGCGGTCGCGCGCCTCGCGATACAGCTCGTCGAGGAAGTCGTCGGAGTGCAGGGGGTCGTGGTGGAACATCAGCGTGCGCTTGGCTGCCACACGTCGGGCGAACGCGAGGGTGTCCGAGAGCGCCGAGTGGCCCCATCCGACGTGGTCGGGGTATTCGTGGTCGGCGTACTGGCAGTCGTGGACCAGCAGGTCTGCGTCGTGGGCGAGCGCGAAGCCCGAGATCCACTCCTCCTCGAGCTCGTCGATCTCGGCGCCGAGTGCAGGCTCGTGGTCGGGGATGTAGGCGAGCGAGGTGCCGGCATCTTCGATGCGGTAACCGAGGGTCGGCCCGCGGTGGGTCACCGAGGCGGCGTGGATTTTCGCCGAGCCGATCTCCCACTCGGTCTCCGGACAGTGCCGGAACGAGACGTCGCAGGGCAGCTCGCGAACCTCCACCGGCGACAGCGGCGCCGAGATGTAGCGGGCGATGCGGTCGCGCAGCGAGGCCTCGGGCGAGGCGGGCCCCCAGATCACGATCTCGGTCTGCGGCTTGAACGCCGGTGCGAAGAACACCAAACCCTGGATGTGGTCGAGGTGCAGGTGGGTGAGCAGGATGTGGAGTCGCGCCGGCTCGTCGCCACACGCGAGTCCAAGGCTGCGGATCCCGGTGCCGGCGTCGAGCGCCAGCAGCGACCCGTCCGAGAGCGTCACCCCGACGCAGGAGGTATTGCCGCCGTAGCGCAGCGTCTCTGGGCCGGGGGAGGGCACCGAGCCGCGGGTTCCCCAGAGCTTGACGTGCATCTCGCTAGTCGCCGATCTCCCCGTCGACGATCGGCCAGAAGAAGGCGATGCCGCCGCGCGAGCCGTGCGGTGTGAGGATCGGCAGCGCGGAGACCTCGATCTCGTGCTGGGCGCCATCGGCTGAGCGGATCCGCATCCGCTCGTGTGCGGGCCGCCCCTGGCGCACCGAGACCACCAGCGGAAGCTCGTCGTAAGGGACCGGTTCGCCTCCCTCGTCGATCGGGCCGAAGATCGAGCCCCACTGGGGGGCGCCGACCTTGCCGATCTCCTCGAATCGCTTGCCGAGCAACGACCCGGCAGCCTCGTTGTAGAAGATCAGCACGCCGCCCTCGTCAACCAGGAATGCCGGGGTGGAGAGCGAGGAGATCAGGTTGCGGGCCAGGATCAGCTCGATCGGCTTTTGGCCTGCTTCCACGAAAGACACCTTACCCACGACGGTATGCGCGTCGTGCGGATCGCAACCGTGATCCTGGTCACACAACGACGAGGGGCGGCACCCGGGCCGCCCCTCGTCACCCTGAGCTACCGGATCCTCACTCCGGCGGATGCACGCCCGCCGGCGTCAGCGCGTACCACGTGGCACCGAACTGCTTGAGGTCGTTGCCCTTTGCGTCACCGGGCTTCGTGTCGCTCGCGTAGGTGTAGAGCGGCCAGCCGTTGTAGGTGACCTCGGTGCTGCCGTCGCTGCGCTTGATCGTTCCGAGCTTCGACGCCTGGGCGCCGTTCTGGCCCTTCGGCGCGCCGCTGGTCGTGACCGGAGGCCAGACGCTCGCGCAGGCACCTGAGCAGGTCGACGACTTTCCGCCCTGCTTGTCCTTCTCGAAGTAGTAGAGGGTCAAGCCCTTCGAGTCGACGAGGATCTTGCCGAGCTTCGGGTTGTCGGGGGCCACCGAGACGACCGCAGCGGCGCCGCCTGAGCTGGCGGGCGTGCTGGTCGTCGACGAGCCTCCGCCGCCGTAGGCGCTTCCGCCCCCACTGCTGGCACTGGTGCTGGTGTCGTTGCTGCTGCTGCCGCATCCGGCGGCGATGATCGCCAGCGCCAGCACGGCAATTGCCGCCCCCGGCGCCACAAGCTTGCTCCTGATCCTCGTTCTCATCAGCTGTACTCCTTGTCTGTCGTTGTTCGGTTCGAAGTTGCTTCGGCACCGACGCTGTGCCGCAAGGGCGCCACGAAGGTCCTGTTCCCGGCCCGCACGCCAACCGCGCGGGCGGCGGAGAGGTCAAGCGCGGAGGTCAACACCGCCTGCTCGGTGCCTCCGTAGCGGTAGCGGAAGGAGCCGGCGGGCATCCTGGTTCCGTCGGTCCGGCGCAGGAAGACGCGGCACAGCGTGCCGGAACGGATGCCATGGACATTCATGCGGATCTCGGTGCCGAACGGGCGCGGCTGCAAGGTCGCGCCGATCGCGACCCCATCGGGCAGCGATCCGAAGCTGACCCTCTGCGCGCTGGCCCCGGTTCCAGGCGAGGAGAGCACGATGGCGAGCAGCACTGTCGCGGTAGCTGCGGCGGCGGTGGCGCCGGACAGTCCGATCGCCAGCCGCCGCCGCTGCCGCAGCTGCTGCTTGACCCTGCGCTCGCGGGCGATCTGCGCCGCGATCCGGTCGGCGAGCTCAGCGGGCGGGGCGGGGGCGGTGGTGAGCTGTGCCGGATCGGCGATCGGCAACAGCTCGGCCAGCGGCGCCAGCGACTCCGCCTCCGCCCGGCAGGCCGCGCAGCCCTCGATATGGGCGCTGGTCGCGGCGCGCTCCTCCTCGGACAGGTGACCGAGGACGTAGGCGCCGAGCCGCTCGCGCCACTCGCGGCATCCCTCAGTCGTCATAGCCAAGCTCCTCGAGTGCGTTTCGCAGGGCCCGCAACCCGTAGTAGACGCGCGACTTCACGGTTCCCTCAGGCACGCCCAGCTCTTTTGCCACCTCGGCATATGGCCGGCCCCGGTAGTAGGTCTCGACCAGGACACGGCGATGCTGGTCGCCGATCCGCCGCAATGCCTCCTCGACCTGCCAAGAGAGCAGGAACTGCTCCAGCGGTTCGTGGCCCGCCTCGGGGGTGCCCACCGCGACACTGGGCCGGGCGGCGCGAGCGCGGCCGAGGTCGATCACCACGTTGCGCAGGATCGCGAACAGCCAGGTGCGAAGCGATCCCAGCTCCGGGTCGAAGCGCTCGCCCGCTCGCCAGGCGCGTAGGAAGGTCTCCTGGACGGCCTCCTCGGCCAATCCGCGGTCCCCGAGCGAGCGCACAGCGAATCCGTACAGCTCGCCGGAATGCGCGGCGTATGCCTCACGAACGTCTCGCTCATCGGCGAGCGCGTGCTCAGACATCTCGATGGCAGTCTGCATGTTCGGTGCCCACCGTGGCGGGATACGGATCGCATCCGTGCGTGGTTCAAGCGACAGGTTCAAGCCCGTACTCGATTTGAGTGGACCTGCGCGGGCGTGCAGCTTGGCGTTTGCGGGTACTGTCGCATCGCATGCAAAACTGCGTCGCGGGCTCTTGTTGTTCCGATATACTAGATCATAAAGCTGTTAAGATCTAACTTATTAGAACAATGGCAAAGAGGACACGAGCATACCCCCGAACGGTCAGGCTGGCAAGCGAACTGCTTGGCTCTCAGATCAGGCAGGCACGCGTTGAGCGTCGCTGGACCGTGCGCGCACTGGCTGAGCGAGCCGGCATAAGCACCGACACCCTGCTCAAAGTTGAGGGGGGCGATCCAACGGTGAGCCTGGGCGTGGCCTTTGACGTGGCGACGCTGGTCGGCGTGCCGCTTTTCTTCGAGGAGCCGTCGCGGTTGGCCTCTGAAGTGGCCCGCAACCGCGATCGCGTAATGCTGCTGCCACAGCGGGTTCGTGAGTCTAAGAGCGAGGGCGACGATGACTTCTAAGCGACCCGACGAGGCCTTCGTCTGGGTCTGGCTGCCTGGGGCCGAGCAGCCGGTAGTCGCCGGTCGGCTGAGGGAAAGGAGTGGCGAGACCCGATTCATCTACGGCAAGACCTATCTGGAGCGCGATGACGCGATCTCGCTCTATGCGCCTGAGCTGCCGTTGCGCGACGGCTGGATCACCCCGTTGCCCTACCTGACTGCACCCGGCTGCATCATCGACGCCCGGCCCGACGGCTGGGGGCAGCGCGTGATCATGAACCGCCTCCTCGGCGCTGCGGCTGCAGAGACCGACCCCGCTGATTTTGGTCTGCTCCGGTTCTTGCTGGAATCAGGCTCTGACCGCACCGGCGCTCTGGACTTCCAGGAATCCCCGGATCAGTACATCGCGCGCGATAGAGAAGCGGGCACACTCGAAGAGCTCGCCACATCAGCGCAGAAGGTCGAGGAGGGAGTGCCGCTCTCGCCGGCGGTGGACGCGGCGCTGTTACACGGTAGCTCGATCGGTGGAGCACGCCCAAAGGCTCTTCTTGAGGATGGGCAGGGCCAGCTGATAGCCAAGTTCTCCTCCTCTGACGATCCCTACGCCGTAGTCAAGGGTGAGTTCGTGGCGATGAAACTGGCTCAGCGCGCGGGCCTAAAGGTGGCGCCAGTGCAGCTGACAAACGCCTTGGACAAGGTGGTGCTCCTCGTCGAGCGTTTCGATCGGATCCCTGGAACTGGTCAGCGCCGTGGCGTCGTGTCCGCGCTGACGATGCTGGGGCTTAGCGAGATGTCAGCCGGAGCCGCAAGCTATGCCGAGCTTTCTCAGATCATCCGCCGAGACTTCACCGATCCGCTGGTGAATCTGCGCGAGCTGTTCTCGCGGATCACTTTCAACATCCTCATTGGAAACACCGATGATCACGCCCGCAACACAGCGGCATTTTGGGATGGCCAGGTACTGGCCCTCACACCGGCCTACGACATCTGCCCAATATTCCGCCTTGGAGGAGAAGCCACCCAGGGGATGATCATCGGTGACGACACCGACTCCTTCAGATTCAGCCAGGTCGCCGGTTGCGTCGAACGGGCGTCGATCTATCAATTGACCGAAGCCGAGGCCCGTGAGATTGTTGACCGCCAGATCGACGTCATCGAACAGGGATGCCTGGAACTGTTCGAGCAGGCCGAGCTGTCCCATATCGAGCGCGAGCAGTTGAGCCGGGTGATCCTTCATGACCACGCTCTTGAGGGCTACTCGAGGTCAGCGGGATTGATGCGCTGATGTGGCAAGAAGGGTCTCGACCCGGCGCGTTATGCCCGCCCGAGCCATATGCGGCAAGCCCGAAAACGCGCCCCTCGCTAGGTCCACTCAAATCGAGTACATGTTCAAGCCCATTGATGTTTGCCGCGGCTTGCGCCGCGGCAGAGTCCCTTGCGGCTCCTGCGCAGCCTGACATGCAAGTGCCGGCGCCTACGGCACCGGCCAAGAAACGATTGTCAGGCGGCGAAGCCGCCGCAGGTATTGTGCGCCGATCCTCTACGCGCTCCTAGCCTGGCTGCTGGCCCCGTCGGCGTGGTGGGGGCGTATGAAGACGGAGGGGACGGAGACAGTCCCCGAGTCGGGGCCACTGCTTCTGGTCCCCAAGCACGACAGCCAATGGGATCCCGTCATGGTCGCGGTGGCGCTGCGCAAGCGGCGAAAGCTCCGCTTCCTGGCGCGGGCGAACCTCTGGAAGATCCCGGGGCTGGGCCCAATCCTCTACGGGATTGGCCAGATTCCGATCGAGCGAGGCGCGGGCGATGCGGGCGCGCTCGACGAGGCAACAATTGCCCTCCGCGATGGAGCTGCGATCTGCGTGTTCCCGGAGGGAAAGCTCTCCGGCGGCCAGCGCCTGCGGGCGCGTAGCGGCGTCGGCCGGCTCGCCGGTTGGTGCCCTGAGGCCCACGCGGTCCTCTGCACGGTGCAGGGAACGACCGACTACGTGCGTTTCCCGAGGCGCCCGCGGGTCAGGGTCAGTTTCTTTGAACCAGCCAACGGCCAGCCACGGTCCGACGAGGAGCCGGGCGATCAGGCCGAGCGGCTGCTCGATGAGATCAGGGAACGGGTGCCGCCGGCGCCCCCCCGGACGCCGGCGGCGGCAGGCGTAGTGCCTTAGAAGGCTCCTCTACATCTTGCCGATCTTGAAGATCTTCGTCCCGCAGTCGGGGCAGGTTCCCTGGATCGCAGGGCGACCGTTCTTCATGGTCACCTGCTGGGGATCCTGGATCTCGACCTTCTTGCGCTCCTTGACGCAGTAACCCTCAGGCATTGAGGAGCCTCCTTTCGATGCCGCTTACGGGCATGGCTCGCGGATTTCCACGAGGTCGGATGAGCCGAAC
>JBBQNM010000049.1:0-18445 GCA_038329895.1 Solirubrobacterales bacterium | reverse complement strand
CTCGGTGTCGCGCGTCGCGGTGCGGCGGAAATGGGCGAAGGCGGGGAACATCCGCAGCGCCTCCTCGACCGCGCTGGGAATCAGCGACGGGTCGTCGAGCAGAAGCTGGCGCTGGTCGGGGTTCTCCATCAGCGCCCGCATCGCGCTGCAGTAGGTCGCCTTGGTGCTGTCGTTGCCGGCCGCGACGAGCAGAAAGAAACCCATCACGATCTCGTGCTCCTCGAGCTGCTCGCCGTCGATCTCGGCGTGGACGAGGACGCTGGTCAGATCGTCGGTCGGCCGTTCGCGGCGCTCTGCGATCAGCCGCCGGCAGCGCTCGAAGATCTCCGGCACGTCGCGCTGCATGACCGTCTCGGTGCCCTCCGGGTTGAGGTCGGGGTCGCCGGCGCCCAGCGTCGTGTTCATCAGCCGCGCCCAGACCTCGTCGTCCTCGGGCGGGATTCCCATGAAGCTGTGGATCACGCGCGAGACGACGGGCTGCGCGACGTCGGTCACCAGGTCGGAGGTCTCGCGGCCGTCGAGCCGGTCCAGGACGCCGACGGCTATCTCCCGGATCGCGTCCTCGTGGTCAGCGATCCGCTTCGGCGTGAAGCCACCCTGGAACAGCGCCTTGAGGCGGTCGTGCTTGGGCGGGTCCATGCCGATGAACATCGCCTGGGTCAGCTCCAGCGGCATGATCGCGTTGGTCAGCGCGGTGATGCCCCCCAGCTCCGACGAGTAGGTCTTCCAGTCGCGGCTGACCGTGTGGACGTCGTCGGCCCTGGTCACCGACCAGTAGCCAGCCTCCTCGGGGTACTCGCTGATCCGGGGCGTCCAGTGGACCGGGCATTCGGTCCGCATGCGCTTGAACAGCTCGTGGGGCGGCCCGTCCGGCCACTGCTCGCGCTCGGTGACGAGGACGTCCTCGATCGGAGTCTCCTCGATCGGAGTTTCGGGTTGGGTCTGACCGGTGGGGGTCGGTTCCATCCTGGCTCGGGCCCGACCCTACACCCGTGGACGCACTTCCACGAAGCCTGCGGCGCTGAAGTCGCCGTCGAATGCGAGCGCCTCGCGGACGCCGCGGGCGCGCATCAGGGCGAAGCTGGTCGCGTCGACGAACGAGTAGTTGCGCTCGTCGTGGCGGCGTAGCCAATTCCATGCCTCGCGCTCAGTCCCTGGATCAACGTGCACGACCTCGACGTTGGCCAACCGATGGACGAGATCGATGAACTCCAGCGCGACACTGTGGCTCATTCGCCGTCGAACCAGCGTCCAGGTCTCGCCAACCACGTGGTTCGAGACGAGGAGCTGCGACCTGCGGGCACTTCTCGCCAGCGCCCGCGCCTCGTGGTGACGGCGATCGTCGCGATCCTGAAGCGCGAACCAAAAGCTCGTGTCAGCGAACCTCACGGCTGCTCGTAGATGACCGCATCGATGTCATCGACCGCGCCGTCGCCGAACCGGCCGATCATCGCCTCCCAGGGATCGTCGGGAGCGGGCCGGGCGCCGTCGAGCTCCGTTTCGAGAGCAGCGCGGATCAGAGCAGCCTTCGAGAGGCCGCGGCGCTCAGCCTCAGCCGCCGCGGCCCTATCCAGGTCCTCGTCGATGTGGATCTGGATCCGTCGCATGCCAACCACTATACACACCGATTGGTGCCAAAGGTGTGTATAAGGTTACGAGCTGACGCCTAGATGTGCACAGGCGACATATCCGGATAGCGGTCGCCGGCAGCCGATCTGAGCTCCAGCGTTTGACGTTGCGGCTGGTGCGCCTGACACACTCGGACGGGCGTGCCATCGGTAGACGGGCGGTACAGGCTTAGGTCGCCCGCGACTCTCCCGGCCGGTGGTAGCCAATGCCCTTCCCCTTCGCGAGTGCCTCGAGCGTCTCTTCCACGGTCATCAGGACCGTTGTCTCGACCGAGGCTAGGGCGCCGCCTGCCGCGATAGCAAGCACGGCGCCGGCCATCGAGACGTTGTCAGGCGCCTCGAAGATCGCGTAGCCATCGTATTCGCCGAAGCCATACCAAAAGCCGTGTAGGGCTCCCCCCACCTGTTCGATGTACGCGCGCGCTGCATCGCGGCGATCTTCAGGGTTCTGAATTAGCCGCGACCACGTCTCAGGCGTATAGCTGAAGCGCATGAGATAGACAGACATGGAGCCTCCTGATTCGAGGGTTGTGAGAACCCTAACTGCCCCGGCCGCAGTTCACGAGGATGTCCCAGAGGTCCCCTTAGGCCTCCTGACCACTCAGGCTCGCCGACTCCCCTGCGGGGCGGTCGAGCGGCGAGGCGCTCCGCAGGAACACCAGAATGCTGACGATCGCGAGCCCGATCCCGATCGAGAAGACGGCGAGGCCGGCCTGGAACGGCCAGAACAAGTCATTGCTGAGCACGTTGAGCGCTTGAGCGGCAGCCGGGTCGAGGCTGTTTCTGGCGTCGGCAAGCGCCCAGTCCAACGACGAGAAGATTGCACCACCCACCCCGAGCAGCACCGCGTCGCCCAAGGCGACCGTCGCAAGGCTCTCCCCGCCCTCGCGGCGTTTCAGGAAGCTGCGCAGGGAGCCGGCGAAGAAGATGAAGAAGACGACACCGAGGCGCCCAAGAAATCCGAGGTCATCAGCTTTGCGTGATGGTCCTTGTAATGGGCGAGGACTTTGAGCCCGCTGTCAATCGTCGAAATTGAGACTGCGCGCAGGCCGGGGGGCTAAAGGCTGCCCCGCTTCGCGACCCAGACGCTTTCGAAGTGCAGGTCCGTCATTTCGAGGATCAGGTCGTAATCGGAGTCGTAGTGGAGGATGCCGGTGCCGCGCCGGTCGGCGATCGCGGCGAGCAGCAGATCCGCGGTCGCAAGGCGATGCTGCCCGACACGGACGAGCTGCCTCTGTGCTTGGAGGGCCGCCCGCTCGACCTCGTCGTCAATCGCAAGGTAGGGGAGCGCGAGCAGCTCATCGAGCATCGAGGCATGCTCGTCGGGGTTGCGGGCGGTGTATCCGGCCTCGAGCAAGAACGGCAAGGCCACCGCCACACTGCCCTCATCGAACTTGTCCGCGATTTGTCTGGCGCGATTGAGCTCCAAAGCACCGAGCGAGATCCTCACCCAAGCCGAGTTGTCAAGGAGCAGGGTCACGATTGGCCCAACCGTGCCGCTTCACGTACTCAGCCGCCTCCAGGTCGAGCGGAACCATCTCTCGATTTCGGATCCGATCGGCCAGCCGGTGCCTGAGCTGCACCTTCCGATCCTCCGACGCTCGCATCTGGGCAAGCTTCTCCCGCGCACCGAGGGTCACGAGCTCGCCGAAATCGATCCGTTCGCCGTTCAGCTCGGCGCGCAGCTCGTCGAGCGCCTCCTGCACCGGAGGCGTCTCTGTGATCGCGTGGCGGGGTCGTTTGGTGGGCATGCGCATCTAGTGTAACACCGGTGTTACACGAATCACCAGCGCTTTGTGCCGGCTTTGCTCCGGATCGGCAACCGATGGCGGGAGGGGCAGCGCGCGAAGCTAGATGTGCACCGGCGACATGTCCGGATAGCGGTCGCCCGCCGCGGCGCCGAGCGGCGCCGCCTCGTCGATCCGCGCCAGGTCGTCTTCGGTCAGTTCGATCTCGACCGCCGCCGCGTTCTCGGCCACGTGCTCGGGGCTCGTCGTGCCCGGGATCGGGACGATGTCCTCGCCCTGCGCCAGCACCCAGGCGAGCGCGAGCTGGCCTGCAGTGCAGCCCTTCTCCACGGCGATCTCCCTCACCCGCTCGACCAGCTCGAGGTTGCGGTCGAAGTTCTCGCCCTGAAAGCGCGGGTTGCCACGCCGGAAGTCGTCGTCGGCGAGGTCATCGATGGTCTGAATCTCACCGGTGAGAAAGCCGCGGCCAAGCGGGCTGTAGGCGACGAAGCCGATGCCCAGCTCGCGCACGGTCCCGAAGACGCCGTTGTCCTCGGGGTCGCGAGTCCAGAGCGAGTACTCGGTCTGAAGCGCGGTGATCGGGTGGGTCGAGTGCGCCTTGCGGATCGTCTCCGGCGCCGCCTCCGAGAGGCCGAGGTGGCGCACCTTGCCCTGCTCTGGCCTTGTTCTGCAAGCCCCGTCATATTCGATCTGATGCTCTCAGGCCGAAGCCACCGCCGTCAACCCAGTGGATTCAACAAGGTTGCAACATGGCCACGCCCGACGTAGGCTGGCGAGGGGATTCGGTGAGACACCGCAGCACGAGACTCGGACTCCTTCTGATCGTGGTCGCCTTAAGCGTCCTCCTGGTTGGCCCGATCGCATCCGCGGGAGCCGCTCAGGAGAGTGCGACGAATGACGGCTTGACCGTTCAGATGAGCTACACGGAGTCGAGCTTCAACGCCAAGCACGTTCGGGTCACGATCATCCGCAATGGGGTGGTCCTGCTGGCCGAGGAACCGGGGCCGAGCTGCAACTTCTGCGAGGTCTTTCCCGGTGGTTTCGGCCAGCGGAGCTCGGTCCACGCGGTGCAGCTCGACGCCTCGCCAGATCCCGAAGCGGTCTTTGACATCTTCACCGGAGGCGCGCATTGCTGCTCCTACTCGCTGATCTACCGCTATGACGCGGCGACCAATGCCTATATCGGCCTAAAGCACGACTGGTTCAACGCCGGTTACCGCTTCACTGACCCCGAAAACGATGGGGTCCTGGAGTTCCTCACGCGCGACGATCGATTCGCCTACAAGTTCGCCGCCTACGCCTTTTCTCAGTACCCGCCGCAGACCTGGCGCTACAGCGTCGGGCAGATGCTCGACGTCACCCGGCAGTACCCTGCGATCGTCCAGCAAAGCTCCTCATCGCAGCGACGTAAGTACCGGACCCGCAGGGGGCACAGCGACATCCGTGCCATCTTGGCCGCCTACGTCGCGGACCGGTGCTTACTCGGCGACTGTTCGCCGGGCTTCAGGCTGGTTCGAAAGGCCAAGCGGCACGGATACCTGGACAACCGCGAGGCTGGTTTGGGACCCAGCGGCGCAAGGTTTGTCGGGCGGCTCCGTACCTTCCTGCACCGCCTCGGCTACCTTTGAACTGCGCTCCGTCCGCCGGGAACATGTTGGCCGCCAACGCCACAGCGGATGCCCGTAGTTTGCAGTGTCTAGCCCAGAGCGCCTGCCTTTCATGGTCGCGCCGCGCCCCCGTGGCATTCCCTGTCGGCAAAACGAGGACGGCACATATGGCGATGAGCGAGAAATGCTTTCGCCTCATGCGCCAGACTCTATGCGCGCCTCTATGCGCGCCGACGGGCACGACCACTGGCGAGGTTTCAGTCGCTGGCGAAGCTGACGACTCGCCGCCCTGCGTGGCAGCGTGTGTGGAGGCCAACTGTGTTGTTCGTGCGGCAGTGAAACCTGATGCCGGATACGCCAACGTCGCATACTGAGCCATCCGTCAGGCAGCGGGCACGCAGCCATCTGCGGGCCAGTGGCTTCGCTATACGGCAGCTCGTGTTCTTCGCCCGGATCGGTCCGGCCAGACCACCGCTTGAAAGACTCACAAATCCGCATGAGTGCGAGGCACTGGCCTGGGTCGCAGTTATCCCGGCGATGAGAAGGAGGACTGCGAGGATCAGCGGAACAAATTTGCGCATGATCGAACGCTATCCGCCCCGCGCCCCGCCACGCAAGGAAGTAGCGAAGATTCCTGCACCTGGGGGCGCTGGCATGCTGGGGGTGTGGATCGCCTATCTCGAGCGCAACAGGACCTCTGGGACGAGGCCGACCCCGACGGGGTGGTGCCGAGCGGCGACCAGGACCTAGCGGCGGCCGAGAACATGGCGGTCGACGGCTTCCGCGCCGCCTGCCGCTTCGAGGGGCTCGACGACCCGATGCCCTCCGAGGAGGCGATCAGAGCGGCGATCCGCGAATCTCGCCGGTAGGCGGTTGGAGGCGCGACGAGGAAAACGACCGCGGTCGCGACGCCTGGGGCGCCGGTTCTCGCTTGACGGCGCACACGCGCTCCGCGAGGCTAGATGGGACTCGGGGGACAAATGAGAGGGGAGAGCCCATGACTAGCCTCACCGGCGAATTTGAGACCGATCTGCCGCTGGAGGAAGCGACGGTCGCGTGTGCCGATGCGATCGACGGTCTTGGCTTCCGCATCGAAGCGGTCGAGCCCAATCGGATCGTCTCCTACGCCGGGTCTGGGGCCGTCGAGTACCCGCCGAAGATCGAGGTGGTGCTGACAGAGTCCGGACAGGGCACAGATGTCCGGATCATCGGGACCGATACCGAGGCCAACCAGCTGAAGACGAATGAGCTGGCCGAGGAGCTGGACCGCGTGCGAGACGCTATCCAGGCTTCGGTTCAGGACGCGAGCGCGACCTCCGAGCAGGGTCCGCCCGCAGGCTGGTATCCGGACCCGTCCGACACCAGCCGGCGCCGGTATTGGGGCGGGCGGGGTTGGACCGACCGAACTGAGGCCGCCTCGGGGGACCTCCCGGCCCCGCCCGATCCCGCGACCCGGCAGGGTGGCGGGCCCGAAGGCTCAGCTGCGCCCCCCCGGGAAGCGACTGGCCGGACGGAGAACGGGCGAGCACGAACTCGGACGGCCGTCTTCGTTAGCGCGGTCGTTCTCCTTGCCGCCGGTCTCGGTGTCGGCGGGTACTTCCTCGGTCGCTCGACCGGCGAGAACCTCGACGCCGCCCGCGCGGCCGGCGCTGCGGCAGGCCAGAATAGGGGTGCCGCAAAGGGCGCGGCGCAGGGCTACGCGGTCGGGCTCAAGGCCGGTCGCAAGGCCGGATACGGGCAGACCTACCCCACCGCCTACAGGAAGGCCTACCGCAAGGCCTTCGAGGACGCCGGACTAAGCGCCCCCACCAAGGTGTCGCTGCCGAAGTGAGTCCGGCGCGGACCTGGTACGTCGGCGATCCTTCGGCCTTCGTCGATGCCTAGATGAAGCACACCGCTCTTGCGCTCGCAGTGCTCGTCTTAATCGGGGCGGGGGCGATGGGCGGGTATCTGCTGGGCGGTTCGAAGGCGCCCAGGGCGACGGAAGCAGTCGCCGCGCGCCGGGCGGCGTTGACGGGTGCGATACATGCTGCCGAGGGGCACAGTCGGGAGAAGGCCCGTGCGAGGGCGTTGGACCGCGGCATGAGCGAGGGTCGGCAAAACGGGCTTCGTGCGGGTGCAGGCGCCGGCGAAGCGGACGGGACGGCTGAAGTCGAGCAGCAGCAGGCCGCCGCCGCGGCAGTCGCCGCGCAGAGTGTCAACGGCGGATGCCCGCCAGGAGAGGTGCCTGTTCAGATCCCGGGGGCACCTCCGTGCAGCCCGGCGAACCCCCCCGGAGGTTGCATTCCGGGGAGCGGTCCGGGCCAGCCGGACCCGCAGTGCGAGGCGCCTCCCGGGTCGCCGGACTATCACGGGCCCGGAGGCGCCTATTAGGAAGCCGGTCATCCGATTGAGGCCGATGGGAGAACCCCAGTTGCATCCGGCGCTTCTCGCCGCCTGGTGCTGTTGGCCGCGGTGATGCGACCGGCGGCCGTTGTTGTGGGCGCCCTGGCCCTCGTAGCAGCCGCGGCGACCGGCGGTTACCTACTCGGCCGCAATGTCGCCCCAACCGCTGTTGCCGCTCATAGCGCCTACGCCGATTCCTATTTATCTGCCCGCATCAAATCGGAACGCGCTGCCCGGAATCAGGCACGGGCGGCCGGCCTCGCTCTGGGCACCCGTCGGGGACGGCGCCAGGGCCGCAGGGTCGGCCAGGCGCGGGGCTCTGGCGACGGCCAGGACCAGGCAAGTGCACAGCAGGCGGCAGCCGCGCCTTCTACGAACCCCAGCGATTACCCGGTCGGGCAGATCGGACCTTCGCCAAGCGGCATGTCCTGCCCCCCGCCCTACTCATACGACATGGGGTACTGCGTCATCGTCCGGCCTGCGACTCCCGCGGAGTGTCCGCCCGGCCAGGCGCCGGTTGGCGTGACGGGGGCGTGCGCTCCCCCACCGCGGGCGGTAACGCCGCCTTAGCTAGGCCTACAGGTGTCCGCTGGCCGCGCCGATAGGTCGCGGGCGATCGTCTACGGCTTCCCGCAGGCGCCGGTTGTGCCGACCGGCACCTGTCCGGGCGGGCAGTTGACCGGCGCCTCGGTCTGCCCCGGTGCTACGGGGGGAACGCACCCCACGCCGGGGACGTAGTCCTGGTACTTGACGCAGACGGTTGAACCCGGGGTTCCCGGCGCGGGAGTTGCCGCGGGCGGGGGCGCCAGCGCCGCCGATCTCACGCTCGCGGCCTTCGTGCCGACGCGCTCGCCATCCTGTGAGCCCGATTGCCTCCCGGCAGACCGGCCCCGCTTCGCTCCCTGTCGGTGGCCGGCGTGGAAGCTGCGCTGGCGTGCCTGGGCTTGGCCTGCCTGAAACGCCTCGGCGTAGGAGGCTCGGCGGGCCGCCCGTGCGTCCTTCGCGTCCGGGGCCCGTTCTTGCCCGATCAGCAACCCAGCCACTCCCAAGCCTGCTATGGCGCATACGCCGAGGACCACGGTGAGGATGCCTCGGCGGCTCAATAGCCTCCCGCGGCCTCCGCCGCGTTTTCCTGGGCGATCTGTGAGGGGGTCGGGCAGTAGCCCTGCACGAATAACGGTACGTGGCAATTCCCCTGCGAGGGAACGGCAGCAGCTGTCGCGGCCTGCTGCTGGGCGGCGATCCGGGCCGCCTCGTCGCTGGCTGCGGCCTGCCCTCGATCAGAGCCAATGCTCGCTCCCTGCCGCCGTCCCCTCGCCCGGCCGGCGGCAAGCCCACGGCGCTGCCCCTGGGCCCGGGAGGAACGGCGGGCCCCAGCTGCGGCCGATCTGAAGGCCGGGAGGTACGCCTGCGCCTTCTCCGTTCGCGCGTCTGCGGCGTTCGGAGCACTGCCCGCGCCGATCAGATAACCGCAGGCGCCCGTGCCGGTCACCAGGAGCACGCCTGCAACCACGAGAACGCGACGCTCGGGCATCGGGTGATCGTATGTACCCGACGACCGTAAGGAGCCACTGGCATCCTGCACCGGGTGGCCGAGCCGACACCGAGGGGAACGGGCAGGGCCCGACAGCACATGACGAACAGGATCGAGCCGCTTCCTGAAGACGAGGTAGGAACTCGACGAGGACCACGGAGTCGCCGGACCGCTCTGTTCGTGGCACTCGCTGCGGTGGCGATTGCTGTGGCCGGGGCGGGCGGCTACTTCGCCGGCGCAGGCTCCGCCTCGAGTGCGGAGCAGGCGCGCACCGCCCGCGCTCACGCTCGCGACAGCGCGTTCCGCGCGGCCCGCTCCAAAGCCCGCCGTGCTGCACGGGACAAGGCGACCAGCCGGGGGCTGATCGCAGGGCGCAAGCAGGGTCGCGCGGCCGGCGCCAAGGCCGGCTCGCAGAACGGCGGGAGTGCGGCGCAGGCCGAAGCGGATCGAATCGCGGCTGAGCAAGCGGCCGCTGCGGCCGCGGCCGCACCGGCGATCCCCGCCCGGTGTCTCGGAATACCGATGAACACGACGGCCTACACGATGTGTATCCACGCCCCCGGCTTCTCGGACTCGATCCCGTGAGCGGGGCCCAGGAAAGCAGCGGACGAGCCCGTTGGATCTTCGGTCTCCTCGCCTCGTTCTCTTGGCGGGCGCCGCGGCCGGCGGCTATGCGATCGGGCACTCGCGCGCTCCCACCAGCGCCGATGCACTCGCTGCGCAGGCGCAGGCCCGGCAGACGGCCCTCACAAGTGCGGCTGCGAGCTCCCGCAAGGAGAGCTATCAACGCGGCCTGAGTCGAGGGGAGCAGGACGGCAGGGCCAGAGCGAGAGCGAGAGCGACGAGCGCACGTCTACGTGTCGCGTGAGTTCGACATGGCACGGACCCGCGCTGAGTATCTGGATGAGGTGCTTGCTCGGGGCCTTAGCGATCACGCGCCCGTGCAAGCGACGCTCGCACTTGCCTGATGGTCTCGCCGCGGGTCCGGGGCACGCCGCAGCAGGTTGCATTACGGTGGCAACGCGGGATAGGTTCCTCCGCATGACGTATTGCCGGATAAGTCTCGGGCTGTTGGCGCTCGCCCTAGCATTGGTATTGCCCGGTCAAGCCGGTGCGTCGGACACGCTCGACAGCTATTGCAGCCCAAGCGGTGACTACTGCACATCCGTCACGGTGAACGGTGGCCGGGTGAATCTGAGAATCGCCACGTTCAGCTTTCGCGGGAGATACAAGCTATGCGTCCGTGGCCCAGCCAACAAGCGCTGCCACAACTACGGCCTTCACTCAGATGGAGACCTCTGGGTGGGGAAGGTCGACTGGGCCGGGAATTTCCCGAGTGGCCAGCACGGCGTCTACCACGTGACCTGGCATAAGTTCGGTTCACGGCTGGGTCCCACCCTGAGCTGGAATGAAGTGCCTTAAACAAGGCGGCCTGATGCGACTCACGCGGCGGGTGCTGCCTCTCTTGATCGGCGTCTTGGTGGCGACAGCTGTTGCTCAAACGGCCGGCGCATCCCACAAGGTGCGTCTAAACCGCTCCACCGCCAGATATGCGTCGCGCGTCCTGCTAGACCGCCGATTCAGCGACAGCTACAGCAACCGCGCCGGAGGATCGATCAGTTGCATGCGGAAGGTTGCGTTCAATAAGCGTCGCTGCCGTGTCTCGTGGGGGATCGGCGATGCCGGCTACATGGGAAGGACTCGGGTCACACTGTTTGAGCGACGCAATCGCGCGCGCTTCGGGGTCGTCCACTACCGGATCCATCTGATCGACTTCTATTGCACCGACGTCGAGCATCACCCGATTAGCCAGTGCGATCGTCATTACCACGGCAGAGGGCGGGTCGGCAACCTCTGAGTCATCGACCGGCCCGAGCAACAGAAACACCACCGCCGCCTGACGCTGGGAGGCCCGAAGAGCCACCCTCGCTTCCGCGATTGATTCGGGGAATCACCTTGGCTGAGCATCACCGAAGGCCGTGTAACCCCGGTCCTTGAGGTACGCCGTCTGCGAGGCCTCTGCGTCAATCGCCTCCTCTTTGGTGCGAAAGACGAGACCTGACGCGAGTTCCGGCCGCAGAGTTCCCCCGCATTTGGTCACGACCGTCGCCTTGAAATTCTGGGGAGGATCGAGATGCTGCGCGAGGCGCGCTTGGGGCGATCTACTTGTGTAACCGACGTAAACGCAGCAACGCATCCCAGGCTTGCGGCGCGCCTTGCATCGAGCGCAGCGTGACCGTAGCTGTATGACATATACGGAGAAGCGGGCCGCCATGAGTTCAGGACACCGGTGGGGTCTCCGGCGCCGCCTCCGAGAGGCCAAGGTGGCGGACCTTGCCCTGCTCGACCAGCTCCGCCATCGCGCCGACGGTCTCCTCGATCGGGGTGGTGGGGTCGACGCGGTGCTGGTAGTAGAGGTCGATGTGCTCGACGTCGAGGCGCTTCAAGGAGGCGTCGCAGGCCTCGCGCACGTACTCGGGGTCGCCGCGCACGCCGAGCCGCTCGCCGTCGGCGTCGCGCACGTTTCCGAACTTGGTCGCCAGCACGACCTCGTCGCGGCGATCGGCGATCGCGCGACCGACCAGCAGCTCGTTGGTGAACGGCCCGTACATGTCGGCGGTGTCGATGAAGTCGATGCCCAGCTCGAGGGCGCGGTGGATCGTCGCAGTCGCCTCGTCCTCGTCGGCGGAGCCGTAGAACTCCGACATCCCCATGCAGCCGAGGCCCATCGCCGTGACCTCAAGCGCGGCGTCACCGCTGCCGAGCGTTCGCTTCTCCATCACCTGCCTCCTTGATTGAGCGTTCAAGGAGCCTAGTTACCCACTGCGGCCGCCCCCGTAGACCTCCCGCTTGATCAGAGTCACGGAGCGGATCACCGAGTCGAGGAACGGCTCGACCTCCTCGACCAGCCGCTTGTACTCCTTCTCGCCCGTCTTGGTGATCTCGTAGAAGCGCCGAGTGCGGCGGTCGGGGTGCTCCCACTTGCCCTCGATCATCCCGTCGGCCTCGAGGTTGCGGAGCAGCGGATACATGGTGTTCGGGTTGACCGAGACGACGCCCTGGGTGATCTCCTCAATCGCCTCGATCAGGTGGTTGCCGTAGGAGGGCTCCTTGCGGATCAGGTGGAGGACGAGGAGTGGAAAGACGTCGCGACGCCGGATCTCGCCGCCGAAGACGTCGGAAGGACGACCGCGGCGACGTGCGGTCGCCGGGCCGGACTCAGCGGTCTCGGCTGCCTTGGCCGCCTCCTCAACGGCCTCGCGCAGCGGACGAGATCCCTCGCTCGCCATGGGGCGAGTGTAGGGGGGTTGTTAGATGTAAGGGAATCGGGACTCGGCGGAGCACTGCTTTATGGTCCGCTCGCGCTCGTGGGCGTGCTGCCACTCGGTAGAGAACCTTCACGCAACCGCTCGTAGACCTTTCGCAGGTAGAACCCGCCGATGGTCGCACGGAAGTCCTCATCGTCGAGGATCTTCTTGTAGATCTCGTCGTTGGCGTCGACGCGCGTGACGATGGTCTGGAGGAACTTCCGGTCGAAGACCAAGCGGAAATTATCGATTGAGTTGTTACGGGCTTGATCCGACAGCTCGCCATCGGCGACCCAGCTCTCCTCGAACTGATCGAGCAGCAGCTTGTCCACGTCGGTTAGGTCGGTGCCGAATCGGTCATTGAGCACTTCGACGATGCTGGAGAGGTGCTCCATGTCCAGCTCTTGCTGGCTCCCCTTGCCCTCCCCGAAGAAGGAACGCACCTCGCCGACCTCTGAACTCAGCTCCAGCGGACCGCTGAACGTCATCTGGTGCCGGAGGTGGGTCAGCTCGACCTCAGTACCCAAGTCGAGTCGCTCGACCGTCCCCGTGTCGCGGAGGTAGAGCGAAAGGGCTCGGCAATACACGTAATCGCGCTCAAGTGAGGGGTCCGTGAAGGCCGCGATCTGCGAGACGAAGGAGTAGGTCCGGACGAAGCGAGTCAGGGCGTCCCTGAACTCCAGGCGCTCCTCATCGCTCATCTCCTCGAAGCGAGTCTTGGCTGGGCCAAGTGCGGCGTAGGTCTCGGCCGATCGCTTCTCATCGGAAGCGCCGGCACCGAGCAGGGCGGCCATGGCGGCCTCGATCTCCTCCGGCCGTAGAACGTCGAAATCATCGAGGCGTCGCCTCGTGTCCCAGAGAATGTTTGGATCCGTCGGTGGCGCCACAGTGCATCCGTGAAAGCGCTCGAACGCATCAACTACGTCTTCCGTTTCGTTGCGGAAGTCGGAGAACAAACGTGTTTTCTTTCAAAGGGTGGATGCGATTGAGGCGTGAGAGCGTCTGGACAGCAGCCAACCCGACGAGCGGCTTGTCGACGTACATGGTGTGGAAGAGCGGCTGGTCGAATCCGGTCTGGAACTTCTCGGCGACGATGAGCACGCCGAACTCGGGGGTCCCGAACTCCTCGGCCGTGCGGGCTTCGGGGAAACCGTTCATGTTGGTCTCTGTCAGTGGCTTCCCGGAGCCGTCGTCGATCCTTCCGGAGAAGGCGACCAGGGTCTTGATGTCCGCGTAGCCCTTCTCCTTGATGTACTTGTCGATGTTCTGCTTGTAGCGGACCGCGTGGAGCCGCGACGATGTCACGACCATCGCCTTGGCCAGGCCTCCCATCTCCTTACACGTGTGCTGGCGGAAGTGCTCAACGATGATCTCGGCCTTCTGCGCGAGGTGATGGGGATGCAAGCTCACGAAGCGAGCGATCGCCCGTCGTGCCTTCTTGGCGTCGTACTCGGGGTCTTCCTCGGTCGCCTTCTCGATCTTCCAGAAGGTCTGGTAGGTCGTGTAATTCGCGAGCACGTCCATGATGAAGCCCTCTTCGATGGCCTGGCGCATCGAGTAGAGGTGGAACGGCTCGTGGAGTTGGGTTTGCGGATTCAGTTGGCCGAACATCTCCAGGGTCCGACCCTTGGGGGTAGCGGTGAAGGCGAAATACGACAAATTCGAGTGCCGGCCACTGCGCGCCCCGACGGATCGCGCGAGGGCTTCCTCGACGGGATCGATGGAAGTCGAGAGCAGGCCAGCGTCCTCCGCTTCGGCCGCGGTGAGCTCCTGCTCTTCGCCTGCCCCAAGGGCCAGCCGCAAGTCCTTGGCCGCCTCACCGGTTTGGGATGAGTGCGCCTCGTCGATGACCACCGCGTAGTTGCGGGCCGGGACATCTCCGATCTTGCCGATCACAAACGGGAACTTCTGCAGGGTGGTGATGATGATGCGGGCCTGCTCCCCGGCCAACGCCTCGGCGAGCTGCGTGGAGTTCTCGTCGATCTTGACGACCACGCCGCGGGCGTGCTCGAATTGGTAGATGGTTTCCTGGAGTTGGCGGTCGAGGATGACCCGGTCGGTGATGACCACGACCTTGTCGAAGACCTTGCGGTCGTCCGCGGTGTGGAGCGTCGAGAGGCGGTGCGCCGCCCAGGCGATCGTGTTGGACTTGCCCGATCCGGCCGAATGCTGGATGAGATACGAGCGGCCGGCGCCATTCGCGGCAACGTCGGCCTGGAGCTTAAGCACCGCGTCCCACTGGTGGTAGCGGGGGAAGATGACCGTCTCGGCTGCGCGACGTGCTATGACCGATCCCTTCGCGGGGCGGTCGACGTGGATGAAGCGGTGGAGGATGTCAAGCCAGGCGTCCTTGGTCCAGACGCCCTCCCACAGGTAGGACGTCTGGTGGCCGTCGGGGTTCGGCGGATTGCCCTTGCCGAGGTTGTGGCCGAGGTTGAACGGAAGAAACCGCGTCGACTTTCCGTCCAGCCGGGTGGTCATCGCGGCCGCATCCGGGTCGACGGCAAAGTGGACGAGTGCGCGACGAGCAAGCGTGACGTTCTTGGGATCGCGGTCATTGCGGTACTGCTCGATCGCTTGCTCGATGTTCTGGCCCGTGAGGTGGTTCTTGAGTTCGGCCGTCGCGACCGGAAGACCGTTAAGAAACAGGCAGAGGTCAAGCGTCTTGTTGGACTCCAGGTCGAACGGCAGTTGTCGTGTGATCGTCAGTCGGTTGGCGTCGTAGTGGGCCACCAGCTCGGGCGCGACGCCGAAGGCGGGCTTGCGATAAGCGAGGCGGATCTCCACGTTCTGATCCCGAACGCCGTGACGGAGAACGTCAACGGTCCCCCGCTCGTCGATCTGTTGTGACAGCCGATGGACGAACCTCTGGCGCGCGAACTCTTCCTCACCGCCGTGTGCCTTGACCAGCTCGGCCCACTCGGAACCTTGGGTCAGCTCGATAAACGCAAAGAGCTCGACTGTATCCAGGCCCGACTTCGCCTCGAAATCTTGTCGCCACTCTGGCTCAGTCCCGACCTTGCACGCCCGGTAGCCACCATGGGCAACGAGATAAGCGGTGATCTCATCCTCCAACAGTCTCTCGGTCACTGAACTCATGCGGCCTCCGGGATATCGAGCTCACCGGTGACCGCCGCAGTGATGAGGGCCCGGCGACGCTCTTGGAGGAGTTTGATTTGAGTATTCAGGGATCCAGTGAGGCCCGATAGAAGTTCCGCTTCCCGCGCGACCTCACCTGCGACAGCCTGCTGCCGGGCAACGTTGGGCGCCGGGATACGCAGTGACCGAATTGTCTCTTGGCTGATGTTAGGTTGCCCCGACCCATATGCCATCTGGACCAACTCGGACCGAAATGCGCGCAGCCACCAGAACATGAAGTCTTGGTCGAGTTCTCCATCGCCCCAGATCGCACAACACGCTTGATTTGTGGCCGCCGCAACACGCAGAATGCCGATCCTTCCTACCGTGGCCCCATACATCGCCACCAGAACGGTGCCGGGCAGGAACAGCGTCAACGCCGAGTAATCACGAAGCGCTTCACTAGTGACGTGTTTAGTGGAGTCAAATATCCCGACCTCCCTCAGCTCACTGGTCGTGACCCAGGGCGCCCCCTCAGCGGAGGTGTAGTAGTCCACTCGATCGCTTTTTGGTGTTGTCCCGCTTCCGGTTCGCTTGTCCCAGGCTATTTTCGTCGGCGCCCATGAACGCGGAACTGGCCCGAGCCAATACGGGCCCGGACGCCAGCTGCGCTCGTCCGCTCCCCCAGTCAAAAGCAGCCGCGCCCGCTCCGTGAACCTGGTTATCACCAACTCCACCATCCGCCGTTTTGCGGCAATCAGGGCATCGAGCCTGGCCGTCTCACGGTCCAGGTAGCCGGCAATTGCCCTCTGGACCTCGACGGGCGGGAGATCCACGGTGATGCCTTGAAATTCTTCCCAGGGGAGGTCCCATTGCGACGGCCTGATGCCTTTTGATCGTGCTTCATATTCGCCGATCAACCGTTGAGAGCGCACCATGTGGTGAAGGAAGGCTGGGTCGTCGGGCGTTAGGGGCTCTGCGACGAAATATGCCGGACTGACGATGCCCTCATAATTGGATATTCCGAGCGAGCCTTGCCACGTCTTCATCTTGTTCAGAACAAGATCGCCTTGTCGAACGACCCGATAGGCATCGAGGTTCTCGCCAGGCTTGTTGAAGTTGTCGTCACGTCCTTCGCGAGGGACAACGCCAAGGTCTCGATACACCGATAGCAATGGCAAGTCGCTCCGACCGGTTACGTCGCGGCGTCGAAACAGCCGACGTAGTGCCGTATGTCGCGCGTTTGGCCAGCTCACCCTGCAACCTCGGCCAATAGCCTCTGGATCTCGTCCTCCAGCGCCTTTATCTCGGCGTCGATCTCATCTAATGGCCGTGGCGGCACGTACTTATAGAAGTGCCGCGTTAGCGGGATCTCGTATCCGATTTTGGTGCGGTCGTAATCAACCCACGCCTCCGGGACGTAAGGCAGGACCTCATCGTGCATGTAGTCATCGACTGCCGTCCGATACCCCAGCGTCGCGAAACGTTCTGTCGGATCCTCGGCAAAGGACACCGGCAGCGCGGGCAGTGGGACATTCTCGTTGTCGCGACGTTCGGGATCTGGCTCAGGGCTGCCCTTGCGGTCTGTGATGGCTGGGGCGCCCTCGTCACGGAGGGATAGCGCCGACCAGATGGCCTTCTGGGCGGGTCCGGCTAGTCCAAGACCGGTCGCCGCAGATCCCAGAGCCTTGACCAGATCCCGTTCTGTCGCAAACTGAGCACCTCGATGCGCCTCCAGCAGCTCGCGGACTGCGAGCTGCACCTTGTCGGCCAGCTTCTGGATGGCTTTGGCCGCGAGGACCGCGGCAACGGTGTCTTCCGTGACCTCCCACCGCAGTCGGAGCGGCCGCTCCACGGTGATCCGCAGGAAACCGAACGCCTCGTTGGGGAAGATTTTGACCTTTTCTCCGTCGGCGAAGTCGCCGTAGAGCCGCGTGATCTCTTCGATCTGCGCGCCGGAGATCTGCTTGCGCTTCTCTCCCAGCGATTTACGCATCTTCACGAAGTACTGGCGGGCATCGACGAGCTGGACCGTGCCGCGGCGCTCGGGCGCCTTGCGGTTGGTCACGACCCAGAAGTAGGTGGAGATGCCGGTGTTGTAGAAGAGCTGATCGGGCAGCGCGACTACCGCCTCCAGCCAGTCGTTCTCGATGATCCAGCGGCGGATCTCCGACTCGCCGGAGCCAGCAGCGCCGGTGAACAGTGGTGAGCCGTTGAAGACGATCGCCACGCGGGACCCGCCTTCCTCGGGTCGCTTCATCTTGGAGATCATGTGCTGCAGGAAGAGGAACGAGCCATCGTTGATGCGCGGCAACCCGGCGCCGAAGCGACCATTGAAGCCTCTCGTCTCCGCCTCCTTGCGGACCGCACCCTGGACTTTCTTCCACTCGACACCAAACGGTGGGTTGGCGAGTAGGTAGTCGAACCGCTCGCCCTCGTGGTGATCTTCGGAGAAGGAGTTGCCGTACGTGATGTGCGATGCGTCCTGGCCCTTCAACATCATGTCCGACCGGCAGACCGCGTACGTCTCGGCGTTCAACTCCTGCCCGAAAACCTCAAGCCGCGCCTGTGGATTGAGGGCGCGCAGGCGGTCCTCGGCGACTGACAGCATGCCGCCCGTGCCGCAGGCGGGATCGCACAGAGTCTTGACGATGCCCGGCTTCGTGAGAACGTTGTCGGCATCGTCGATGAACAGGAGGTTGACCATGAGCCGGATGACCTCGCGCGGAGTGAAATGCTCTCCGGCGGTCTCATTGGACAGCTCCGAGAACTTGCGGATGAGCTCCTCGTAGAGGTAGCCCATTTCGATGTTCGACACCGCCTCCGGATGAAGGTCAATGTCCGCGAACTTGCCGATGACCTGGTAAAGGATGTTGGCCCTGCGAAGCCGGTCGATCTGGACGCCAAAGTCGAACTTGTCGATTACGTCCTTGGCCGCGTCGGAGAAGCCCCCGACATACAGCTGCAGGGAATCGGCGATCGTGTTGGGGTCGTCGAGCAGCTTGGTGAACGTGAGCGGGCTCGTGTTGTAGAACTGCTGGCCGGCCACCGCCTGGAGGACAGGCTCAACGTTTTCGATCTTGCCCGCTAACTGCTTGTGCTTCTCCAGGACAGCCTGCTTGGTGGGCTCAAGGACGCAGTCCAGGCGGCGGATCAC
>JBBQNM010000048.1:0-18451 GCA_038329895.1 Solirubrobacterales bacterium | reverse complement strand
TAGCCCGTCGCCGTCCTCCTTCCCATCGCCGGCGCCGTTGCCGGAGACCTCCACCCCCGGCAGCGAGGCCACCGCCGCGGAGCGCTCGACGCGCTCGATCCGCACCAGCTTGCGCTCGCCGACGAACGGGCCGCCGCCGGTAACGCTGACGATGTAGGAGTCGACCCGCGCGACCGCGTCGTCGGCGTTGTACATGTGCGGCTCCTCGATCGTCACCAGCACCTCCTCGCCGACCTTGAACGGCAGCGCACGCTCCACGATCTGCGCCTTGCTGCCCGTCTCGACGATCTCGAAGGTGTCGATCGGAAGCGCCTCGCCGCCCTCGAAGTGAAACTCCTTGCCGGTCTCCTCCTCCAGGGCCGCCAACCCGCTATGCGGGTCGATCAGCTCCGCGGCGACCTTCGGGTGAACCCGGATCAGGTAGGCGTCCGGCTTGGAGTCCTTCGCGACGACCTCGCGCAACTTGCGCAGCCCTTCGAGCGCAACGGTCTCCTCTGAGAGCACCACCCCGTCGCCGTCGCAGGTCGGGCAGCGAACCGTGAGGATCTCGCGGACACCGTCGGTGACGTTCTGGCGCGTCATCTCGACCAGGCCCAGCGGCGAGACCTCGACCACGTAGCTCTTCGACTTGTCGGCGTCGAGCGCCCTGCGCAGCGTCTTCAGCACCTTCTCGCGGTTACGGCTGTGCGCCATGTCGATGAAGTCGATGACGATGATCCCGCCGATGTCCCGCATCCGCAGCTGGCGCACCACCTCGTCGGCCGCCTCGGTGTTGACCCGCGTGATCGTCTCCTCCAGGCCGCCCCTGCCGCGACCGGTGAAGCTGCCGCTGTTGACGTCGATCACGGTCAGCGCCTCGGCGTAGTCGATCATCAGATAGCCGCCGGAGGGCAGGTCGACCCGGCGCTGGAGGGTCGAGAGGATCACCTCTTCGACCGCCCATTTCTCGAACAGGGGCTTTTTGCCCTTGTACAGCTCGACGCCCTTGACCAGCTCCGGCGCGGTGCGCTGGAAGAAGCCGGTGACCCGCTCGTGCTGTTTTGGCGAGTCGATGATCGCCTGCTCGAAGTCGCTCAGGAAGACGTCGCGCAGCACCCGCACCGGCAGGTCGGCCTCCTGGAACACCAGGGCCGGGGCCTTGGCACCCTTGACGCGACGCTCGAGCACGTCGTTGAGCTTGTGCAGGTAGTCGATCTCGCGCACGAAGTCGGCCTTCTTGGCGCCGTGCGCGGCGGTGCGCACGATCAGCCCGCCGGGGCCCTTGTAGGTGCGCTCGACCATCTTGCGAAGCCGCTCGCGCTCACCGTCGGCGAGCCGGCGGCTGACCCCGACGCCGCTTCCCTGCGACGCATAGACGAGATAGCGGCCGGCGATCGAGACGTTCATCGACAGCCGCGCACCCTTCGTCTTCAGCGGGTCCTTGACGACCTGGACGATGATCTCCTGCCCGGACTTGAGCAGCTCGGTGATGCGGCGGCCGCGTCCGCGTCCGCGCCTCGGACCCGCCTCGCCGCCGGGCAGGACGATCTCGTCGACGTGCAGGAAGCCGTTTCGCTCCAGGCCGATGTCGACGAACGCCGCCTCCATGCCGGCAAGCACGTTGTCGACCTTGCCTATGTAGATGTTGCCAACGATCGAGCGGCGGCCGCGACGCTCCACGTAGAGCTCTGCGACCTCGGGCTTTTGGTCCTTGCTCGCCTCGAGCACGGCCACCCGCGTCTCGCCTTTGTCGGCGGAAACCAGAATTGTCTTTTTCATAACCTCAGCTCAGTTCGAAGATCAGTAGTTATCCCTGCTCTTCTGGCTGAGGCGAGCATGCATGTGAACGCTCTCCAGCACGCCGATGGCCAAGAACGTGGCCAGCACGGAGGAACCTCCGTAGCTCATGAGCGGCAGGGGGATGCCCGTGATGGGCATGATCCCGAGGCTCATCCCGACGTTGACGAATACCTGGAACATCAGCATGGCGGTTATCCCGCCAGCGACCAGGGTTCCGTACAAGTTCTTTGAGAGCGTCACAATCCGCAGCGCCCGCCAGATAAGCAGGGCGAATAGGGATAGGACAAACGCGGCTCCGAGGAATCCGAAGCGTTCCCCGACCACGGCGAAGATGAAGTCCGTGGTCCTCTCGGGGACGAAGTCGAGCCGCGTCTGTGTGGCCTGATCGCCGCGCCCGGTCTTCTCCCCGGAGCCGATGGCGATCGTGGCCTGCTTCTGCTGGTAACCCGCGTCGCGCGGGTCCCGGCTGGGGTGCAGGAACGACGTCAGTCGCTGCTCCTGGTAGCCCTTGAGGACCGGCGTTCCAACCGCCGGCGCGACGACCAGCACCGCGGTGACCATGACCGCGATGCCCGCTGCTATCGCCAAGAAGTGGCTCCAGCGGACCCCGGCCAGAAACATCACCGCGAGGGTCACGACCCCGAACACCAATGACGTGCCGAGGTCGGGTTGCAAAAAGATCAGCGCAGCGGGAGCAAGCCCGAGCAACAAATAGCGGGCCGACCGCTGGCGCGGCGAGCCGCGCCTTGCGCCGTCGATGACGAAACCGGCGAGAGCGATGATGAGCAAGACCTTGCCCAACTCGGCCGGTTGGAAGTTGAAGAACGGAAGATTGAATGCGCGCCGCGAACCACGTGCGGCGGCGCCAAACACGAATACGAGCCCGATGC
This sequence comes from Solirubrobacterales bacterium, assembly GCA_038329895.1. GTDB lineage: Bacteria > Actinomycetota > Thermoleophilia > Solirubrobacterales > 70-9 > Mayfieldus. The sequence goes on along the minus strand of JBBQNM010000048.1, from coordinate 15,782 downwards.
TGGCGAACATCATCGTGTAGATGCCGACCCGGAGCTCGCGGAAGCGGGAGTAGTCGATCTGGGTCAGCAGGAACAGCCCCAGCAGGCCGAGGCCCGCGTAGATGCTCTGGCGCTCGACGTAGTAGTACGGCGAGCCGGGGACGTCGTGAAGGGTCGCCTCGGCGAGCGTGAAGATGCTGAAGCCCGCCAGCGCCACCGCGGCGAGCAGCAGCAACGGGTCCATGTAGGGGATCCCGAGCCGCTCGGCGATTCCGGGGCGGGTGCTGAACGGCACCGGCCGTGAGCGTCGTGTTGCGGTCGCGTACATCAGTACTGGCTCCCGCCGTTGGCGGCGCCCACCGCGCGCGCCTTCGCATGGAAGTACTGCGAGAGGATCTGCTCGGCGATCGGGGCGGCCGAGTCGACCCCGAAGCCTCCCCGCTCGACGGTCACCGTGACCACGACGCGCGGATTGGGGTAGGGGGCGAGCACCGAGTACCAGGACTGGTCCTCTTGACCCGTGCGCTGGGCGGTGCCCGTCTTGCCGGCCACCGGAACCGGGAAGCCCCCGAACACCGCGTAGGAGGTGCCCCCTGGGCTCTGCGCCGCCTTGTGCAGCCCGTCGAGGATCGCGCTGCCGTACTCGGGATTGATCGGGATGTGGCGGCGTGGCGGAGGATTGAGCTCCTGAACGACGCGACCCGCCGTGTCGACCACCTGCATCCCGACGTGGGGGCGCACCAGGGTGCCGCCGTTACCGATCGCCGCGTAGGCGTCGGCGAGCTGCAGCGGATCAACCTGCACGTCACCCTGGCCGACCGAGAGGTTGATGTTGTCGCCCGCCGACCAGGGTCGATCGGTGAGGCCCTTGCGGTAGAGGCGGTTGCGCCAGGAGGGGCTGGGAATCAGGCCGCTGGAGTCTCCTGGAAGGTCGATGCCCGACGGGCTCCCGAGCCCGAAGCGGTGAGCCCACTTCTGCAGCTGAAGGGTGCCGTTCATCCGCAGCCCCAGCGTGTAGAAGAAGACGTCGTCGGAGACCTGCAGCGCGCTCGGCAGCGACAGGGTCCCGTAGGCGCCGCCGCCGGCGTTGCGGAAGGTGATGCCGCCGACCGTCAATCCACCAGTGTCGGTGATCGGAGTGGAAGGAGTGATCACGCCGCCGGCCAGCGCCGCCATCGCGGTGATCGGTTTGAACGCGGACCCGGTCGGATATAGGCCGCGGATCGCGCGGTCAGTGAGCGGAGCATCCGTCGTCTGCGAAGTCAAATCCTTGTACTGGGAGGGCGTGATCGGCTTGGTGAAGATCGAGGGGTCGAAGGTCGGGAAGGAGCCCAGCCCCAGCACCTGGCCGTTGCGCACGTCCATGGCCACGAAAGCTCCGGGTAGGCCGCGGGCCGCGAGGCCGGCTTCACCTGCCCCTTGGACGCCCGCGTCGATACTGAGCTGCAGGTTGTCGCCCGGCTTCGGCGGAACCGAGCTCAGCTCGCCTCCGGGGGTAGGCCGGCCGAGCGAGTCGACCTGCACGCGCGTCTCGCCGGGACGGCCGCGCAGGTAGCGGTCGTACTCGTACTCGGCGCCATCCTGGCCGATCAGATCGCCGGGCTTCAGGCCCTTGTAGCGGGGCTCCTTCAGCTCGGCCTCGTTGATCTCGCCGACGTTGCCGAACAGGTGCGCCCCGAGAGTGCCGTCCGGATAGCGACGCACGAAGACGCGCTGCACCGCGACGCCGGGGAAGTCGGCCTGGTGCTCCTGCAGGTAGTAGACGAGGTCGTAGTCGACGTCCCTTTGCAGGGTGACCGGTGCGCTCCGCGACACCTTGAGCTGCTCGGACATGTCGCGCCGCATGCGGCGCACCGGGATTCCGGCGGCGTGGCCCAGCCGCGCCAATTCGGCGCGGCGCTCGCGGACATGGCCCGGCAGCTTCTGCGGGTTGACCTGAAGCGCCAGGCTGGTGCGGTTCTCGACCAGGACGTGACCGTTGCGGTCGAGGATCTCGCCGCGTGGCGCGGTCACCCTGATCTCGCGGATGCGGTTGTTGTTCGCCTCGGCCAGGTACTTGTCGCCCGAGAGCACCTGCAGGTACCAGAGCCGGAAGAAGATCACCGCGAACATCACCAGTGCGGCGCCGCCGAGGATCGCCACCCGCAGAGCGAACCCCGAGCTCATCGTCGGTCGCCTGTCGTCGTTGCGGATGTACATCAGATGTTCGGCTCCGTGGCCGCGTGCGCCTGGGGGCGCGCATGGCCGAGCAGGTCGAGGATCTCGCGCTTCGCGCTCGCACGCGCCTTCGGCGCTAGCGAAGCCTTTGGTGGTGCCAAAGGCAAGCCCGAGGAACTCGCGCTTCGCGCTCGCATCGCGCCCTGCGGGCGCTGGATGCGCCGTGCCATGCGCGGCACCCAGGTGTGCGGGGTCGCGGTGCCGGGCATCATGCCCCGATCATCCTCGGCTGCGCCCGCTGCCGCACCGCTCGGTCCTCGATCAGCGCCGGACGCAGGATGCGGCGGATGCCGATGTAGATCGGAATGCCGAGGAAGAACGCGAAGATGCTCTTGATCGCCACGTCGCGGATCACCAGCGTGCTGACCGGAGCGTCGACTCCGAGCATCAGCTGCACGGCCGCGAACGACAGCTCCGCGACCAGGGTGAGCACCATGCAGAGCAGCGGCGGCGTGAGCGAGTTGGTGATGTCGAAGCGCTCGCGATACAGACCAGCCAGATAGCCGACCGAGAGCAGCACCAGCGAGGTGGCACCGAGCGCCTCGACGAGCAGGCAGTCGACCAGCAGGCCGACCGAGAATCCGGTCACCGCGCCGGTCAGGCTTCCCCCGAGCAGGCCGAGCGAGACGACGACCGCCGGCAGGACGTCGGGGCTGGTGCGGAACAGCTCCACCTGCGAGAAGAAGGAGAGCTGGAGCAGCACGGCGATCAGCACGATCGCGACGATGCGAACCAGGATGCGCGGCGTGACGATCACTTGGTTAGCACCTGGACGAATTCCAGCTGGCGAAGATCGGCGAACGGCCGCACATGGACCTGCTGGCTCGCCTCCTGCTCGGCGATCGTGGCCTGAGTCACCCTGCCGAGCGGAATCCCATAGGGATAGAACGAGGAGAGCCCGCGCGCCGTCCAGCCCGAGGTGACAACGGTCTGACCCTGTTGCACGTGCTTGCTGGAGTCGATGAAGTCGAGGACCAGATCGCTGGGGTTGCCAACCTCGGGCCGAATCACGCCCTGGATCCCCGACGGGACGACCTTCGCCGAGACGGCGCTGGTGTGGTCGGTGATCAGCGTCACCTGGGCGGTCCCGCCGGTCGTCGAAGTGACGCGACCGACCAACCCATCGCCACTCACGACCGGGTCGTTGACGCTGACCCCGGCGCTGGTGCCGTGGTCGATGGTCACGGTCGAGTACCAGACCGTCGGCGAGCGCGCGATCACCCGGCCGGTTACCGGCTTAAACCCCAGTGGCAGCTCGCCGGCCCGGTGCAGACCGAGCAGCTTGCGCAGCTGATTGTTCTCCGACAGGGCGGTCTCGCCGGCCGCAGCCTTGGTGCGCAGCTGTTGGACCTCCTGCTGAAGTCGCGCTTTGTCACCGCGGGCGGCGAAGGTCTCGTCGAACCAGTTGATCGTGTCGCGAGCCGGTTTCAGCGCGCGGTCGGCGCCCTCCTGGAGAGGCCCGAAGACGGCGCTCACGCCTCGCTGCAGCCCACCGGACTGCTGGCCGTATGTCGCGGTCAGCAGCGCGAAGGAGCTGATGATTAGTAGCGCCAGTACCGCTCTACGGCGGCGGACTTGCTTTCGATACACGAAGAGGACCTAAGTCTCTTGGGGTTTACCGATATTGCTTCGACCCCGAATTCTTGCTTGCGCGGTGGATAGCCTCGAACTCCTCCAGCGAAAGACCGGAGCCAACGGCCACACAGGTCAGTGGCGACTCGGCCAGCTGGCAAGGCATTTGACACTCGTCGCGCAGTCGCTGCTCTAGTCCCTGCAGCAGAGAACCGCCCCCGGCCAGCGTTATGCCCCGGTCCATGATGTCACCGGCAAGCTCGGGAGGGGTGCGGTCGAGGGTGTCCTTGACCGCACCGATGATCTGGCCGAGCGGCTCCTCGAGCGCGCCGCGGACCTCCTCGGAGGTGAGGCTGATCGTGCGCGGCAGCCCGGAGACGAGGTCGCGGCCGCGGATCTCAGCCCGCACCTCCTCGGGCAGCGGCGAAGCCGAGCCCGCCTCCAGCTTCAACTCCTCCGCGGTCTGCTGGCCGATCATCAGCTTGTACTCGTGCTTGCAGTAGTTGACGATCGCCTCATCGAGCTCGTCACCGCCGATCCGGATCGACTGCGAGACGACAATCCCGCCGAGCGAGATAACCGCCACCTCGCTGGTGCCTCCGCCGACGTCGACGATCATCGAACCGGTCGGTTCGGCGACCGGCAGGCCGGCGCCGATCGCCGCCGCCATCGGCTCCTCGATCAGGTAGGCGTGGCGGGCCCCCGCCGATAGACAAGCCTCCTCGACCGCCCGCTTCTCGACCCCGGTGACGCCGGAGGGAACGCAGACGACGACGCGCGGATGCGCGAAGCGGTTCTGATGGACCTTGTTGATGAAGTGGCGCAGCATCTGCTCGGTGACGTCGAAATCGGCGATAACGCCGTCCTTGAGCGGCCGGATGGCGCTGATCGTGCCGGGCGTCCGACCGAGCATCCGCTTTGCCTCGATGCCAACCGCGTGCACGGCGCCACTGCGGGAGTCGATCGCGACGACCGAGGGCTCCGAGAGCACAATCCCGCGGCCGCGCACGTAGACGAGCGTGTTGGCCGTTCCCAGATCGACCGCCATATCGCGGCCGCCGAGTCCGGTCAGGTAGCTGAGTACGCCCATGCGTTGGGTTTCGGGAAAGCTCTTTAGGTGAGGGTTGTCGGGTCGCGCCTGACGACCCAACGGGCGCCTAGCGCTCGCCGGCATCTGCGATTTCTGGGGCGAAACGCCGGGCGAAGTCTAGCGAACGGTCGCTGGCGCCAATTTGGCGCAAAGTGCGCGAAACATCGTGCCCAGGTTAATTGCGCGCCGGCACATCACTTGCGGCTGCTGCGCAGCCTGACATGCACGTGCCGGCGCCTGCGGCACCGGCCCTGAACCACTGTCAGGCGGCGAAGCCGCCGCATTTATGACGGTGCCACCTCCGGCGCCAGCTCGAGCAGCAGCGCGAGCGGCAGCCCGATCACATTCGCGAGGTCGCCCTCGACCCGTTCGGCGAGGGTCGAGCCGAGCCCCTGGATCGCGTAGCCGCCGGCCCGTTCGCGCCACTCGTCTGAGGAGAGGTAGCGGTCCAGCTCCTCCGCACCCAGGGTGCGAAACGTGACCACGCTTCTGGCAACCCCATCGCGGATGCGGTCCGGCTCGGGTCCCAACAGGACCAGGCCGCTCAGCACCTCGTGGGAACGACCGGAGAGCAGCTCGAGGAACTCGCGGGCGGCTGCCTGATCGCTGGGCTTGCCGAGCGCGCGGCCGTCGACGACGACATCGGTGTCGCAGCCGATCACCAGCGCATCGGGGGCGTTCGCCGCGGCCGCCTTACGACGTGCGTTCTCCAGCACCGCCTCGGCCGGGTCGCCCTCGCCGACCTCCTCGACCTCCGGCACCACAACCTCGAACAGCAATCCGAGCCGCTCGAGAAGCTCGCGGCGCTGCGGAGACCGCGAGGCGAGGACGACCTTCAGCCCTGAAGCTCCGGGAACCAGATCTCGATCTCGCGCTCGGCGGACTCGTCGGAGTCGGAGCCGTGGGCGAGGTTGAAAGTGACCTCGATCGCGTAATCGCCACGGATCGACCCCGGGGAGGCTTCGAGTGGATTGGTGGCGCCGATCACCTGCCGCGCCGCCGCGACTGCGTCGGGGCCGTCCATCACCATCGCGACCAGTGGCCCCTGGGTGATGAACTCGACCAGCTCGCCGAAGAATGGCTTCTCGGTGTGCTCCTCGTAGTGGACGCCGGCGAACTGCTCATCGATCTGCACCTGCTTCAGCGCCACCAGCCGCAGGCCCTTGCGCTCGAAGCGGGCAATCACCTCGCCGGTGAGGCCACGCTCGAAGGCATCCGGCTTGACGAGGATCAGGGTGCGCGACATGCGCTAGTGGTCCAACTTACTTGCGGCGGGCCGCCCGGGGCCGCTCAGGCGCCTCGGCCGGACCGCCGTCGGCGGCGCTCGGCTCGCCCTTCCCGGCGGTTGGCGAGGCGGTGCGCTTCGCGGACCTCTGCGCCGCCGCCGTGCGACGGGACGCAGGTCGCTGTGGCGCTCCGCGGGTCGGCTTTCGCTGCCCCGGCTCGGCCTTCCGCGGCTGGGGCTGGCGGCCGGGCAACGCGGTCTCGCAGTAGGGGCAGAGCGCCCAGCGCGGGTCGACGGGCTTGCCACAGCTCTCGCAGGGGTCCTTGAGGCGACGCTGGCAGTTGGGGCAGCGCAGGTAGCTCTTCTCGACCGGGTAGTTGCAGTTCGGGCATGCAAGCTCGGAGAGCTGGCGCACGCGCAGCTCGGCCGCCTTGATCTCCAGCTCACGCTCCTTGGCGTCGTCGAGGAACTCCGGCGGGCGCAGGATCGAGTACACGAAGGTGCCGATGTAGGGAAACAGCGAAGCGGCGGTGGCGCAGACGACCAGGACCGAGTCCTCGATCCGCCTGCGGGCGTCGAAATAGGTCCACACGATCAGCGCTAGCCAGACGATGACCAGTGCCATCACGAATAGGTTTGCGACCAGGTTGAGGCCGCCGTTGCTGATGCCGAAAATCGCCAGTTGCATGCGTTTTCCCTGGAGGGGAGCGGGCCAGTCTACTTCGGCACGAGGGGCACGAACCCCTTTCTCAGCCCTCTGGGCGCGCTCGCCCGCTCACACGCGGTGGAGTTCGTGCCCGCCACGCGGGCGCTCACAGGAACATCCTGCCGAACAGGTAGCCGATACCGAAGAAGACCAGGATCACCACCGCTACCGCGGCGGCGACCAGGCCCATCATCGAGAGAAGCTCTGAGCGTGCTTCCTTGTCCATGCCGCCCCCAGAAGGTAATGGGAACCGGCGGCGAGCGCGACGCCATCGCGCGCCGCGGCAAGTTCGCGGGCGCGCGCCAGCGCCGCCGCCGGCTCGGCGACGATCTCCGCCGCCAGGTCCAACCGGCTGCAAATTTCCGCCAGCTCGGCGGCGGGCCGGGAACGGGCGCCGGGGCGGCCGCTGGCCCGCAGGCGGGCGGCCGGAAGCTCGGTGCAGACCACGTGCTCCAGCGCCGGCGTCAGCGCCCGCAGCATCGCCTCGGCGTCCTTGTCGGCGAGGATGCCGACGCAGGCGAAGACCGGCTTGCCACCGGTGACCCCCGGCAGCGCCTCGGCCAGCGCCGCCGCGCCATCCGGGTTGTGGGCCACGTCAAGGATCGTCATCGGTTCGCGCGCGACCACCTCGAGGCGCCCCGGGATAGTCACTGAGGCGGCCACCTGGCGCACCGCGTCGGACTCCAGGCTCCCCAGGAAGGTCTCGGCGGCCGCGGCAGCCAAGGCGAAGTTGCGGCGCTGGAAAGCGCCCGGGGCACGCAGCGCGATCTCAGGCCCGGGGTCGAGCGGCGCTCGCACGTGCAGCGCCCCGCGCTGTCGTGCGGTGTCGGCGGCAAGCGCGTCGACCTCGTCGCTGAGCGCACCGGTGACGAGCACGGAGTGATCGCGGAGCACCGCGAGCTTCTCGCCCGCTATCTCGGCCTCGGTCTCCCCCAGCCACTCCGTGTGGTCGAGTCCCACCGAGGTGAGCACGCTGACCCGCGAGGGGATCACGTTGGTCGCGTCCAACCTCCCTCCCAGTCCCGCCTCGATAACACCGGCCGAGACGCCGGCGGCGGCCAGGGCGACAAAGGCGGCGGCGGTCGCCGCCTCGAACTGGGTCACAGCATCGCCCTCCTCTAGAGCTCGATTCGCGACCTCCGCCCCCTGCGCGGTCCGTTCGACCGCCGCCTCAAACGCCCCCGGCTCGATCTCCTGGCCGCGGACCCGCACCCGCTCGGACCAGCGCACGAGGTGCGGCGACAGGCAGGCTCCGGCACTCACCCCGTGCGCTTCCAGCAATGCGGCGATCATCTGCGCGACCGAGGACTTGCCGTTGGTCCCGACCACGTGGATCGAGGCGAAGCGGTGCTGGGGCATGCCGAGCACCGATGTGAGCCGGTGCATTCGCTCGAGGCCGAAGCGCCATCCGAGCGGCTGAAGAGAGTTGAGGTAACGCTCCGCGTCGAAGGAAGAAGTCATGTTCCTCGTTCCTCGTTGCTCGTTCCTAGTAACAAGGAACAAGGAACTAGGAACCCAGCTCCCCCAACTCCGCCTGGTACTGCGCGAGCTTCTTACGCTCTTCCTCCACCACCTCCGGCGGTGCCTTGTCGACGAACCCCTTGTTGGCGAGCTTTTTCTCACCCCGCTCGACCTCCGCCTGAAGCTCCGAGCGCCGGGCCTCGATCCGCTTGCGGACCGCGTCGGCGTCGATGTCGCCCGTGGCGAGCACCTGCACCGGGCCGATCGACGCCACCGGATCGCCGCCGTCGGCGGAGAACTCGAAACGGGAGAGGCGCCCCACGAACTCGTGCGGCATGCCGCCGTCGATGCGGCCGCTGAGCACGCTGGCGACCGGCACTCCGGCCAGCTCGCGCCAGGCCCGCAAGCGGCGGGTCAGCTCGATCGCCCCGCCGACCTCGGCCTCGGCTTCCGTGTCGATCAGCGCGCCGTCGGTCTCCGGGAACGGGTGTACGGCGAGGTGGCCCTGTCGGTACGGGTGGTAGGACCAGACCTCCTCGGTGACGAAGGGCATGATCGGGTGAAGCAGCGCCAGCGTCTGCTCGAGCACCCAGAGCAGCGCCGTCGCGACCTGCGGCTCGCCGTCGTAGAGGCGCGGCTTGGCGATCTCCAGGTACCAGTCGCAGAGCTCCGACCAGAAGAACCGGTAGGCGTCCAGCGCCACGTGGGCGAAGTCGTATTGCTCCAGGTTTCGGGTGACGTCCTCGATTGCGCGCTGGAGCCGCGAGAGGATCCAGCGGTCCTCCGCACACAGCCCGGCAGGGTCAAGCCCCTGTCGGGGTTCCTGCACAGCCGGACCCTCCTCAACTCGGGCGTTCAGCAGAATCAGTCGCGACGCGTTCCACAGCTTGTTCGCCAGGTCGCGTCCCTGCTGCACCTTGGCGTCGGAGTAGCGCACGTCCTGAGTCGAGGACATCGCGAGCAGCCCGAAACGCAGTGCGTCGGCCCCGTGCACCTCGATCTCCTCCACCGGATCGATCCCGGTTCCAAGGCTCTTCGACATCCGCCGCCCGTCGCGGGCCTGGATCACCGCGTGCACATAGACGTCCCCAAACGGGATCGCGCCCGGGAACTCGAGGCCCATCATGATCATCCGCGCGACCCAGAGGAAGATGATCTCCCGCGCCGTGGTCAGGAAGCTGGTCGGGTAAAACGCGCGCAACTCCGGCGTGTCGTCGGGCCAGCCCAGAGTCGCGAAGGGCCACAGCGCGGAGCTGAACCAGGTGTCGAGAACGTCCTCGTCCTGGCGCAGCTCGCCGTCGCAGGCGCCGCAGCGCTCCGGCGCCGTCTCGGCGACGTAGACCTCCTCGCAGGCGTCGCAGTACCAGACCGGCAGGCGATGGCCCCACCAGAGCTGGCGCGAGACGCACCAGGGGCGGATCTCGGCCATCCAGTCCAGGTAGACCCGCTTCCACTGCTCGGGGACGATGCGCACTTCGTCGTCGTCGACGACCTCGATTGCCGACTGCGCCAGCTCGTCCATGCGGCAGAACCACTGAAGCGAGATCAACGGCTCGATGCGGGCGCCGGAGCGATGCGAGAAGGGGACCGAGTGCTCGTAAGGATGCTCGGCGCGGATCAGCCCCTGCTCGCGGAGCGCGTCGGCCACGGCCGTCTGCGCCTCCTCGAGGCCGAGCCCGGCGAAGCGCTCCCCGGCGGCGTCGGTCATGCGGCCGTCCTCGCCGATCACCGTCACCTCTTCGAGCCCGTGGCGGCGCCCGATCTCGAAGTCGTTTGTGTCGTGGCCGGGGGTGACCTTCAGGGCCCCGGTCCCGAAATCGGGGTCGATGTAGTCGTCGGCGATGATCGGCAACCGCCGGCCGACAAGCGGCAGGATTGCGTGGCGACCGACCAGCGACTTGTACCGGTCGTCGCTGGGGTTGACGGCCACGGCCGTGTCGGCGAGCATCGTCTCGGGCCGCACCGTCGCCACCGTCAGCACCCGGTCGCCATCCTCGAGCGGATAGTCGATCTCGTACATCGTGTCGGTGACCTCGCGGTTCTCGACCTCGAGGTCGGAGATCGCAGATTGCGATCCGGGATCCCAGTTGACGATGTAGTTGTCGCGGTAGATGTAGCCCTTTTGGAACAAGTCCACGAAGACCCGGTAGACGGCCCTCACGTAGCCCTCGTCGAGGGTGAAGCGCTCGCGCTCGTAGTCCAACGAGGCGCCGAGGCGCTTGTACTGGTCGACGATCTGCGAGCCGTAGCGCTGCTTCCAGGCCCAGACCCGCTCCAGGAACGCCTCGCGGCCCATCTGCTGACGCGAGGTGCCCTCCTCGCGCAGCTCCTTCTCGACCACCGCCTGCGTCGCAATGCCGGCATGGTCGGTGCCGAGCACCCACAAGGTGTTGCGGCCCCGCATCCGCTGCATGCGGACCAGCGCGTCCTGGATCGACCCGTTGAGCGCATGGCCCATGTGCAGGGCGCCGGTCACGTTGGGCGGCGGGATCGCGACCGAGTAGTTCTCGCTCGGCGCCCCCTCGGCCGGCGGGTGGAAGTAGCCGGCCCCGAGCCACTCGTCGAAAAGCCGCTGCTCGACCTTCGCTGGGTCGTAGCGCGTGGTCTCCTCGAGGATTTTGCGGCGATCGTCAGGCACCGATGCGCGAGTTTAGTTTTCAGGCGCTCCGCAACCGCCGTCCTAAACCAAAATGGGAGACGTCGCGATCCGCTAAGCGGCCCCAAGCGCCAGTTGAGCAGCCCCTCGCTCAGCCAGCGGCGCTAAGGGCACAGCAACGCGAGCCAAGACAGCTTTGGTAAACGGACGCTTGGCACCCAAGTCGCTCAGACTCGAGATCAGCTGCTGCGGTCCGGCACTGTTCAGATACTCCGCAACCTCATGGGCCGAATCCCGATCGCCGTAGGGCAGCAAATAGCACGTGTCGTCGACCAGTGCGGGGCGCCCGCCCGCCGGTCCAAGAACACTGAACCTTGCCGACCGATACAGACCACAGATAGCCACCTTCCAAGGTGCCAGCAGATATGGACCAACGCCAAAGAGCGAGTATGGATGCTTGCCTCTGTAGATCCGAGATCGCCGCGCCTGGAACGCATTCTCATGGGCCCGGAGGTAACTAGCGAGTTTTGGCCATTTGGAATCCATCGCTGGCTCGGGTCCACCAAGGTTGACCTGGTACAAGGGAAACCACCGACTTGGATCACGCCCGTTCGCGACATCAGAGCCCTTGTACAGAGGCGCCAAGACGTCTCGCTCGATCTCGACCTCCTCATCGAAACCATTCACGATTCGGCCATCAGGGAGGCGGCGAAGCTCAAGAATGCGCGCTAGATCATGCTTGACCCCTTGTCGCCACGGAACGGTCGAGTCAGCAAGAAGGTCGGAAACGGCCTCATGGGCTTCGAGGTCTTCGACGTACCCTCCGTTAGCGATCCCAGCCCGCCTCGCCGGTGCAGCGCCGATTTCTTCGGCGATGTTGATGTGGGTCACAGGTGGACCTGCGGAGGGCCGCGCAACGTGCGCGCAAAAGAGTCCCGCATCGACGGACGCTCCAAACCAACGAGCCGCTTCGATATGAGCAAAGGACAGCTCGTCGGCGCGGCCGAACAGCCGTTTAGCCAGTCTCATCGCAACCGACCGTTTGACCAAGAACGCTAATCGGACATCACGGAAATCCGCCAGAGCCGCCAGCAGCCGCAACAAGATGGCTTCCGCTATGTCGAAATTCGCTCGTCCTGTCAGGGCGTCGAGCCCACGGAGACCGGATTCTCGGTTGTTCTTTTCTGGCAGATTCGAGCGATGAACCGATGACTGCCCAGATGACGTCACCCACGGAGGGTTGCCAATCGCGAGCACCGGCTCATCGAGCTGGAAGCCGGAAAAGTCCTCGCTATTCAGGCTGAACGCATCGGCGACTTGGATCGCGGCTCGGTCCACCCCCAATTGGTCGGCAACGGCTGTCGTTTTTTCTACATAGTTTCTGTTGATGTCAAAACAGCACCAGCGGACGGTATGCATGGCCGTCGGAGCCGCTTCAAGGAACGCCCCTTCGCCCACAGTCGGTTCGATCACGGCTTGAACTCGGTCCACCGGAAGCGCCTTCCAGATGATTCGAGCCAGCTCGAGCGGAGTCTGGAAGTCTCCGAATACGTCAGTCTTCTGGATCCGCTTGGACATCCCAGACTCCCTTGATCTCTTGGGTCACGACGCGCTTGTACTGAAGCCGCCACTGCAGGGCATTCGAAATCGTGAGGTACCCCTGCCTCGGAGGCTCCTTGATTAGTTGCTCCGCGTAGGCGGTAAGGGTCGGCTCGTCGGCCGGAACATTTCGATCCTGGAGATAAGCAACGATGTCGTCGATCTCCGCCCCCTCATCGGCAATCAGCGCTCTCAAGTAGCGGGTGGTTTGGTAATCGCCGGTCAATTCGGCTGGAATGAATCGGACTGACGGAAACGCGATCGTGGCGGACCTCTTCGCATCGTTTTTCACATAGACAAAGAGGATGAGGTGGTAGCCGAGGCCCTCAATCTTTTGCCGGAATGTCCGAAATGGGGCGGACGACTGGGGTTGGCGGTCGGACGTTACCTTGATGTCTGTTTTGAGACCAGGCAGGTCAATTCCCTTTGCGGCGCTTCCTTCGTCATCGTCTTCAACGAAAAAGTGGCGCTCGCGGAGCGCAGCCTTGAATCGGGACTCGATGTAAGTCCCCACAGCCTTGCCGTCTGTTATCCCGAATAGTTCGGGATGGCCGTCCTCGCAGAAAGCCTCGGCGAAAGCTCTGGCCTCAGCTCGCAGCGCCTTGTGGTGGTACGTCGGCTTGGGGGGTTCGTCCATCGGCCGACTGAAGCTACCAGCGGATTCGGCGTAGTCATCCGGACCCACGGGAGGCGCCGGGGCATAGGGCCGCCGGCCAGTTAGCTCCCAGCCAAGCAGGGAGAAAGGCAGGGGGGATCAGTGGCGGCGGGGCCGGGCAGGCGGTAGGTTCGCCATGTGAGAGAGGTCGAAACGGGCGAGGTCACAGTCGACGGCGTCCGCTCGCCGCTGATCCAGGCGGGACCGGCGGATGACTCGGAGGGGATCGTCTTCTTGCAAGGCAACCCTGGGTCGCGGCTCGACTGGGAAGACCTGGTGAGCCGGGTTGGCGAGTTCGGACGCGCGGTCGCCTTCGACATGCCCGGTTTCGGGCAAGCGGACAAGCCACCCGACTTCGGCTACCGGGTCGAGGACTACGCCGCGTTCATCGCCGGCGCCCTGGATCAGCTCGGAGTGGAGCGCGCCCACCTCGTGGTGCACGATTTCGGCGCCGCCTTCGGATTCTGCTGGGCGGCCGGGCATCCGGACGCGTTTGCCAGCGCTGTGCTCATCAACACCGGCACCTGGACCCACGGCCGCTGGCATCGGATGGCGAGGCTCTGGCGCAGGCCGGTGGTCGGCGAGTTGGTGATGGCGATCACCAACCGCCGCGCCTGGCGGCGGGCGATGAACGCAGGCCCGCGACCCCTGCCCGCGGCATTCGTCGACCGCATGTACGACGACTTCGACCGCGGCACCCGTCGCGCCGTGCTGCGGCTCTACCGGGCCACACCGCTCCCCTATCCGCCCGCATCGGGGTGGGTCGCGACACTCGCCGCGCTGGACCGCCCGGCGCTGATCGCGTGGGGCGCCAACGATCCCTTCCTCGGGCGCCGACGCGTGGAGGACTTGAAGCAGCCCTTCCCGAGCGCTGAGGTGATCATGCTCGACGACAGCGGCCACTTCCCGTTCGCCGACGACCCGGAGCGATTGGCGCAGGCCGTGGTCCCCTTCCTGCGCAGCCGTCTCGGGGTGGGGTCGCCAGCGTGACCGCGGTCGACACACAACCGGGTGGCGAGGCGTTGGCGGCCGAGCTCGGCGAGGCGATCGAGCAGAAGCGCCTACAGCTCTACTACCAGCCGATCGTTTCGCTGATCGACCGCGTCGCCAGCGAGGTCGAGGCGTTGCCGCGCTGGCCCCGCAACGGTCACGAGATCCTCGCCCCTCCCGACTTCATTGGTGTCGCGCAGGAGTTCCATCTGCTCGCCAAGCTGGAGCGCTGGGCGATCTCGACGGCGTTCGAGCAGCTCTCCCGCTGGCGCCGCTCCACCGATCTCGACGTCTCGCTGAACCTCTCCGAGGACCACGTCTACGAGAGCGCCCTGCCGGAGGAGATTCGCACCGCGGCGCAACGCACTGACGTGGACCCGCGGCGTCTCAGCCTCGAGATCTCAGAGACTGCCCTGGTAGAGGCAAATGGCAAGCTGGTCGAGAGGCTGAACGAGCTGACGGGGCTTGGGGTGGGACTCACCGTCGATGACTACAGCGGCGCGCTACCCGCCGAGAGGCTGAGCCAGCTGCCGACCAGCGCCCTGAAGATCAGCCGCCGGGTCGTCTCAGCCATCCCAGACGGCCCGCGCCAGACCGAGATCGCCTCGGCCGCGATCAAGCTCGCGCGCGAGCAGGGCGTGAGGGTAATCGCCAACGGGATCGAATCACCCGGGCAGCTCGCCGCCCTGCGCGACATGGGCTGTCAGTACGGGCAGGGCTTTCTGTTCTCGATCCCGATGCCCGCCGAGGTGCTTGCCGAGCGCGCCCTACCGCGCTAGGCGGCGCGGCACTTCGGAATAACTTGCGGCTGCTGCGCAGCCTGACATGCACCTGCCGCGACACTTTGTGTCGCGGCCCAACTTCTATGCGGACTCCTCGGCCAGCTCGTCGGGCTCGACCGGCAGCTCGGGGGCGGCTTCGGTGACCAGCGTCGGCTTCAGGCCGCGCTCGATCACCTCCTTGGTCACCACGCACTTGGTGACGTCACGCCGCGACGGAAGCTCGAACTGCACGTCGAGAAGCGTCTCCTCGAGGATCGAGCGCAGGCCGCGTGCACCCGTCTCGCGCTCGAGGGCCCGGTCGGCGATCGCCGACAGTGAGTCCTCGGCGAAGACAAGCTCGATGTCGTCGAACTGGAAGAAGCGCTGGAACTGCTTGGTGAGCGCGTTACGCGGCTCGGTGAGGATCGTGATCAGGTCGTCGCGGGTCAGCTGGTGGATCGCGGCGATGAAGGCGAGACGACCGATGAACTCGGGGATCAGCCCGTATTCCATCAGGTCCTCGGGTAGCACCTGCTCGAACAGCTCGCCGGCGTCCTCGTACTCGGGCCGCGAGGAGATCGCGGCGCCGAAACCGACGCCCTTGTGGCCGATCCGGCGCTCGATCACCTTGTCCAGCTCGCCGAAGGAGCCGCCACACACGAAGAGGATGTTGGTCGTGTCGATGGTCAGGAACTCCTGGTGGGGGTGCTTGCGGCCCCCCTGTGGCGGCACCGATGCCGTCGTGCCCTCGAGGATCTTCAGCAGCGCCTGCTGGACCCCCTCGCCGGAGACGTCGCGGGTGATCGAGGGGTTGTCCGCCTTGCGGGCGATCTTGTCCACCTCGTCGATGTAGATGATCCCCGTCTCGGCCTTCTTGACGTCGAAGTCGGCGGCTTGGATCAGCTTCAAGAGGATGTTCTCGACGTCCTCG
>JBBQNM010000047.1:0-18546 GCA_038329895.1 Solirubrobacterales bacterium | reverse complement strand
GCGCTTCGCCCACCCAGGCAAGAAACGAGCACCTTGAGCGAGCGAAGCACACCCGGCGACAACGCCAGCCAGCCCACCGAGCAGGAACTTCGCCTGCGGGAGGCGACCATGCGCGCCGCGGCGGACGTGGGAATCGTCGGCTCCCTCGGCCTGGCGGTCTACGCGCTCGCGACGCCCAACGGACCGCACCGCCCGCTGATCGCAAGCGTCGCCTTGACGGGTCTCGTGGTCGGGTGCGCGATGCGGATCCTGCCCGCCGGCCGCATCATCCGCAGTCGCTGGCGCGAGGGGTTCCTGGTCCTCTGGTCGGTGATCTCGATCATCGTCGTGGCGGTCATCGCTGCGCTCGACGGTGGGGTCGACAGCCCCGTCACGATCCTCTTCGTCCTCCCGGTTCTGTTCGCGGCCCTCACCTTCCCCCTACGCGTCACCCTCGTGGTCGGCGCCGTAGACATCGCCGTCTTCCTCACGGTCGCGGGCGCCTCCGGGGACGATCGCGCCTTCAGCGCCTTCACCGCCTTCGGGCTGATCTGCGCTGCCGCGATCAGCGCATTCGAAGCTCGCAATCAGTCGCGCCGCCGCGACGAGCTGGCCGGGACCGCCGAGGCGCTGCGAGCCAGCGAGGAGGTCAGCCGTCTACAGGCCCGCCAGCAGCAGGAGGTGGCGCGCTTTGGGCAACGGGCCCTGAGCGGCGAGGACATTGCCGAGCTGCTGCGCGAGGGCTTGCGGGTCCTGAAGCGCGTGCTCGACATCGACCTCGCGGGCGTCATCAAGGTGGTCCCCGAGGAGCAGGCCCTGGTGATCGTTGCAATAGAGCCCCACGACTCGAAGATCGAGGGCACCAGCCTGCCTTCCGGAACCGGCTCACAGGCCGGCTACACACTGGCAACCGGCACGCCGGTGATCGTCAAGGACTGGGCGACCGAGACGCGTTTCGAGCAGTCAGAACAACTTGAGGGGATGACCAGCGGTCTCACGGTGATGATCCGTGCGGCGAATCGGTCCTTCGGCGTGCTCGAGGTCGAATGCGCCAACCATCGGGAGTTCGGCACCCAGGACGTCAACTTCCTGCAGGCGATCGCCAACGTGATCGGCAATGCAATCGAGCGCCGCGAGGAAGAGGAGCGGACCCGCTATGAGGCGCTGCACGATCCGCTCACCGGCCTTCCCAACCGCAACCTGTTCCTCGACCGTCTCGGCCACGCTCTCACGCAGGCCGAGCGGACCCAGTCCTCTGTCGCCGTGCTGTTCCTCGACCTCGACCAGTTCAAGCTCGTCAACGACAGCCTCGGACACGCGGCCGGCGACGAGCTGCTCGCCGCGGTCGCACCCCGGCTGGAGCAGGGGCTGCGTCCGAGCGACACGATCGCCCGCTTCGGCGGCGACGAGTTCGCGGTCCTGGCCGAAGTGAGGACGGAGCGCGACGCGGTTCGCGTCGCTGAGCGAATCAAGGTGGCCCTCTCGCGTCCCTTCAAGCTGCGCCAGCGAGAGCACTTCGTCAGCGCCAGCATGGGGATCTCGCTCGGCCGCGGCGAAAAGGCGCCGGAGGCGATGATCCGCGACGCCGACGCTGCCCTGTATCGGGCCAAGGAGAGGGGCCGGGGAGGCTATGAGATCTTCGACTCCGTGATGCGGGCCCGCGCGGTCGAGCACATGCGGATCGAGAACGATCTTCGCCGGGCCCTCGACCGCGAGGAGCTGGAGCTCCACTATCAGCCAATCGTCGGGCTCCGCGACGGCTCGATCATGGCGCTGGAGGCGCTGCTGCGCTGGCGCCATCCCGAGTACGGGCTCACCAGCCCGACCTCGTTCATCCCGGTCGCCGAGGAGTCGCAGCTGATCATCCCCGTGGGGCGCTGGGTCATCGAGGAGGCCTGCAACAGAGTCGCCGAATGGCAGTCGCTTCAGCCCGACGCCGCGCCGGTGCGAATCGCGGTCAACCTCTCCGGCCGCCAGATTGGCGACCCACAGCTGCTGCCCACGGTCTCTGCCGCGGTCGAGGGAAGCGGCATCGATCCCGCGACGCTCAGCTTCGAGCTGACCGAATCGGTGCTCTTCGAAGAGTCCGGGGTGTCGGAGCGGATCATGCGCTCGCTGCGTGGAATCGGCGTGCGGCTGGTCCTCGACGACTTCGGCAGTGGCTTCTCCTCGCTCGGCTACCTGAAGCGATTTCCGCTCGACGGGATCAAGCTCGACCGTTCGTTCATCGAGAACGTGGCCGACGGCCTGACCGATGCGCAGATCGTCAAAGCGGTGGTCGAGATGGCACGCGCGTTCGGCCTCGAGATCGTGGCCGAGGGTGTGGAGACCTCCGATCAGCTGGCCGCGGTCCGCAACCTCGGCTGCCACCAGGCACAGGGGTTCTACTTCATGCCTCCGCTGCCGGCCGAGGAGGTGCCCGGGGTACTGGCCCAGAGTCCCTGGCGGGAGTTTCTCGAGACTCCGGACGAGGGCCCCAAGACCCGGGCGGCCGGCCGGCGCGGCATCCGCAGCGAGTAGTCGCGCGGCGACAAGCTCAGGTCAGCGCCATGCCGGGGGCGACCGCAACCTCGAGCAGCTGCGGCTCGGGTGAGGAAATGGCGGCGGCCATCGCCGCTGGCAGCTCGTCGATGTCGTCGACCCGACGCGCGCTGACCCCATAGCCGTCGGCGATCTCGGTGCTGTTCAGCGCCGGCAGGTCGAGCCCGGGGGCGCCCTTCACCTCCTCGATCTCGGCGAACCACTTGAGGATCGCGTACTCCTCGTTACGCAGCACGAGGACCGTGATCGGCACCTTGTGGGCGACGGCGCTCCAAAGAGCGGTGATCGCGTACTGCGCGGACCCTTCGCCGAGCACACAGACGACCGGGCGCTCGGGCTGGGCCAGCTGCACGCCGACCGCGGCGGCGAGTCCGAACCCCAGTCCGCCGCCGGCCCCGAAGAAATAGCTGCCAGGACGCGAGAGGCGCAGCCGATTGCGCAGCGCGAGCGTGCTCGAGGGCGACTCGAGCACGACGATCCCGTCCTCCGGGAAGACGTCGGCCAGGGCCGCGAAGACCGCCGACGGGCTGGCCGGCTCGGAGGGCGGCGGCGGCTCGGGGGTGGGGAGCGGCTCGGGGGCGGGGCGCTCGGACTCGGGCACCGCGTCGAGCAGGGCCTCGAGGGTCAGCTTCACGTCGGCGACGATCGCGTCGCCCATCGGCGCCCGCGCCGCCTCGTCGGGGTCGCTTGTGATCGCCACCAGCGCGGTGCCCTCGGGCAGCAGCGGGCCGGCGATGTAGGGGTAGTAAGGGAAGACCGAGCTGCCGACGACCAGCACCAGGTCGCGGCCCTTCAGCGCCTCCGCGACCGGCCCGATCGCTGGGGGCAGGACACCCTGGAAGTTGGGGTGGCCCTCAGGGAAGCCGATCCGACCGCCGCCCGGCGCCGGCGAGGCGAAAACCGGAAGCCGCTGGCGCTCGGCCAGCGCTATCGCGGCCTGCCATGCGCCGCTCGCGTCGATGTCGGGGCCGGCGACAAGGACCGGGCTCTCGGCCCCCGCGAGGCGATCGGCCAGCGCTCCCACGAGCTCGGGGTCGGCGCCGGCGCGCCCGTCGACCGAGCGCTCGATCGCATGCGCGACGTAGGTGCCATCCACCTCCGTCCCCCAATCGTCCATCGGTATCGAGACGAAGACCGGTCCCCGGGGCGGCAATGCCGCGAGGTGTACGGCCCGGCTCAGCGCCAGCGGCACGTCCTCGGCCCGTGGCGGCTCGTAAGACCACTTGACCAGCGGGTGCGGCAGCCGCGTCGCATCGCGGTTCGTGAGGTTGGCCTGCAGGGTCATCTGGGCGCGCACCTGCTGGCCGGCGGTGATCACCAGCGGCGAGTGGTTGGCCTGGGCGTTGAAGATCGCCCCCATCGCATTGGCGACCCCGGGCGCCGTATGAAGGTTGACCAGCGCCGGGCGACCGGAGGCCTGCGCGTAGCCGTCGGCCATCCCGACCACCGCGGCCTCCTGCAGTCCGAGCACGTAGTCGAAGTCGTCGGGATAGTCGGCAAGCATCGGCAGCTCGGTCGAGCCGGGGTTGCCGAACATCGTCGTCATCCCCCTGGCCCGGAAGAGCTCGAATGCGACTTCGCGGACGGTGGGCATCGGCCGCCACCCTATTAAGATGGCCGCCTCACACTACGAGGAGGAATGAAGATGGCAGTTGCAGTGATCCTAGAGTTCGAGGGCGGGACACTCGATCAGTACAACCAGGTGGTCGAGAAGATGGGCTTCGAGCCCGGCGGCAGCGGTGCGCCCGGGGGGCTGTTTCACTGGGCGACGAAGACCGACAACGGGTTTCGCGTCACGGACGTCTGGGACACCCGCGAGCGGTTCGAGCAGTTTGCCGAAGAGCAGATCGTGCCGTACTCACAGGAGGTCGGCCTGCCGGAGCCCGAGATCAGCTTCCACGAGGTCCACAACCATCTGGTCGCCCCCTGACCCCGCGGTCTCCGCGCTTCCTCAGTCAGGCAGCCGGCACTTGACCTGGTAGATCGACGTGAAGCCGGTCACGAAGCCGTTGCGGGCGGCGCGCAGGTAGAGGCGCCAGACCCGCAACCGATCGTCGCCGGCCAGCTGCTCGGCGCGGGGGAGGTTGTCATCGAGGCGCTCGATCCAGTGCCGAAGCGTCTCCGCGTAGTCGTCGCCGAACCCCTCCACGTGCTCGGTCTCGAAGCCGGCGCGCTCGAGCGCCAGCAGCACTCGCGAGAGGTGCAGGGTCTCGCCGTCGGGGAACACGTAGCGCTGCGAGAAGTCGCCGGGATCTGCATCGCTGTGCTGCAGTCGTGAAATCCCGTGGTTGAGCAGCCGGCCGCCGGAGCGCAGCAGCTCAGCGAGGCGCCTCGCGTAGAGGTCGATGCGCTCTCCACCGACGTGCTCGACCATGCCGATGCTGGCGATTGCGTCGAAGCGCTCCCCGGCCACGTCGCGGTAGTCCATGACCTTGAACTCGACCTTGTCGGCCACCCCGGCCTCGGCGGCGCGCTCTCGGGCTCCGCTGGCCTGCGGCTCCGACAGTGTGATCCCCAGCACCCGGGCGCCGTAGCGCGCCGCGGCGTGGATCGCGAAGCTCCCCCAGCCGGAGCCGATGTCGAGCACCCGGTCCTCCTCGCCCAGATCGAGCTTGTGGCAGACCATGTCGAGTTTGCGCTCCTGCGCCGCCTCGAGGCTCTCGGCGCCGCGCGAGAAGATCGCGCAGCTGTAGGTCATCGAGGAGTCGAGGAAAAGGGAGAAGAACTCGTTCGAGACGTCGTAGTGGTGACGCACCGCGCGGGCGTCGCGGGCCTTCGAGTGCAGCTTGCCCCGCGGCGACAGCTCCGCGGCGGGGGCGCGAGGCGGCAGGGTGACCCCACATCCGCGCACGGCCGCGAGCATCAACCGGGTCCGGGTCCGCGGATCGATCGGCGGCGGGTCCCACTGATCGACGGTCCGCAGCGCGTCGTCGAGGTCGCTGGGCTCGAGACCGCCTGAGACATAGGCGCGGCCGATGCCCAGCTGTCCGGGCGCCCGCAGAAGGTGTGCGATCGCCTTCGGCGAGCGCACCGAGAAGGTCGGCCCGTCCCCGTTGGTCGAGGGCACCCGGCTGCCGTCCCAGAACTCGATCGTAAAAGGGCGCTCCGGAAATGTCCGCTCTATCTCTTGGCGGAGCTTGTTCGTGCTAGCCAGCGGCACTATGCACGAGCCTACCGCGCCTGCGGGTGCTACCGTCCCCTGCGGCCCCCAGCCGTGGGCCGGCACGTGGCCGGGACGGGTTTCGAGGACGGAGAACGCGAGTGACGACAGCCACACAACCCCGGGTCGCCCAGCCGCAGAGCCGCCCGCCGCTTGCTTCCGACATCCAGCCGGTCGAGCACGAGACCACCGACCGCATAATCACCGGGCTGCTCACCTTCGTGCCCTTCGCGATGCTCTTCGTTGCCGCCTGGCAGACCTGGAACGAGTCGCTGCGCCCCAGCGACCTGGTCATCTTCGGCGTCCTCTACCTGCTGACCGGATTCGGGATCACGGTCGGATTCCATCGCCTGTTCACCCACCGCAGCTTCACCACTTACCCCTGGCTTCGAGGCGTCTTCGCGGCGCTCGGGTCGGCGGCGATCGAGGGACCAGTGATCTCGTGGGTCGCCGATCACCGCAAGCACCATGCCTGCTCGGATCGGGACGGCGACCCCCACAGCCCCCACGTCGGGCACGGCAGCGGCTGGAAGGGGGCGCTGAAGGGATTTGTCCACGCCCACGTCGGATGGATCTTCATTCACACCCAGCGCGGCAACAAGCAGCGCTTCGCACCCGATCTGCTCGCCGACCCGGTCGTTTCCTACGTCAACCGCACCTTCCTGCTCTGGGCGATCCTCGGCCTGGCGATCCCCTTCGCCCTCGGCTGGGCGATCGGCGGCACCATCGCCGCCGCCTTGACCGCGCTGCTGTGGGGTGGTGCGGTCCGAGTGTTCGTGCTGCACCACGTCACCTACAGCATCAACTCGCTCTGTCACATGTTCGGCCGCCAACCGTTCGAGACCAAGGACGAGTCGCGCAACCTCGCCTGGCTCGCCCTCCCCACCATGGGCGAGGCCTGGCACAACAACCACCACGCCTTTCCCACCTCGGCGCGGCACGGGCTGGGACGCTGGCAGCTCGATCCCGCGGCGCTCGTGATCTCCGGGCTCGAGAAAGTGGGCCTGGCCTGGGACGTGGTCAGGATCGGGCCCGAGCAACAGGCAGCGAAGGCAGTGGGATAGCCCGAGCGCTGGGGACCGGCTCAGATCTGCTGGATCGACGGCGTCCCGTTGGGGACCCGGAACCTGGCGATCGTCGAAGGGGTGGCGGTCGGCTGCTGGGTCGTATCGACCGCCTTGAACTCACCGATCAGCTCGTTTGATTTCGCCGTGACCACGCAGTAGCCGTGCTTGACGAACTCGGCGAAGATCGTGTGCTTGTCGGCGGTCTGGCAAAGCGCCTCCAGGGTTGCCGGCGGCACACCGAGGAAGTCGGCGAGGCCCAGCGAAGTGATCGAGCCCCCGACCAGCTCGGTCCCCACCCGCTGGCCGGTGACACCGCCGGTGGTGGTCAGATTGCCGGCGATGAACGTGTGGATGTCGCCGCTGAGGACGACGAGGTTCTTGACGTGCTTGTTGAGGGCGTCGGTGAGGATCTCCTTGCGCTCGAACGAGTAGCCGTCCCACTGGTCGGGGTTGGCGTGCGCGCCCGCGGTGGTGGCGGTCGGGGCCGCGGTGTCGAGGCTCATCACCATCACCTCGCTGCCCCATAGCTTCCATGTCGCCCGTGAAGAGGTCAGCGCCGACTTGAACCAGCGCTTCTGGCGGTCGCCGAGCATCGTGTGGCCGGGGGCCTCGTCGTCGGGGCATGGGGCCAGGAGATGGTCGTTGCAGGGCTGCGGATCGCGGTAGCGCCGCTCGTCAGTGATCAGCAGCTCGACCATCTTTCCGAGCCGAAGCGAGCCGTAGACGATGTTGGGACCGAAGTCCTGCCTCGGCATCGACTCGAAGAACGCCGTGTACCCGTTGCGGCGACGCTGCTCGAAGGGAACACGCCTAGGCGTGCCGTTGTTCTCCTTCGTGACGTCGGGCTGGATCGAGTCGGGGCCGTCGCCGGCGTAGTTGTCCTCGACCTCGTGGTCGTCCCAGACCGAGACGAAGGGGAATGCGGCGTGCATCGCCTGCAGGTTGGGATCGGTCTGGTAGAAGCGGTACTTCTGGCGGTACTCGGCGAGGGTCTGAACGTTTCCGTCGCCGTTGACTCCGGTGTGATCGACACGCGCGACGGGTCCGTTGTAGTAGTGGCGCTCGTAGATGTAGTCGCCGAGGCAGAGCACCAGGTCGAGATCCTGCTCCTGGGCGAGCGCCGCGTGGGCGGTGTAGTAGCCAGCTTCGTGGTCCTGGCAGGAGAAGAAGCCGATCCGGATCTGCCGGTTTGAGTCCGGCGGCGGAAGAGTGCGGAAGCGGCCAACAACCGAGTCGGTGCCTCGCGTATGGAAGCGGTAGAAGTACTCATTGTCCGGCGACAGACCGCCGATCCGGGCGTGGACGGTGAAGTCGTGGTGCTTTTTCGCCAGCACCCCTTCGCGTCGGATGACGTGGTGGAAGCCAGGGTCCCTCGCGACCTCGAGGGTCAGATGCGAGGTGCGGTCGATCTCGCTGAGCCGGGTCCACAGCTCGATCCCATTCGGCCTGGGCTGGCCCGACGAGATGCCATGAAGGAAGGCGCCCTGCTCCGCCCGCGGCCGCCTGCGCCCGCGGGCGATCGCCGCGTAGTTGAGCGGTGTCGCAACCGCTATCCCGGTTGCAACGCCTGCGAGTATGAACTCGCGCCGGTCAACCCGACTTGCCTCCATGCGGGGCCAACACTTTCACCTCAGGCACGGGGGTGCAACTGAAAATTAGGAGAATCGGCGCCTGCGAATGCGCCGCTTGGGACAAAGGGTCGGCGCGAAACCTCTGTCCTCAGCAGCTGTCGCGGGAGCGCCCGGCGGCGGGCTTGACCCGCACCCGCACCTTGTGCGCGCCGCGGCAGGCCCCGATCCGGAGGTTCGACGAGCCCGGCCCCGAGCGGATCCTGCCTCCGAACACGATCGCCGTGTAGCCGCCCGGGTACTGGCGGTGCGGGACCGCGATCTCGGTCCGCGCTCCGGGCGAGAGCCGACCACCGCCGGCGCGCGGTGTCTTGTAGACGAGCTTGAACCTCTTCGTCTGCGGATCGAAGCCGAAGCTCTGCGGCGTGCCCGCGATCGCATAGGGATGTGGCCTCGACAGGACGTCGAGCTTGAACGACTCGAGGTTGTCGCCGCTCAGGGGCTTCGACGGGTCGCGGACGATCGCCTGGGTGTCGCCCGGCCCGGAGGTCGTCGGGTCGAAGCAGCCGCAGTAGGCCCAGTAGAACCAGGGCACCATGTTGGCGTCGGCGCGGTCGACCATGTCCTCGAGCAGCTGCGTGTTGTTGGTTGCCCCGAACTCGGTCAGCGCCAGTGCGTCGCCGGTCGTCCCGGCTCGCTTCAGCGCGTTGGCGAAAACCAGGTTGTCCGACGCCATGCACTGCTCGCGCGGATAGTTGTTGCCCGACGCCGCCAGGCAGTAGTCGTGGAAGGCGAAGCCGGCGTGGCTGTCGCCCACCTTGCCGAGCCTGGTGTCGGCGCCGCTGTTGAACAGCACGTTGGGCTCGTACCAGACCAGCGTCGTCGGGTCGGCCTGGCGGATCGCCGCGATCGAGCGCTTGTTGAACTCGGTCAGGAGGGCGTCGAAGAAGGGACAGCCCTGCGGGTTGACGCACTGCGCCCAGGTCGTGCCCGGCCAGGGCTCGTTGAGCAGCTCGTAGCCGAGCACCCAGGGCGTGTGGCGGAAGTGGGCGGCGACGTGTCGCCACGCCGCGGCGTAGCGGTCCTGCAGTCCGACCCCGCCCGGCCCCGGGCTGTTCGCCCAGAAGTGGTCGAACGCGTGCTGGAGCGCCGGCATCGTCAGGTAGTTGAGCGGGAAGCCGTTCTTCGGCGCCGCCGGCAGGCCGTCGTCCTGGACCGCCCAGTCCGGCCAGCCCTCCCCCTGGAAGCGCTCGTTGTACATGTCCTGGTGGAAGTCGAGCATCGACCAGATGCCGTGCCGCCCGAGCGTGCGAACGGTGTTGGCGATCTGGGCGAGATAGGCGTCGTTGTAGACCCCGGGCTGCGGCTCGACCGCCTTGTAGATGATCCCGACGCGGACAGTGTCGTAGCCCTCGGAGGCGAGGAACGCCGCATCGTCGTCGCCAAAGCCGGCGACCGAGGGGTAGTAGGGCGCCTGCTTGTAGACCATGTTGACACCGTGCAGGTCCAGGACCCGGCCGCGATCGTCGGTGATCCAACGCCCCGCGTGACCGGGGTGAGTACCGGGCGCCGCGGCTGCCGGCGCGGCCACCAAGGCCGACATCGCCAAGGTCAACGCGGCGCATTTGAAAAACGTCACCCTCATCTCTCGGCGTGGCAGTCTCTCACAGGCCAAGTGCGACGCGGCGGTTGAAATCCGACTATTGCGGTGGCAGCGCTCCGGTTGCCCGAGCCGACGACGAACGGGTCAAGGAGTCCGAAGCCAGCGCAGAAGATCGGGGATACTCGACGATCCCGAGGCGATAGGAGAGCGAATGACCGGAAAGGCAGACTTCACGGACGAGGAGTGGGAGCAGGTCCTGCAGGGCCCTCCAACCGCGGGAATGATCGTGATCACGGCTCAGCGAGGAGGGTCGATTCGGGAGAGCTTCTCGATGGCGAAGGCCTACACCGAGGCGCGGCGCGAGCACGGCGACAGCGAGCTACTCGACACGATCGCCTCGACCAAGCCCGAGGTCGACCACACTCGCTACCACTCTCCCGAGGAGCTAAAGGAGCACGGTCTTGGACACCTGCGTGACGCCGTCGCGCTGCTCGAGCAGAAGGCGAAGCCGGAGGAGGTCGACGATTACAAGCGGTTCGTCGTCACCCTCGCAAAGCGTGTGGCCGAAGCCCACAGGGAAGGCTTTCTCGGACTGAGCGGCGAGCGTGTCAGCGACGCGGAGCGGGCAGCGATCGAGGAGATCGCTCAGGCGCTCGGCACCGCCAGCGGGTAGCCCGTGCGGGACTAGCTAATGCCCCAGCGGAGCTTTGCCTTCTGCTCCTCGAATTCAGCTTCGGTGAGAACCCCAGCGTCTCGGAACTCGGAGAGCTCCCCCGTCTTGCGCTCGATTTGCTCGGCCCGCTCGGCCGCTGCAGCCCGATGCTGCAGGATGCTGGGGTCGTCGCGGACGCTATTTGCGTCGGACATCGAATTGCTCCGTCCCGTCCCATCCTTGGAAGTCCTGCGAGTCGGAGATGGGGCGTCGGTAACCCGAGGGGCAGGAGCGCACGCTTGGTGCGGCCTGGGGCCACTCTACTCGGACTCGGAACCTAGAGGGGATCGCCGCGCCGCTGCTGGTCTGGCAGCGATGAGTTTCAGCCCGACCCGCGGTCTAAAGGGCACCTTGTATTCAACTGGCGCCGGCCCGCCGGCGCGGAATGGAGACAATACATGGGGCAGCCGGTAGTTCACTTCGAGGTCATGGGGGACGACGGCGACAAGCTGCAGTCGTTCTACTCGGACCTCTTCGATTGGAAGATCAATTCAGACAACCCGATGAACTACGGGATTGTCGATCGCGAGAGCAACGTCAATGCCGACGGCGTCGGGATCGGCGGCGGCGTCGGCGGGTCACCGGAGTTCCCCAGTCACGTCACCTTCTATGTCGAGGTTCCGGACGTAGAGGCCGCGCTTGCCAAGGCCGAGAGCCTCGGCGGGTCGAGGGTGATGGGCCCCGATCAGGTCACGGAGGGCGTCGAGATCGGCCAGTTCACCGACCCCCACGGCCAGTTGGTCGGTGTCATCAAGGCCGCGTCGTAGCAGTCGCCGCATGCTGCAAGGGCCCCGCTTTACGCGGGGCCCTTCTCATGCGCGGGTCAACCCCGAAGGCGACGCTTCGCAACCTCGTCGTTAGCGGGCTGCATCGCCTGCGTCGGCACGACCTGAAACTGGGCCATCAGGCCGTGGTCCTCGTGATCGAGCATGTGGCAGTGGATCACGAACTTGCCGGGGTAGTCGCTGAAGTGCGCCGCGACCAGGATCGTGTCGTGCGGGTTCAAAAAGAACGTCTCCTTGAGGCAGTCCTCCCACGGTTTCGGCGGCCTGCCGTTGCGAGAGAGCATGTACCAGTCGGTGCTGTGCATGTGCATCATGTGGGCGACCGCGGTGCGGTTGGTGATCTGCCAGGTCTCGGTGGTGCCGAGCACCGGGAAGGCGTCGGAGCGGGCCGGGTTGAAGGTCTTGCCGTTGATCAGCCAGGCCGTCTGAAAGCCGCCCCCGATCGTGATCGCCCAGGTGCGGTCGGGCTGCGCCGGAGCGTTCTTGACCCAGCGCGGCAGCGGCCGCAGCTTACGAGGCACTCGGGTGTGGTCCGGCAGCCGCGCTCCGACCCGGAACTGCATCAGGGGCCCGACGAATGGCCGCGAGCCAAGCGCGTGCTCGCCGTCGTGGCGCGGCCCGCTTCGCAGCTCCACCGTCGTTCCCTCTGCGCTGGCGAAGTCGACGACCACCTCCGCCCGTTCGGCGGGTCCCAGCAGGACCTTGCCGCGCTTCACCGGCTTCGGCATCAGCCCGCTGTCGCTGCCTATCTGCACCAGGGGGGCGCCGTTGGAGAGAGAGACGTTGTAGGCGCGGAACTGGGAGACGTTGAGGATCCGCAGCCGGTAGCGCCGCGCCGAGACACGATGGTGGGGAAGGTAGGCGCCGTTGACGAGAATGTAGGAACCGGTCACGCCGTCGTTCGGCGGCCGCCGGTTGGTGAACGGATCGGTGAGCTGGTTGTCGCGATCAAAGGAGCGGTCGGCGATCATCAGCGGGATGTCGCGCTCGCCGGTCGGCAGCGGCAGCGAGTCCTCGAAATCGTCATCGATGATCCACATGCCCGCCAAGCCGTGCCAGACGTTGCGTGCCGTGTGGTCGAGGCGGTGGTCGTGGTACCACTGGAACGCCGCACGCTCGGGCCGACCGTTCTCCACCAGGTCATAGATGTAGGTCCTGCTGCCCCCGGGCTCGATCAGGAGCCGGTTGCCGGTCTTGCGATCCGGCAGCCCCTGGGGAATCTTGCAGTAGTAGGAGAACCGGTGCAATCGGGTCAGGCCCCCAGGCTGCCCGTCGAAGCGGGAGCGGGTGTGGCCGCCATGAAGGTGGACGCTGAGCTCCCCCACCCTGCTGGGGAGCTGGTGCAGAAACGTGACCTTGGTGCGCCGCCCCGCCCGGCGCCTGATCGTCGGGCCGGGAAAGGTTCCGTCGTACGTCCACATCCGAGTCTTGCGCCCCGGCAAAATCTGGACGTCGGCCTCCTTGATCGGGATCCGCAGCTCGGCGTCGCTGAGCACCCTCGGGATCGGCAAGCGCTGGCGGAACGGCTGCGCCGCCAGCGCCGCGGAGGACTCACCCTCGAGCGAAAACAACCCACCCGGGCGCAGCCGCGGCGGAAACAGCAGGGCGAGCGCTCCCCCGCCCAGTAGGCCGAGGAAGGCTCGCCGTTTGAGTCGCTGGGGCGCCAAACCTACGCGCCCTTCAGCCTCAGGGCCCCGGCGGCAGCACTTCGATCGAGCCGTGCATGAACGGATGAATCGCGCACTGGAAGTAGATCCTGGTCGGGCCAGCCGTGGTGTTCACGTTCAGCTGCTGGACGATCGAGGTATTCGGCTTGTTGGTCGTGAACCAGGAGTCGCCCTTCACCGTCAAGCTTCCCAGCGTGTCCCACCCCGGGCCCCCTGCGATCGTCGGGTTCTCGGTCACCGGCCCGTTCCCCTTGGCGCCATGCCACTTGGCGATCGCCTTGCAGATGTGGCCCTTCGTGAAGCAGACCTTCCTCCCGTGGTGAGTCTTCGGGATCGAGGACTGGGTGACCAGGGAGAACGTATGCGGACCCACCTGGTGGGGCTTGGTCTTGTTGATCACTTGCAGATAGTCGCCAGTGTGCGCCGTGGCCGGGGCCACGAACCGCAGGAGGTTCCCCGGATGAAAACCACCCTTGATGAAGACCGTGTCGACGGTCGCGCCCGGCGGGGGGGTCACTCCCACAGGCGGGGGCGCTCCCGTCGCGAACGTGGGAACAAAAGCGGCGAGCGCGAGGGCCGTCGCAACCGCTGCCACGACTGTTGCCCTGCCTACACCGAACCGGGGGAAGCTCTTCATCAAAATTCCTTCCTGCGCCGCTCAGCAGCGCGACTTAGATCGCGGGGGAGGTAGAGGACCGTCGCCGGCACCCACGCAGCGAGCGACAGGGACGCCAAGTCGAAGCGACCGTGGCCCTTGCCCCTCGGCGAATGGATCCTCTCAACGACAAGCGCGGAAACCCTAAAGCAGCGCGACTCGCGGGGCAATACCGAGAATGAGGGATATATCCGCAGTCCTCCAGCCCGGGGAGAGCGAGGTGTGGGCGAGCCGCGGTTCCTGCCAGATCGCCGATACTCATGTGCATGCCCGCCCCGTTGATCGAGTTTCCCGCCGACGATCCGGAACGTGCACTCCGCTTCTGGCGCGGGGTGCTCAACGCCGAGCTAGCGCCGAGGGCAGCCGAATCCGGGGCAGGCTGGGAGACCGACGACGATCGACTTCGCCTCGGTCTTCACGAGCGGGGACCGGGTCCCGGTGACACGGCCTCCCTGCCCTATTTCACTGTGGCCGACCTGCCCGCAACGCTCGAGCGTGTTCGCGAACTCGGCGGTTCGGTCATCCATCCCGGTGAGCGGTGGGCCATCTGCCGTGACTCCGAGGGCAGCCCATTTGCGCTGGCCACCGGCCAACCCACAGATATCGGTACCGCCGAGCGAGCCTAGCTTCCAACGCCCGCCGGCTCGGTCGCAACCGTTGCGGCAGGCCGGCCACGGACATGGCGCCCGTACCAGCGCCGACCGTGGATGCGCTGGTAGTTCCAGCTGAGCGCCGACAAGGCGCCGCGCGGGTGAAGCCAGAAGCCGTTCGGCGGCTGCTCGAGCGGCTCGCGGCGTCCGGCTCGATCTCACCCACCGCGATTCCGTCACCTTCGGCGCGGTCGCGGCGAGCGACAACAGTGCCATCCGCCTCGCAAATGACCGCCCCGCCCTGAAAATACCCGTGGTAGGCAAGCGGCGCCCAGGGCATCGCGCAGTCGAGCCGGCCGGCATGGGCAGCGTGGACGAATGGTGCGCCCACAAAGCTCGAGAACGACTCGGCGGCCAAGCGGGCCAGTTCTGCATTCCGGGCTTCGATTCGCCGCATCATGCGGGCGGGCGGCCAGGCTGGGATGCTCCACCAGCCAGAGCCGCCGATCACGAGATCGACGCGACCTCGCAGCCGTCGCACGGTCTGCGACCGCATCAGCTCCCAACAGACCGCAGCTCCGACAGTTAGCTCACCAGCTTCGATGATGCCGTCGTCATTGCCGCCGACGTAGAAGCTGTTCTCCCACATCGTCGGCAGGTCCTTGTCGTGGCGCCCGGCGATCCCGTCCGGCGTCGCCAGCAGGAAGGCGTTTCGCACCTCGCCGTCAGGATCACGGCACAGGAACGAGCCACCGACGTTTACGGCGTGGCGAGCCGCCGATTCCACCAAGAGCTCGGCCGCCGCACCGTCGGGCGCGAGCGCCGCGTTGGCGAGCTCGGGCACGAAGCCGATCCCCGTCGTGAAGAACTCCGGCAGAGCGATCCACTCTGCGTCCGCTGCCGCAGCCTCGTCGATCAACTCCCGTGCCTTCTTGAGGTTCGCCCGAAGATCGGCAACGGTCACCTCCATTTGGACCGCGGCTGCTCGCATTGATCCAGGCTATCCCCTCAGGCTGCGGGAGTAAGCCCGGACTGCCCGCATCACGCTCGCCGGTCTCGCTGCCGGCCCTGCTTGTCGTCTCTATGAAGAAGGGCCGCCACGACCCCGCGGACCCCTACTTGGCGAACACCCGGTTGGCTACTGTTGCGTCGGCGAGCGTTTCGAACGCGACGAGCCTGCCATCGGCGTTGTAGGTGAGGACATCGGCGCTCTCGATCGCCTCGCCCTCGAGATGGACCGTGGTGAGGACGACGACCTTGTCCCCCTCGGCGACGAAATCGTGTGGCTCGGAGCGGAAGTCCGTGCTCATGAACCTTCCCCACAGCTCGCCGACCGCCTGCTTACCGTTGTATGTCCCGGTCAGCGCGTTGTCGCCGCGCACCGTCCACTCGATTGAGTCGTCGATGTTGCGCATCGCGCCCTCCGCGTCACCGCTACTGAACGCTGCGTAAGCGTCCTGCGCCACCTGTTTGTTCTCTTGCGCACCCATAGCTGGATCCTCTCCTCTGATGTTTGTGATGGGCGAGCCGATCATAACTGCGTCCCGAACCCAAGAATTTTGGCCCCATTTTGAAAGATCTTCCGCTGGCACCCATGGGTCGGACCGCCCTCCTAGCCGCGATGCCCGGCCCCGCGCGGGTGCCAACGTGTGCCCGCTACGTTCGTCGCGGCGTGGGCGGATGGTCCAGCTATGCGCCCTAGCAGTTAGGGCGCGCGCGACAAGTTAGGGCGCGCGCGCGACGAGCGGGCGGCGTGAAGCGGGCGATCCCTAGGCCGGATACGAACGGGCCGTGCTCCTGGTCCTCGAGCATGAACGTAGGGTGCTCGCGGCACGCCTTCGCCGCGCGCCAGCGTCATTTGTTTTGGACCGATCGCTGTGCCCGGCTCGAGCTGACGCTTCCGCCTCGCGCACGAGAGGAAGCGAGGACGGTTCCTAGCCCGCGGGAACCATTTCTATCGCGGCGGCGCGCGCATCTTCCAGGTCTGAGGCGGCTGGGTGGCCGAGCTGGCCTTAAAAGCGAGCGGTACCAATGCATAAGACTGTTGGTCAGGCATACATCCCGACACAAGCCGCTCCCTGCTCCCTAGTCGGCCGGTCCCAGCGGTTCACGCTTTGACGGCAGATTGACGACTAGCGCCACCTCCGCGGCGGGCTCGGAAAACAGAAAAACCCCCGCGTTTGCGGGGGCTTCCTGAGTAGCGGGGGCGGGATTCGAACCCGCGACCTTCGGGTTATGAGGTCGTCTGCACCGCTTGGCTGGGGATGATTCGTGCCTGGGAAACGGGTTTGAGTTGCGCCCAGCGGGTCCCGTTTCGCTCAGATTGGTACCCGGATTGGTACCCGCTCCTCCCCGTTAGCCCCAGACTCACATACCCATCAGCCGCCGCCAGCGCGGGATTCCACCCTTCCGGCTCGCCGCGGAATACAACGCCCCCTGGCCAGCCGCTTGGAATTCACCAGGTGAGGGCCAGCTCGTGCGTCCGACTAGGAACGCGCGTAGCTCTCGTTCAATGACTGGATCGGTCCACTTCTCTGGTCGTCCGCGACGACCGTCGGTCTGGGGACCCTTCGCTGCCGCCGAGAAGACATAGCGAGTTGCTGAACCGCCACCACGAGGTACCAGGATGTCGTGGCGCACAAGCTCCCGTAAATCGTCCCCGGCGGTGGATCGGCTGACATTCGCCGCTTGCTCGTATTCGCGACGGGTGAACTCCCGCCGCCCCTGGATGCGCAGCGCGGTCAGAGCACGTTCCTGCCCGGCGCTCAGGCGCAATGGCCCCGATGCACCTGTCCGCGCCAGGGAGCCGAGATCAGACACGGTGGCGGCGATCCGCTCGTACTCCTCGACCAGCCCGTGGAGAAAGTAGTGGAGCCAAGACTCCATGTTCAGTGTCTGCTCGCGCACGGATCGAAGCGCGGCGTAGTAGGCGTTTTGATCCTCGGCGTAGTAGCGCTCGAAGGAGAACATGCGGCCGGGCAGCACGCCGGCTTTCATGAGCAGTGCCGCCTGAAATAGCCGGGCAGCCCTTCCATTGCCGTCGGCGAATGGGTGCACTTGGGTGATGCCGTAGTGCATGACACCGGCCAGGACGAACACCGGATCGCCGGCCTCGAGCTTGCGTTGCAGCCACTGAAACATGCCCTCCATGCGCGGTGGCACCTCATCTTTGGGCGGCCCTTCATGCATCACCTGGCCACTCAAATGATCAAAGACGACCGCGATACCGTCGCGCCATTCCCCCTCGTGATGTGGCTTGAAATGTGGATTTTCCTCGCGTCCCAAGGCGCGGGTCGCTGTGCCATGCAGCTCCTTCAGGAAAGCTGGCGTTAGCTCCAGCGTGCCGGAGTCGAGTCGGGTGTCGATGAGGTCGAGCGCGTCCACGTAGTTGACTAGCTCGATCTTGGCGCGCGAGTCGGGATCGAGCTGCCCACGTGTGGCGCGCTCGGCCTCGATCACCGGAAGCTCGTTGCCCTCGATGAGATTGGAGTAGTGCACAGTTCCAACTCGTGCTGACACTCGAAGCTGATCGGCCACCGCAGGCAGCACGCGCGCGCCGCGGATGATGCCCAGCGCCGTCGCAATGCGTACGAGCCCATCGGACATCTCCGGCGTGTAGCGGCGGTAGTTGGCCGAGAAAGGAATGGTCGGCATTGCTGTCATTCCCAAAGATTCTACCGGTCAGAAGCAAAAACATTTGGCTCCATATCTAGGATTCCGAGGAGATCTACCGGCCTGAAGCAAAATTCAGACCAGGCTTAGCCGAGAGAAGCTCTACCGGCGAGGAGCAAAAATATAAATTTGAAGTTTGCAGGGCATTTAGCCGCCCTCGACCGGCCTCTCGCGAAAATTCGCCCGGTCCCGACCCTGCTGAGATCCTGCCATTTGTCGGACCTGGATAACGGCCCTACCAGCCCTGCTAAGAGGTCGGTGGGGCGCTGTCTGAGCCCTTACCGCTTGCCCCAAACGCCGCCTCCGCCCATCTCGCCCCCTGCGAGGGATCGGGCGCGTAGTCGGCGTAGACGAGCGTCGTCTTGTAGTCGCGATGGCCCATCCACTCCTGGATGTGGCGTAGAGGTGAGCCAGGCCGGGTTTGACGGAGACCCCGACGCCAGGATTCTGTCCTGGAGGAAGGCAAGTCTCCGCCGATGTCAAGACCAAGGAAGTACCCCGAGGAGTTGCTGGATCGCGGTGTCGGGCTGGTGTTCGAGTCCGGCCG
>JBBQNM010000046.1:0-18609 GCA_038329895.1 Solirubrobacterales bacterium | reverse complement strand
CGGCCCACAGGCCAGGATGGCATCCGCCCCGGCGGCGGCGATGGCGGCTGGCGGGTCGCGGAAGGAGAAGCAGGCGAGGATGCCGAGGCCAAGCGGTGGGTCCGCCCGCTCGAGCCCTTCCCGAGCGAAACGGGCGAAGCGACCGGTCGCGGTCACAAGGGCGATCGTGGCGGCGGGCCGGAGCGCGGCGACCGCCCGACCGAGCGCGAGCAGGTAGCGGCTGGCCGGGGACGGCACCGAGACCACGCTGGGGAGGCGCTGGACGTCGTCCGCGGCCGCGCCGTGGTTCCATACGACCGCGCTCGGCCGGGCCGCGGCGACCGCGCGCGCCGAGTCGCTGCCGTATGGCCCGAGCACGAAGTGGCATCCGCGCTCGACGAGCTCTGCGTGGAGGCGCGCGGCGCGCTCGGGGCGGCTTCGGTCGTCCTCGACCACCAGCCGCGTCCCGGCACGGCTTGCCCAGAGCTCAAGCCCGGCGCGCACCTGCGCGCCCTGGACCGCGTACCGGCCCGTCGCCGGCACGAGCGCCCCTACAGGTGCCGCGCGACCTCCTCGAGCGGCCTGCGGTCCGCCCGGCGGATCCATTCCTCGAGTGGGTGCGCTTCCGGGTCCTGCGGGCGCGCCGGATAGCCGAACGAGAGCACGATCTGTACCTGCTCATCCGCCTCGAGTCCGAGCAGCTGGGCCAGGCTCTCCGGGTTCGCGATTCCGTTCGGACAGGAGACGACCCCCTCGTTCCACGCGGCCAGCATCTTGTTCTGGGCCGCCCGCCCGGCGTCGAAGGCGACCGGACCCTTGCCGCTGACCACAATTGCGATCACCAGCGGGGCGCCGAGCAGGTTGGGAGGCGCGTAGACGGTCTGCGCAACCTGGTCGACCAGCCCGCGGTCCCCTTGCACGAGGAACCGCCAGGGCGGACGGTTCTTGGCGCTTCCGGCGATGCGTCCGGCGTCGAGGATCCGCCTCACCGCGTCCTTCGGAACTGGCCTCTCGGCGTCCGCTGGTCGCGCTTGCTCGCCACTGCGAGGTAGGCGTCCACGCCCGAAGCGTAGCTGCGCCGGCCAGACGAGACGCGCTCTAGCTGTGGTGCATCAGCCGCCCGCCGGTTTGCGGCGGATCGCGAACAGAGGGGCGCCGCACTCGGGGCAGCGGCCCTCCCAGCCGGGACGACCGTTGGGCAGGGTCACCTCCCGCGCGTCGGCGATGGTGACCTTCTCGCCGCAGACGCACCAGGCCTGCGGGCCGGGGGCCTGGGCCTCTGAGAGCCGCGAACTCCACTCAACCATGCCCGACAAGCATATTTCGCTCGCGCGCTTGCCGATCTCGGGCCCGTTGGCGTCGCCACCGACTGCCGCGGCAGCGTCTACGTCGCCGACGGTAAACAACCGGGTGCAGAAGTTCGGCGAACCGGGGACGCCCGATCCTCCCTGCAAGCCCTCCAACGCCATTTCCATCGGCAAGCTGAAGCGAAACAAGCGCAGGGGAACGGCGACCCTGACCGTGATTCTGCCGGGGCCGGGCACGTTGGTGCTGAGGGGCAGGGGGCTGGTGAAGCAGCGGCCTGGTACTGCCTCCCGCGCGGTGAGGGCCGCCAAGGCCGTGAGCGCCGCCGGCAAGATGAAGCTCAAGATCCGCTCCAAGGGCGCAAGCTGAACCGCACCGGCAAGGTGAGGGTGAAGGCCAAGGTCACCTATACCCCGACCGGCGGTGACCCGAGCACCAAGGCGAAGCGGATCAAGTTCGTCAAGCGGCGCTAGACCCTCCAGATTCCACGCCACCCACGAGGTGAGTTGAGCGTCGATTCGATGCTGAAGCCCGCTACGTCCCGTCATGGGACTAGCCCAAGGACTCAATCGATAGACGGTGGGCTACCGTCATTTGTTTGAGCCGATTTCCGTGCGTGGATCAGGTATTCAAGCCGATGAAGGGGCCTGAATAGGTCTTCAAGAAGAGAACGAGGGTTTCCGCGGGCTCCCGCCAATCGCACCCACTCCGAGGCGTCGCGCGTGCCCTCCCGCTAACGCCTCCACGATTGAGGTACATCGAGGCCTCGCCGATCCCGGAGTAGCACTCGCGCTCGCTGTAGGGGCTGAGGCCGGCCCATCCCACCACCCGACCGCCCTCCTCGGCGACCAATAGAGGTGGCGCTACGGGATCGGCGAGCCGGTTCGCGAAGTGCTTGGGATCGCGCAGCTCGGTCTCGAATGTCGCAGTCCGCTCCATGATCCCGTCGTTGTAGATGCGGGCGATGTCGGCGTCGTCGTCGGGCGTCGCTGTCCGGATCTCGGTCACCGGCCTGCGAATCTAATCCACTCACGGGCGCGGCAACCGTGCTCCGGCGGACCTCGCCACGCTCGGCACTGCCGTGACGATCGTCCTTCTGCTGTTGCTGCGGATGGCATTCGCGCCCGGTCACCGCCCCGTCACCCTTAGCCCGGCGATTACGGCATCATCGTCACCTGGATCTGGTGAAGCCCGGGCGGGTGGGGGATGGCCGGGTAGCCGGTCATTCCCCCGGCAATTGCACCGATCAGTGTTGCGTTCCCGACTCGGCGTGCTCGGTGGCGAGCACTCCGACGGCACCCTTCTCCATGTCCGCGAACGAGTGGGTGACGAAGGGGTAGGTGCCCTCCTGGTCGAGGGTGAACTCGACGTAGCCACCCTGGGAGGGGGCGAGGTTGATCGTCTGCACGTCGCGCATGACGCCGTTGTCGGTGACCGCCTTGTCGAAGACGGTGCCAATGACGTGGAACGCGGACCAGATGGAGGGGCCGGAGTTGAGCACGTACATGCGCACGGTCTCGCCGCGCCTCACGGGGATCGGCTTGCGATCCATGTACTGCTTCGCGTAGCCGTTGAAGGCGATGACATCGGGCGCCTTGGCCTGGGCCTTGGCATAGTCGACGTCAGCGCCGGGAGCACCGAGATAGAACTCCTGTTGGTTGATCCACAGCTCGCGGTCAACCGGGGGCAGGCCCGCGGGCTTGACCACCATCATCCCGACCATCCCGGCAGCCGAGTGCTGCAGGACCGGCTGGGTCGCGCAGTGATACATGAACACCCCCGGGTGCTTGGCGACGAAGCTGAACCTGTGGGTTTCGCCCGGCGGGATGGTCGCGAAGGCCACGTTCGGCGCCACCTCGGAGGAGTGGAAGTCGATCGAGTGTGGCACGCGGACGTTCATCGTCTTCGAGCTGCCATTGCGGAGCGTCATCTTCACCCTGTTCCCCTGGGTGACGACGATGGGAGCCGACACGCCGGTGCCCCTGTAGTCCCGGCCGTTCACCGCGTAGGACCAGACGCGCGTCGGGGCCAGATCGTCGGAGACCTTGGTGACGTGCTCGTAGACGTCCACCGTGAACCTCTTGACCGCTCCGGGCGGCGGCGCGGGGAGCGTTGGGTCGGGCCACCGGTAGCTCTCGTACTTCACGCCTTTAGCAGCGGGATCGTCCGCGGCGGGAGCCGGGGCGACACCGCTGCCGCCGGCGCTCTCGTGGATCGTCACGTCAGGCTCAGCCGCCGCCTCGCTCACCGACTGCTGCTCGGTGTTGACGTCGTGCGCGACGGCGACCAGCGTGACGGCCAGCACGATCGCTCCGAGCAGCGCAAGGGCGGCGATCCCCCCCGGCGATCAGGACGCGGTTCGTGAGCCGTTCATCGAGAGCCCGGAACCGGTCAGGCTCCTCGGTCATGACGGGCGGGCCCCCGTGGTCGCGGCGACCTGGACGGCGGCTCGCGGGGACACTCCCAGGTCGCTGTCGAGTCGTCCTGCTGCTCATCACGGATCCTTTCCTAAGTGGAATTGACGACGGACGACGACGAGGATCTTCACGCTCCCATCATGCCCCGATCCTCTCGTTCGCCATCCGTGATCGACAGCAGCGACACTGCGGGAAAACCGAGGGCACTCCCGGCGAACCCGCGCTTACAAGCCGCGGTGTCTACCGATGTGGAGGGGACCACCTCGGAGTTGAATCGAGCCTGTAAGCCAAGGAAGAGGGGTGAGCCAGGATGACCGTCGAGCTGAAAGATCCGGAGCAGGCAGCTGCCAGTGAGCCAGAGGCGATCGAAGGCGGCGCCAAGCTGGACGAGGCGGACCGAGCCCTGCTTGCCGACGCTAAACGCCAGCTCGAAAGGCACAAACGCGACGCGAGGACGGCGGAACTTTTCGCCTTCTTTGCCAGCCTGGTCGCGATTGCGGCGTTGCTTGCGGTGGCCTTCAAGCTTGATGACCAGAGCAATTCTGGTCAGATCTCGGCCGCGCCAGGAGCAACGCCCCAGGGGACGATGCCGGCGGGTTCGCCGATGTCAGGCGGTGGCCCTGCTGCGGCCAGTCCATCCGCGGGGGCGACCAAGACAGTGAGCATCCAGCTCGGTGAGATGTTTGTGAAGCCGAACGTCTCCACGGTTGCGGCCGGCAAAGTGACCTTCGTCGCTCACAACAGCGGCAAGATGACGCACGAGCTGATGGTCGAACGCTCACCGATCAAGGTCGACGCCCCGGGCCAGCCCAATGAGGACGCGGCGCTGGGGATGGTTCCGGACATGGCACCAGGTGAAAGCGGGCGGATGACGCTCAATCTGCGTCCTGGCACCTACGAGCTGTTCTGCAACATTCCCGGCCACTACGCCGCAGGCCAGCACGTGACCTTCACGGTCCAGTAGCGGTTTGCGGGCCACCGCACGACCAAACGGTCGAAGCGTGTCAGGGTACCCTAACTACCCTTAACCAGAGGAGCCAAGATGCGACGGTCACCGTTCTTCGACGGCGTCACCCAATCCGACGTGACGATCGCAGGCCAGCCGGCGAAGGTGCCGATCTTCTACTACGACGGCACCGCCACGAGCGCCGTGTTCGCCGCCCGCCTGGGCGCTCTGCGCCGGCTGATGCCCGACCCGCGCTTCTCTCCTGCCAGGCTGGCGCCGGGACTCGGCGCGGTCGCGATCACCTGCTTCGAGTATCGCGACACCGACATCGGTCCCTACAACGAGCTGGCGATCTCGGTGGTGCTGAACGAGCCGTGGTTCCTACCCAACCTGCCGGGCCGGGCATTGATCGCGAGCCTGCGTAGACGTCAGCTGCACGCCTGGGTGCACCACCTGCCGGTCACCACCGAGATCGCGCGCGCCGGCGGCGTGGACTTCTACAACTACCCCAAGTTCATCGCCGGAATCGACTTCCAGGAGAGCGAGGAGCGCCGCGTTTGCCGCCTGAGCGAGGGCGCCGAGGACATCCTCACGCTCTCCGGCGAGCGAATCGCCACGCCGCGCTCGGAGCAGTTCCAGCTGTTCAGCCACCTGTGGATGGACCGTCAACCGCAGAGCTCCGAGTTCAAGATCAACGCGATCGAGATGGGCGTCAGCCTGAGCCCTCAAGCCGCGACGCTCGAGCTGGGCGAGCGTCACCCGATCGCGCGCGAGCTGGCGGACCTGATCGTGCGGCGCCGGCCGCTGCAATACCAGTACCTGGCGAGCTTCGAGGGGATCCTCTACGGACCCGAGCACCCCTCGCTGCCGCTGCTTGCGCAATACGCCGCGCAGTCCGCCTCCGCTGCCTCCGCACAGCCGGCATAGGCGGGCTGGGCGATGACACGCATCACGCCGCAGCGCTCGCTGTCTGAGCAGTTCCCGCGCCTCGTTCACGATGGCGGCCGCCGGCACATGCGCGAGCTCGAGCGGCTTCGTGTGCGCGCCCACCGCTTCGCCGAGGAGCACGTGCGCCCGCGGGCGCTCGAGATCGACCGGCGCACCGGCGAGGATCCGAGCTGGTTCGACTGGGATCTGGTGCGTGCGGGCGCCCGGCACGGAATGCTGAACTTCCTGATCCCCAAGCCGGCGGGCGGCGGCGGCGGCCTGTCCACGCAGGCCGCGGTCGTCATGGAGGAGCTGGGCGCCGCCTGTCCTGGGATCGCGCTGATCTTCGGCGCTCACGCGCTCGGGATCTCGCCGCTCCTGCTGGGCGGCCCCTCGCAGTGGGATGGCGTGCTGGCGGAGCTGGTCCAGTCCGAACGCACCGGCGAGCCGCTGCTGATGGCATGCGCGATCACCGAGCCCGAAGCCGGCACGGACGTCCAGGACCCCGACCTGCTGGCGCGCGCGCGAATCACAAGCCACGCTCGCCGTGTGCCGGGCGGCTTTCGCCTGAGCGGCACCAAGCGGTTCATCTCCAACGGCAGCGTCGCGCGCTGGATCACGATCTTCATGCCGACCGATCCCAGGCGCCCGGCGCAGACCTGGACCTGCTTCTTGGTGGACACTCGCAGCGAGGGGTTCGCGGTCAGCCGCGCCGAGCACAAGATGGGCCAGCGCGCCTGTCCCGCCGCTGAACTGACATTCGACGAGGTGTTCGTCCCCGACGAGCGGGTCGTGGGCAGGGAGGGAGACGGAGCCGCCGCCACGATGATTGTGCTCGCGTGCTCGCGTCCGCCGGTCGGAGCGATCGCGACCGGGATCGCACGGGGAGCCTACGAGCGTGTGCTCGCCTGGCTGGAGGAGGACCGCGCCGCCAGGGGCCTGCTCGAGCGCCAGCATGCCCAGCTCGCGCTGGCGAGCATGGAGGAGGACATCCATCTTGCGCGTCAGGTCTACATGGACGCCGCCACCGAGCTCGACCACAGGGCACTCGGGGGTGTCATGTCCCATCCTGCCGTTCGCGCCCTCGGACATGTGCCGGCGAGCGTCCGCAGACGGGTGCCCGTCCGCAGTTGGCTGGCCTCAGACCGCGCTCGCGACGCGACCATCGCACTCCTTCACCGCACCACGAGCGAGCGCGCGGTGACGCGCTCGCTCGCTCTCTCCTCGATGGCGAAGGCTCGCGGCGGCGATGTCGCGATGAGGGTCACCGGCGCAGCGCTCGAGCTCGTCGGCCTGCGCGCAGGTCCGGTGAGGGCGGAGCTCGAGAAGCTGTGGCGCGACGCCAAGCTGACCCAGATCTACGAGGGCACCAACCAGCTCAACAGGAGCGAGGTCTATCGCGGGCTGTGCCGGCCCGAGACGATCGGCTGCCTGCCGCCGCTGCGCGGCCACCTCGACACAGACGGGAGGGCTCACACAAACGGAGACGCGCGCGCTCATCTTGATGCAGACGCGCCCCAACACGCGAGCGTCGACGGAGATGGAGGTCAATCATGAGCGGGATCACTGCGGCCGAGCGCGCCGAGATGCAGGCGATGGCGCGCGAGCTGGCGTATCGCGAGCTGGCGCCGCGGGCCGCATCGCTCGACGCCGGCGAGGAGGCCGTCCTCGCCGAGTGCTGGCGCCTGCTCGTCGAGCTCGGACTCGACCGCGTGCTGCTCGACGAGCGGCACGGAGGCGCGGGGTTGGACGTTCCCGACCTGTTGGCGACGATCGAGGAGCTGGCCGTCGGCGACGGCGGCATCGCCATGTGCGTTCTGCTCTGCAACGCCGCGCTGGCGACGCTCGCCGATGAACAGCTCGCGGACATCCCCGCTGGGGCACGCTGGGCGCTTGTGCCGGCCGTGTCCGAGACGGAGCTGACGATGTCGGACGGACAGATCGACGGCCGGGTCGCCTGTGCTCTGGGCGCGCACGGCGCCGACGGGCTTGTGATCTTGGTCGAACGGCCCCAACCTGCGGCGTGGGCGATCGTGGCCGGCGCGCCGGGGCTGAAACTGGAGCGCGACATGGCACAGATGGGTCTGCGCGCCGCGCGCGCGGCGTCGATCGAGATGGTGGGCGTCAAGAGCGCGGCGCCCACCGTCGACGTCAACGGCTCCGTGACGACTGCGAGCGTTGTGAGCGCGCTGGCGCTGCTGCGCGCGGGGACAGCGGCGATCGCGCGCGGGATCACGCGGCGCGCCTACGAGATGGCGCTCGAGTACGCCCACGCCCGCCGTCAGGGCGGCGTCGCGATCATCGAGCACGATGCCGTCAGCGACATGCTCGCCGCGATGGCGGTAAGGCTCGGATGCCGTCCCCAGATCGCCACCGATCCGTCTCAGATCGCCATCGACGAGGCGCAGGCCATTGTTGCGAAGATCTCCGCGACCGACGCTGCCGTGGCGAGCACCACCGACGCCGTGCAGGTGTTCGGTGGCACCGGCTACATGGTCGAGACCGGGATCGAGAAGCTGATGCGCGACGCCAAGTACTGCCAGCTCTTCCCCGAGCCCAACTGGGTCGCACAGAACGAGCTGATGCGCCTGCAGCGCGCCGGCCGCGGAGCGGCACGCGCGGAAAGCTGACTCTCGGCAAATGCAGGGAGCTTCGCAGAGCTTGCGCACGTGATCGCAGTCAGTCAAGGAAGTCGCCATCACGAAGGGGTCGAGCTGAGGCCCGCACAAGTCCCGCGATAAGGGGGGCAACCCAGATCGAGCGCCCTAAGCTGTCACAGCGACGAAGGCGGGTCACCGCTGGTCCTCTGCACAACAAGCCGAAGCGATCCTGTTGCGGGCCCAAGAGGTGAATCGCCACAAGAGCAGGGGGTCAGACGGGCAGGCAAGCGCGCACCGCGATTCGTGGATCTCCTGCACGGCGGATCGAGGCCGGCTAAAGCGAACCGAAGTCGATGCCCTCG
The DNA here is from genome assembly GCA_038329895.1 of Solirubrobacterales bacterium. Classification (GTDB taxonomy): domain Bacteria; phylum Actinomycetota; class Thermoleophilia; order Solirubrobacterales; family 70-9; genus Mayfieldus. The sequence goes on along the minus strand of JBBQNM010000046.1, from coordinate 10,073 downwards.
GCTCGGCGGGTACCCAGCCCAGCAATAGGGACGATCTCGCGCCCGAAGGGCAACAGGGAGACCATCACAAGCTTCAGATTGCCAATCTAACTACGCGCAAGGCCTACGACCTCCTTGCGGAGGGCTTCCCTGCCGTTTTCGGTTGGTGCCAGTTTGCATCCCCGGCGGCCTGAATCGGCGGCGTTTACGCGACAGCCTCACGTGAAAGCAGGAGCGCAGATGCTCCTGCCGCCAGACAACCACTCGCCCTTGGCGCGGGACGATGAGCGAGAGGCCGGTGGGCTACCGTCATTTGTTTGAGCCGATTTCCGTGCCTGATTCAGGTGGTCGCGCCCCCTAAGGCGCCAGATCTCGGTTCCCGCAAGTCCGCCGTGGCAAATGAAGCGGTAGCTGCCGCGCCCGCTTTTCGTCCAAACCGAGCGCGAACGAGATGCCAATGGACACCGCCGCATGGCCCAAGGAAAGCAGGAGCGTCGCGATCGTTAGCCGAGACTGCCGCGCGCGTTCCAACTGGGAAATGTCGCGAGCTCCCAGAGCGCTGGTCCGAGACTCCCGCTCCGCGGCTAAAGGGTACCCGGGCAACGGGCACGGCCGATGCCGGCTGCTCGTCCGCGGCAGCACGAGGGCGCCCGCGACACCGCTGGCCTCCCTGAGAAAGGGAAGCACGAGAAGCATCTGGGATCATCCGCGTGCGAGCGCTTCATGTGGACTGCTGGCGCTGCCCGCTATGAGAACGAGCATTGAGGTCAACACCATGTCGGACGATCACCGCGCCCGACAGGGTTATCTCCTTCTAGCCGACATCTCGGGATACACGGCGTTCCTCACCGGCACCGAACTCGAACACTCCCACGCCATCATCCATGAGCTGAACACGCTCATTCGCGGGCGGCTCGTGCCCCCCATGCGATTCGTGAAGCTCGAAGGCGACGCGGTCTTCTGTTACGCGGACGCCGCGACATTCCAGGAAGGCGAGCGGTTTGTCGAGCTGGTCGAGGCCTGCCACTTCGACTTCTCCAACCGCCTGCTGGATATGACGCGCGAGACGACCTGTCGCTGCGACGCCTGCGCGGCGATCGGTTCGCTCGGCCTCAAGTTCGTTACTCACTACGGCAGCTTCGTGATCGAGCGCGACGAGGGACGAGAGGATCTCGTCGGATCAGACGTCATCCTCGTGCATCGCCTGTTGAAGAACACGATCAGCGACGGTGGCGGACCGCAGGCGTACGCGTTCCTTACGGAGGCGTGCCTGCAGCGCATGCCTCCGTCCTTCAACCTGCCGGCGCATAGCGAGGCGTACGAGTCCTTCGGCGAGACAACGGGCGGTGTGCATGACCTCAAGCCCGTGGTCGACGAGATGCGCGAGGCGCGACGCGAATACATCAGCTCGGCTGACGCTGATCTCGAGCTGAGCGGTGAGCACCCGGCTTCGCCGGCCGTCATGTGGCAGTACTTTGTCGATCCCGAAAAACGGTTGCGCTGGCAGCCCAACCAGAAGGCGATCAAGAACCAAGCGAACCCGCACGGGCGGCTCGGGGCGGGGGCGTCCAGCCACTGTGCGCATGGTGTCGGCGCCGATGTGTTGCGGGAATATCTCGACTGGCGTCCGTTCAGATATTTCACCAACCGCATGACGCCGCTCAGCGGCGGACTTCTGTTACGCGGGATCGAAACCACCGAGTTCATCCCGCTTGAGGACGGCAGCACGTTGGTCCATTACCGCTTTCGACTTCAAGATCGTGGGCGGCTGGCGAGGCTCCGCTTGCGGATTATGCGGCCCCTCCTCCGGATGCTTTTTCTTCGGGCACACGAGCCGCTCCAGAAAATCCTGGAGGCGGACGGCGCCGCGCCTGGACTCGGCGAGAAGGACGGCCCACAGGCCCCCTCCGGACGAGATCCGGGCGGGTGATGGTCGGGGGGCCCAGCGCCTCTCAGAAGCCCCCGTTCGCACAGGAGCGGGCGTGTCAACAGGTCAGGTCGAGACTCCCGCCACGGACGATGAGCGAGAGGCCGGTGGGCTACCGCCATTTGTTTGAGCCGATTTCCGTGCCTGAGAGCGGCCGATAGGTCCGGGTCAACACTTAAACGGGGTGCCACTCTGCACATGAAGCGGTAGCGCGGGCTGGCGCGCCTCGCTGTCGCTTCGCGCGAGATGCGAAAGCGAGATGGCCTGCCACATCATCGGCGTATCCCTGGTGCGGCTCGTCGCACCCCGCGTTGACTCCCTGGAAGACATTGTGAGATGGTTTGGCTCCAAGGCTCGGTGCTGTGGTACCTCGAAACTATCTCCTGCCCTCCCTCCGATTCGGGTGCGCGCGAAGGGTGGTATTGCTCGGCTTTTGCGCGTTGGCCTTGTCCGCGGCCTGCGGGGTGGGCACGGCCCAGGCAGCAACGCAGACATTCTTTTTCGCTGGGACCGAGCAGACGTTTACCGTCCCGGCGGATGTGTCGAGCGTGCACGTCATGGCGATCGGCGGCAGCGGTGGAGGCTCCGGTTTGATTTCCGGCGGAACTGCGGCGCAGATATCCGGTGATTTGCCGGTCACGCCGGGCCAAGTGCTCTACGTCGAGGTGGCGGGCAACGGTCAGTCCGCCGAGAACGGAGGAGCCAGCGGCTTCAACGGTGGCGGCGCGGGCGGTCTGGGCGGGGCTGGCGGAGGCGGGGCCTCGGACGTGCGCACAGCGCCCCGGTCGACCGGGCTCTCACCTGATTCGCGGCTGATTGCCGCCGCCGGTGGAGGTGGCGCTGCCGAGGGCGCCGGCGGGGCGGCCGGCAGCGCCGGCACCACAGGCGGCGCCGACAACGAAGAGGGTGCTGCCGGCACCTCCAGTACCGGCGGCGCTGGCGGTCTTGGACCGTGTGGCGGCAACGGCACCACCGGCCAGCTGGGCCTGGGCGGGAACGGAGGCAACGGATTGACCGCCACGGGAGGCGGCGGCGGAGGTGGAGGCGGCTACTACGGCGGCGGGGGCGGTGCCGGCGGCTGCATGAGCGGAGGCGGTGGCGGCGGTGGCGGCTCGTCCCTCGCGCCGTCGGGGGGGAGCCAGATCGTGGCCACCGCGGGCACGCCATCGCAGGTGCAGATCACCTACACGCCCTTCAGCTTCGGCAAGCTGAAGCGAAATAGACGCAGAGGAACGGCGACGCTGTCGGTCAATGTGCCGGGTCCCGGCACGCTGGTCTTGACCGGCAAGGGCTTAGTCAAGCAGCGTTCGGGCGGTGCCCCCCGCGCGGTGAACGCTCTCGCCAAGACCGTGAGCGCCGCCGGCAAGATAAAACTCAAGGTCCGCTCCAAGGGCAAAAAGAAGCGCAAGCTGAACCGCACCGGCAAGGTAAAGGTGAAGGCAAAGGTCAGCTTCACCAATACCGGTGGCTTGCGCCTAACCGAAGCGAAGCGGATCAAGCTCGTCAAGCGGCCCTGAGTGCACGACACCCGCAGACCGAGGCCTCAGTCTCCTCGCGCCTATCAACCTTGAATGGGCGAGATCGAGCAGACCGCTGAATTCGGTCAGCTCGTGCGCTGCAAGCGCCGAACAGACAGCAGGGGACCAAGCCCGACGTGAAGCTTGCCGGTCACGACAGCCTCCTTCGGTGCATCGACCAGCCCCGCGCCGCAGCGTCAACTGCAGCGCGGTGGGCTACCGTCATTTGTTTGAGCCGATTTCCGTGCCTAGATTCGACCCGTGAAGACCGGAAGTCGCTGGTTCAACTCCATTCGCCCCGACTACTTCAACTCCCTCGTCAGGCGCGGCACAGGCACTTCAAGCGCCGCATAGCCCCGCACGCCAGCGCACCGCGCCCGGCGAGTCCGACACACGCCAGACATCTGGCTGGCTTCGCCAGACACACTGAGGCGACGAGATCCGGGTCCTCGCTCTCGATCGCAGTTCGCAGCTACTCTGCCGCGCTTTTTAGGGCATCGTTCATTGGGCGGCTGCGAGCGCTTCGTCGCGGTCGCGGAACTGGCGCATGGTGATGACCTTGCCGTCGCGGAATGTGATCACGGTCGCTGGCCTAGTGCCGGCTTCGGGCCCGTCGTGCGCAGTGGCGGCGCGTGCGACGACGAGAACGTCCTCGCCGGCGTCGATCAGCTCGACATCGGTACCGGTGGCGCCCTGCGTCGCGCGCTCGCGCAACAGTGCGAGCACGGCGTCGCGCCCGTGACAATCCCAATCCCCGGGCTTCCACCACAGCAGCTCGACGTCAGGGTCAAGCAACGGCTCAAGTGCTTCGACATCGCCCCTGTGCCAGGCCTCCAGACCAACTCGGGCTTGCTCAAGAAGTTCCTTGCTCAATGGGTCACATCCTCCGATGGGGCTGAGCGCGAATCAGAGTATGCGCCTTGTGCGGCAATGCGGTCAGTGCGCGACTCGGATGCATTTGGAATCCAGCTTTCAGCCCGCGCTGGCTGAAGCTCTGATCGGTCAGTGTTGCTGCGCGGCCTCGTCCCGTACTCCCGCAGCCGACCAGCGCAAACGTCGCCCAGCCCACGACCAGGAGCTTGGAGGTGCGGCCTCTCCGCCCCAGTAGGCGGCGGTCAGGCCATTGCGTTCGGGCGAACCAGGCCAGGCCGAGCATGGTTACCGCACTCGCAACATAGAAGTTCAGGCGCAGCCCAAACAGGTGATGCGCGGGGTCAACCCGCAGTAGCTCTTCGAAGATGCGGAAGGCCGAGTAGCCGGCGACGTACAGCGCGAAGAGCCCCGGTGCGCGGATGCGCCGATGGTGGCCCAGCCAGACCAGTGCAGCGGCGAGGGCGAGGTTGAAGATCAGCTCATAGAGAAAGGTCGGGTGAAAGGTCGGGTCTGCGAGATAGTGAAGTGGACGGTGCGCGGGGTCGATGCGGAGCGCCCAGGGCAGATTGGTAGGGCCACCGAAGAGCTCCTGGTTGAAGTAGTTGCCGATGCGGCCGATCGCCTGCCCGACCAGCAGTGCGGGGGCGGCTGCGTCCATGAAGCGTGGGATGTCGACTCCGCGGCGGCGCAGAACCCAAAGACCTGCCAGCACGCCCGCGGCGATGCCGCCCCAGATCCCTAGGCCACCCTGCCAGACCGCGGCCCAACCCCACCAGGTGTGCGGCACGTCGTTCCAGCTGGTGATGTCGTGATAGAGGCGCCCGCCCAGGATCCCCGCTGGCACGCCCCACATCGCAACCTCATAGACAAGGCCCGGATCACCGCCCTGCGTGCGCCAGCGCCGTCGCGTGATCGCGACCGCGGCGACGATTGCGACCACATAGCAGAGCCCGTAGAAGTGGACCAAGAATGGCCCCAGATGAAAGCCGCTAGTCGGGGGGCTCGGAATCGAGGCGAGCACTGGTCAGGCAGCGTAATCCACGGCCCGCTGCGGCTCCGCGAGGATTAACCTCGACAGGACCTCCCGGGCCCTCATGGGCCTGATGGGTGCGCCAGCCTCAAACAGGCTTGAATGCTTCCACTGCGGTCGAATGCGAGTACCTTTGAAGCCGAGATGATGTCCGGACTCTTTATCGTCGCCATGGTCGTGATGATGGTCGTAATGATGGGAGGAATGGCCGCCGGCGGGGCATGGCAATCATTCGGCGACGACGGCGTGATCAGGGCGACGAGTAGCGCGGGCTGTGATTGATCGCTGCGTTTTCGGGCTTTGATTAGGTCCTGGACCGGCCCCGCCAACCAGCGGAGCGCCACAGAGCAGGCGTAGAACTGGCGCTGGCCGTGGAGCAGCAGGTTGAAGTGGTTGTGGTAGGTGGCGGCAAGGCAGGGCTGACAGCGGGCTACTACCTCTCGCGCGCCGCAATCCCATACCTGATCCTCGATTCGAGCACGCGCATCGGAGAGTCATGGGGGCGGCGTTGGGACTCGCTCGAGCTGTTCACGTCCGCCCGCTACAGCTCGCTGCGGGGGTGGCCGTTTCCCGGCGACCCAAAACGGTTCCCAGGCAAGGACGAGGTCGCCGACTACATCGAGTCCTACGCACTTAAGTTCGAGCTGCTGGTTCGGCTCAGCAGCCCTGTCACATCACTTGAGCGCTCCAACTGCGCTTATCGCGTCGATAGCGGATCGGGTTCTTACGAAACCAATCAGGTGATCGTGGCGACTGGCGCCTACCAGCGCCCTTACGTGCCACCAAGCGCCGAGAAGCTCGGCGACGAGGTCATCCAGCTGCATGCGCCGAATACCGCAACTCCGAGCAGATCCCGGCTGGAAACGTGCTGATTGTTGGGGCCGCCAACTCGGGCGCGCAGATCGCGGAGGACCTATCGGCCAGCCACGACGTCTACCTCTCGCGAGGCGGCAAGCTCCCCCGCCTTCCCCGCCGGATTCTCGGAAAAAGCCTTCACTGGTACGGCGATCACCTCGGATTGATCGCGGCTCCGCTCGACAGCTTGCGCGGCCGCACCCAGCGCGGCGACCTGCTGATCGGCAAGAGTTTGCGTCAAATCGCCCATCGCTACGGAGTCCAGCTCGTGGGCCGAACCGTCGACGCGCAAGACCGCACGGTGCGCTTCGAGGGGGGCCGCGCGATTGACGTCGACGCCGTGATCTGGGCGACGGGGTATCGCCCTGACTATTCGTGGATCCACGTCCCGGCGCTCGATGAGCACGGAGCCCCCCGGCACAAACGTGGTGTCACCGACTCAACGGGCCTTTACTTCCTCGGGATGCACGACCAGTATTCGCGCGGCTCGTCGCTGATCCATTGGGTGAGGCATGACGCCGCCCACATCGTGGATCAGGTGCAGCAGAACCGCGGGCCCAACCACCGTTAGGGTCTTCCGGGTGGCTGAGCCCGTCAATCACCCGATCTTCGCCAGAGTCTACGACCGTATAAGCGAAAGCGGGGAACGACGAGGAGGGGCAGAACACCGCGCCCGCTTGCTGGCTGGCTGCGCCGGCCAAGTGATCGAGATCGGCGCCGGCAACGGGAAGAACTTCAGCCGCTATCCCGATTCGGTTACCGAGGTAGTCGCCGTCGAGCCGGAACCGACCTTGAGGAAGCTTGGCCAGGAGGAGGCGACAAAGGTCGCCGCCACGATCCATGTCGTTGACGGTCTCGCAGAACAATTGCCTGCCGAAGACGAGTCGTTCGACGTCGGCATCGCCTCGCTGGTCCTTTGCTCGGTTCGAGATCAAGAGCGCGCCCTAAATGAGCTTCGGCGGGTGATCCGGCCCGGCGGCGAGCTTCGCTTCTACGAGCACGTCGTATCCCAGAACCGCATCGAAGGTCGTATCCAGAAGATGGCCGACGCGACCTTCTATCCGTATGTGAGCGGCAATGACCATCTGAGCCGCGATACGGGCGCTGCCATCGAGCGCAGTGGATTTGTGATCGAGTCCTGCGAGCGGTTTCGCTTCAGCCCCGCGTGGTGGCTGCCGCCTGACGAGCACATACTCGGGACGGCCCGGCGCCCCTAGCGGTCAATGCCTCTATCCCGGTGAGAGCAGATGACCGCTCGGCGAAGTGCTCGCTCGAGTCACTGGCCAAGACCCCTTACGACTCAAAGCAGCCACCTCGTCATACTCGATCCGCTTGCCTGAGCGCATATCGCCCGGGTCCCGGAACACCACGCACTGCCCATGATCGACCGACTCCGTTCGACCACACTGCTTGGGATCGCGAGGGCTGCGTCGCTCTCGATCCCAGTGCTATCTGCCGCCGCGCTACTGCTGACCGCGTGTGGCAGTGGTTCCTCTAGCACTACGAGCGCGTCCACGGCAACGGCGAAGTTCGCTGGGACCGCCGCGAAGCCGCCGAAGCCGGCGCCAGGGCTGCCGTTGAAGGACTCCTTGGGTAATCCGCTGAGCGTCAGCTCGCTACGCGGCAAGGCGGTTCTGGTGACCTTCATCTACACCCACTGTCCGGACGTCTGCCCGTTGATCGTTAGTCATCTGCACGCCGCCCAGGACCAACTCGGGCCCGAAGCCAAGAAGCTGCAGATCATCGCTGTCTCCGTCGACCCGGGGGGGGACACCCCAAAGACGGTCGCCGCCTTCCTTAAGGCCCATCAGATGACCGGTCGGATGAGGTATCTGATCGGCTCGCGGCCGCAGCTCCAGCGCGTGTGGCCCGCCTGGTTCATCATCAGCAAGGGCGGCCAAAAGAAAAACAGCCCAGATCGCGTCGCGCACTCGGCGCTGGTCTACGGAATCAGCGGCAGCGGCAAGATCACCACGCTTTACCCAGCGAGTTTCGCTCCCCAGCAGATCGTCCACGACGTCCCGCTGCTGGCAGCCCAATAGATGCGCCGAACGGCCGTGCGTGTCCTGGCCGTCGTTGCGGCGGTGGGTGGCCTGGTGCTGATCGTGGTCCTGAGCGGAACCAGCGGATCCAATGCCGGGCGTCGCGCTCCTCAACTGCCTACGGAAGTCCTGGTCCCGCCCCGACAGACGGTGGCCTCGCTGCGCGGCAAGCCCGCAGCGATCAACTTCTGGGCCAGCTGGTGTGAACCGTGTCGAAAGGAGTCACCGGAGCTGGAGCGGCTGTTTTGGTCTCTTCACGGACGGGCTGCGCTCGTGGGCGTTGACTACAGCGATGATGCGGCTAGCGCTCGGTCGTTCATCCGCGAGTTTCACCTCACCTATCCGATGCTGCGCGATCCCGACGGCCTGGTCGGAGATCGTTACGGCGTAACCGGCTTGCCGACCACGGCGATCCTTGATCCGCAAGGACGGATCGTGCAGTTGCTGCGAGGGCCGCAGACCCAAGCCAGTGTGAATGCAGCGTTGACTCAATACCGCCGCGCGAACTAGCCTCGGCGATTAATTAGCGAGTCCGCTCAGCTAGCAGGCTTCGCAACTCGCCTCGCCGCGCCAAGCCTCGCGGCCCTCGTGCACAGCGACACCGGCGATCAACAGGGCGGCGCCCGGATCGGCCCACCACCAGCCAAGCAGCGCGTTTGCTCCCAGGCCGATCAGGAGGCCAGCCGAGAGATAGGCGCAGAGCAGGTTCTGTCGGCCCTCACTCTTGGTCGCTGAGGAGTTGAGCTGCTCGCCGACTCGCGCCTTCGCTGCAGCCAGTGCAGGCATGGTCGCCAGCGTCACGGCAGCCAATCCGATTCCCAACCAGCTGCTCTGGGGATGGTCTCCGACGATCAAGGTACGAGTCGCCTCCACACCGACGTAGGCGGCGATGGCAAAGAAGCTCACTCCGATCAGTCGCTGCGCACGCTGCTCAGCGGCGCCTGAGTCGGCGCGTGCGCCAGCGAACCTCCAGATCAGGATGAAGCCGGCGAAGGCCTCCACCACGCTATCGGCTCCGAATCCGATCAGGGCGATCGAGCCGGCGCCTACGCCGGCGATCACAGCGATCCCTGCCTCGATCGCGTGCCAGCCAATGCCAAGCCGAGCCAAAAGCCGGGCGCGGCGTACAAGTCTCTCGCGCTGGCCGACCGTTATCGGCTTGGCTACCGGTAGGTGAACCGAGGCTTGCTCCATGCCCAAGAGGATAGGTGCGCAAGAAATGCCGCCGTATCAAAGCTAGGCAAGCACCGATCGGTAGACGGCGACGATCACAAGAACCAGAAACCCTCGCCACAACCACGACCTCACCCGCGCACGCACTACCACCGCGGTGGATCCGGATCAACGTCGAGCAAGCCGCATAACTCCCTTGCTGAAATCCGCTCCCGCCCCGTCACGGGACTCGCAAGGGACTCAATCGATAGACGGTGGGCTACTGTCATTTGTTTGAGCCGATCGCCGTGCGTGGATCCGGTGCTCACGGTCAATGAAGGGCTTTTCCGGCTCCGCTTTTGTCTAAGCGAAACGTGAAAGCCCCTGACACGGCGGACTCACAATCTGAAGGTCGCAGGTTCGATTCCTGCCCCCCACTCGAAGAGCCCAGAGTTGTTCGAAACGCGGCGGTTTGCCGATGGACTCAGGGCTTCAGCTTGCGCCCGGTGCTGAACAGGTACTGCGACCAGGCGAGCATCGCAGCGGTCATTGCCGCCGTGACGGCGAACGCGAGCCAGGGGGCCACGTCGCTGACGCCCAGGAACCCGTACCGCATCGTGCTTACGACGTAAAACAGCGGATTGGCGTGAGAGAGCTGATGCCACGGGCTGGGCAGCACGTTGACGGAGTAGAAGACA
>JBBQNM010000045.1:0-18957 GCA_038329895.1 Solirubrobacterales bacterium | reverse complement strand
TCAGACAGCGAGGAGTGTTGATGCAAGTGACGACGAGAATGCGTTCCCTGGCCCTCGGGGCAGTTGCGGCCACGATGCTGGTCGCCGTTCCCGCGGCCAGCGGCAATGGCGAGGGGCATCCGCCCGGTGACGGGCATCCGCCCGCGTTCCCTGTGGCGAAGTTCTGCCACCGGCTTGCCAACAATCCGCGCCTCAACGCCAATCAGCGCGCCACCGTGGTTGCGGCGTGCAGACAGCTGAAGAGCGATCTGCAGGCGGCGCAGGCGAAGCTCACCGCGGCGGTCAACACCGCGCAGGCGGAGGTACAGCAGGCGATCCGCTCCGCCATGGCGGCCTGCTCGAACGGTCAATTCGATAGCCAGGCATGCCATGACGCCCGAGCACAGGCCGAGCAGATCAAACAGCAGGCGATCCAGGATCTCAATGCTGCACGCAACCAGTCCCAGCAGGACGTGAAGGCGGCGTTCAGCGCGTTTAGATCGGCGCTCGCACCGCTGAAGGGTTCGCTTGGGCACGAGGGCGCCAACCACGTCGGCAGCAGCTGACGCGCGTGACTGACTGAACGGGAGCGACGGGACTCGAACCCGCGGCCTCCGGCGTGACAGGCCGGCGCTCTAACCAACTGAGCTACGCCCCCGAGGGCTGGCGGGCGCCCGAAGACCGTGTGGGGGCCCGCCCGGTGATTATCACAGGGCAGCCGTCGTCCAGCTGGCGGCTGCGATGTCGTCCTAGGAAGCCTGCGCCTGCACGCCTGCCCTGACACGGGCGCGGTTAGGCTGCCCGCCGTGAGGCTGGTGAGCTACCGATCCCCGGACGGCCCAAGGGCCGGGGTGCTGCGCGGCGAGGAGGTGTTCGACGCCTGGAGCGCGCTCGGCGACCCGCAGCGCTCCAGCCTCCGCGAGCTGATCGCCGAGGACCGCATCGGTGAGCTGGAAACCGCCGACGACGCCGCTCCGATCCGGGGCGCAGCGCTGCTGGCACCGATCCCGGACCCGGAGAAGATCGTCTGCATCGGCCTCAACTACCGCTCCCACGCGGCCGAGGCTGGCATCGACCCGCCCTCAACCCCCACCTTCTTCGCCAAGTATCGGAATGCGCTCGCCGAGCCCGGCGCGACCGTGCCGCTTCCGACGACCAGCGAGAAGGTCGACTACGAGGCCGAGGTCGCGTTCGTGATCGGCCGCCGCGCGCGCGACGTCGGTGAGGATCGCGCCCTCGATCACGTCGCCGGCTACACGCTGCTCAACGACCTCTCGGCCCGCGACCTTCAGTTCTCGACCCCGCAGTGGATGCCCGGCAAGGTGTTCGACGGCTCCGCACCCTGCGGCCCCGCACTGGTGAGCCCCGACGAGGCTGGCCCGCACGACGCGATCGACCTCGCCCTGGAGCTGAACGGGGAGACGATGCAATCGGCCTCGACCGCCGACCTCGTCTTCTCGATACCGCAGCTGGTCGCGCGGCTCTCGGCATTGATGACGCTGGAGCCAGGAGATCTGATCGCCACCGGCACCCCCTCCGGGGTCGGCAGCGTGCGCGAGCCGCGCGTCTGGCTCAAGCAGGGCGACGAGGTGGTCGTCAGCTCGCCGACCCTCGGCCGGCTCGAGACCCGGATCGGCTAGTCAGGGAATCAGCGCGGTGAGCTTGAAGCGCGTCAGGCGGCGGCCGTGGCGCCGCACCACCGCGCTCACTGACCGCTCGCCGCAGATCTGGTAGCTGACCGACTCCCGCGAGCCGACGCCGTCGGAGCGGGCGAGGATATGGCCGTCGGAGCTGCGCAGCTTCAGAGCGAGGTCGGCGCGGTCCGGCCCGCTCAGGCTCAGCTTCAGATCGCCGTCGAGGGGCGTAGCGAATCTCTTCAGCATCTTCTTCGGCCGGCGCTTCTTGGGAAAGTGGCCGCGGCGCTTGTCGACACCGTCGCCATTCCACGGATTCAGGGCGTCGCGCTGTAGCGGCGCGAAGCCGCCGTTGTGGGGATCGGGGAAATCGGGCCATTCCCACGGCACCGGCTGGCTCGGGAAGGCGTTTTGGGCGAACGACTCGGCGAAGGCCTCGCCCGGGTTGTCGTAGTAGTGATCGCCTTCGTCGCCGGGGAAATAGCGGCCCGCCCGCACCCCCTGGCAGACGCCCGCGAAGCTGGCCCAGTTCTTCGGGCCCCAGTCGATCGCCGGGTTGGCGAAGGGGGCGTTGTCGCGGTGGTTGGCGACGTGGTGGCCGTACTGGTGGGCGATCACATAGAGCTGGGTGGCGTTGTCTGGTTGGTCATTGATGGTGTCGCCGCTGGCGACGATTCGGTTCTCGCCCGGGTAGTAACAGGAGAGGGCTATATCGGAGCCGCAAGCCGCCGTCATCTCCACGCCGCCGTCGTTCCGCGTCACCAGGTCGACCCTGGAGCAGGTTCATCTCGTCGCCATGCGGCAGCGTGCCGAGGAAGTTGGCGATCGTTTGGGGATCGGCCGCGTCGCAGGAGAGCGAGCAGACGACTGACACGTTGATCGCCACGCTGCGCCCGGCGCCGTCGTTGACCGGATAGCGCTGCGCCGAGGCGGTGGCCGAGGCGGCGGCGCGCGCCTGCGCCCGGCTCGGATGCTCGATCACGAGGTCGCGCAACGGGGCGGTCGGGGTCGGAATCGCGAACGCCCCTGCCTGGCGCTCCTCGCGCGTCGCGGCGCTGGCGGGGCCAGCGATCAGAAGCGAGGCGACGAGCGCGGCAAGCGGCGGCGGCGCGAGCCTTACGGCCGCGGCCCGGGGTCGATCTCGTTGCGGCGGGGCGGCAGCGAGGCCGAGAGCGGCGCGTCCACGCCGCCGGGCCGCGCCGTCACCGAATGCGACCGGCGGTTGTGGACCCCGGAACCCCACTCGACCGTCACCGGGGTGTAGTCGAGCAGGTTGCGCCAGGTCTCGGTCCCGATCATCCCGTCGGCCGGCAGGCCCTTCTGCTGCTGGAAGGCGGCCACGGCGGCTTGGGTGCGACTCGCGAAGATCCCGGTGACCGGAAGGTCGCTCTGCCCGGCCGCGATCAGGTGCTCCTGCGCCCAAACCACCATGTCGCCCTTGCTTCCCTTCTTGATCAGCGGCAACTCGAGGCTGGGCTGAACGCCCCTCATGCGCCCCACTCTCTTGGCGAGCGCGCCCCATTCGCGCCCCGTAGTTTCCTGCCATGACCACCAACTTACGCCGGTTGCCCCATAGTTGATCGCATAGCGGCGGAACCTCTTCATCGTCCGCAGGCCCGGCGCCTCATAGGTCTGCCCGATCGGGTAGATCGGCCGCTGGTAGACCCGGTTGTAGAGGTAGGTGTGGGCATAGATGTTCCCGACGCTGGTCCCAATCGTCTTCCAATACATCTGCGGCTGGTTGTACTGGGCGCCCCCGGGGCCCAGAAAGACCGAATAGGGAAACCCCGGGTGGTAGTCGACGTAGGGAAAGCCCGCCAATGAGACAGGGAAGTTGGGACCGACCACCGAGCGCAGCTTGCGGATGTACTTGTCGGCTGACGCGTACTTGCCCTCGTACTGACCCTCGGCGTCGATGATCAGGCAGTCGGCCCCCTTTGCGGCCGCCGCGGCGCCGACGTTGGCCTCCTTGTAGGGCGCGCTGCCGTAGACGAACTGCCAGGCGCAGACCTTCAGCCCGCCGGCGTGCAGGGCCGAGATCAGCGAGCTGGTGAACTGGCTCCAGCCAGTGGAGCCGTCGCTCGCCTTCACGTAGACGGTCCCGATCCTGGCGCGGTGAGCGCGGGCGATGATCTGCGGCACGCTGCCGCCGTTGGAGCGGCTGATGTACCAGATCCACATGCCCTGGGCGTCGAAGGCGCTGGCGTTCGCGGTGCCGCTGCCCGGCGCCGGCACGGTGTCGGCGGCGGCCGGTTGTGCAATTCCGGCCGCCGTCGCCAATGCGAGCACCATTGCGATCGCGCAGCGGGCGACCACCACGCGGCGCCGAGGCTGCCGGCCGGCCGGCCATTGGGGGGCTGCGGTCACGTCTGCTCCAACACGGAGATGCGGACAGCGCTGCGGTCGGCCCTGGCCCGTGCGCGCGCCACCCTGCTCGAGCAATTGTCCCGGTTTGCGGCAAGTTTGCGTTGTCGAACCGCCCCAGCGCGTGCGCCGCAAGATCTCTGTCAGGACGACGGCTACGGCCGGGTGACGCTGACCGAGAACGGCCCGGTCCCGCTGCGGCGCCGCACCTCGATGCGAATCGAGCTCTGCCCACACAAGTTCAGGTCGAGCTGCTCGCTGGAGCTGATGGACACTGCGCGGTCGATCACGCGACGGCGAACCCTGAACCTGCGGTGGTGCTTTCTGAGGTGCTTGGCGGCGCGCCGCAGCTTCGGACCGAGCAGGTAAAGGTCGTAGTTCGACCCAGCCGGCCCGTCCAGGCGGACCTCGACCTGGCCGTCGAGCGGCGTGGAGAAGCGATGCTCGGCGGGGTTGCGGCGCGTCGGCCACATGCTGCCGTTCCAGACCATCGTGGTCGGTCCGGTCCAGGGACTGGTGATGTCGGCATTCAGCTTCGCCAGCGAGCCCTGGGTGGGCTGCAGAAGCGAGCTGTAGCCCCAGGGCACCGAAACGCCCGGGAAGTTGAGGTGCGCGTTTGACTCCGCAAAGCCCTCGCCCGGGTTCACCCAGTAGTGGTATTGCTCGTCGCCGGGGAAGAGCTGGCCCTTGCGCATCCCCTGGCAGACTCGCTCGTAGGTGGCCCAGCGCTTGGCGCCGTTGTCGAGCCCGGTCCACGGCGGGTTGACCCGGTTGTTGGCGATGTGGTGCCCGTACTCATGGGCGATCGTGAAGTCGCGCGGCACGCCGTAGGAGGAACCGTCGTCGCCCGAGACGATCATCTCGCTGATCCCCGGCGCATAGCAGGCAAGCGCGCCCTGGCCACATATGTCCGTGACCTCGTCCGGGCTGGCGACATAGACAGTCAATGTGTTCATCTCCGGCCCGTGGACGAGGCCGGCGAGCACGTTGACGACGCTCTGGATCTGCTCGTCCGTGTAATAGGTCGAGGACACCTCGACCTGCTCGCCTCCGAGCACGGGGTAGGAGTTCTCGCGCGGGGCGGGGCCGTTGATGCGGCTGAGCAGGGGCCGGTTGTGGATCAGGGTGTCGGGGAACGGACCGGCGGGGCCGGGAAGCTCGAGTGTCGAACCCTCGGCCAGCGGCGGGCGGGTCGCCGCGCCGGCCGCGGCAGGCAGAATCAGCAACGCAGCCAGGCACAGCAGCGCCGCCAGCGCCGCGATCGCAGAACGCCCGCCAAATCGTGTCGTGAGTCGAGTCCCGTCCCCGAGGTCCACCTCGATCGGATCGGTGCCTGAGAGGCACGGTCAGAGCGATCTGGCCGGATGTCTCATCGAATTCGCTGATACTGGGCGGGCGATTGCAGGCCAGGCGTGGTCCGCTAGCGTGGCTGCGACTTGGGCTCTCGAGGGAGCAAGGGCGGGCGGCCAAGCCGCTGGGCCGCGGCCTTCGCGGGCATGGCGTTGGCGCTGTCAGGGATGGCGACGCAGGCTGCCGCCAGGCACGGTCACCAGCGCCCGCTGGTGTTCGTGAACGGAGACTCGCTTGCGGTCGGCACCGAGCCCTACCTGCCCGCTGACCTGCACGGCTTCAACCTGCGCCAGTCAGTGTCGATCTCCCGCCACGCCCCCGAGGGCGTCGAGCTGCTGCGCCACCTGGGCAAGTTCCCGCGCGTGGTCGTGATGAGCCTCGGGACCAACGACGACCCGCACGCCGTCGGCACATTTCGCTTCGCGGTGCGCTCGACGATCCATCTCGCCGGGCGCCGTCGCTGCGTGGTCTGGGCCAACATCGTGCGCCCGCCGGTGGGCGGGGTGAGCTACGCCGGTTACAACCGGGTGCTCGCGCAGGAGAATCGTCGCCACCGAAACATGCGGGTCGTCAAGTGGACCCGGATCGTCCGCGACCACTCGCTGCCGCTTTCCGCGGACGGCGTCCATCCCACCTCCGACGGTTACAAAGTCCGTGCCCAGGCAATCGCCCGCGAGGTCAGAAGTTGCGCAGGACGGCGGGCGGGACGCTGACCACACGCCCGACCGCGGCGGCGAGCCGCTGCGCCTCCAGTTCGACCGCAGCAAACAACACGGCGGGGTTCGGCAGGCCCAGCTCGCCCCAGTCAACCGGGGGCGGTGGCGGCGCCCGCGTCGGCCGCGGCAATTCGCCTTCGGGTGCTCCGGTTGCCGACGGCACTGCCGCGTTGCCGGCGAAGCAGTTGAGGATCCTCTGCGCGACGAGCTGGGCGCGCATCGCGTAGCCCGCCGAGCTCGCGTGCACGCCGTCGGACCCGAGAAGGCCCGGGTTGGCCAGCGCCGCCGCCCGCCAGTCGACCAGCTGCGTGGGCTGGGAGCCGACGGCGAAGTCCCGTACGGCGCCATTCAGACCGGCGATCGAGACACCGTTGTAGGGCGGGCGATTGAGGGTCGCGACGACCACGCAGCGCCCCCCGACGATCGAGCGAACCGCGGCCAGGTCGGCGGCCAGCGCCTGCGGCTGGGCGGGGTCGTCGTTGGTCCCCAGATCGAAGACGACAACCTGGTCGCCACTCTGTAGTCGCGAGCGCAGGATCGCCACGCCGGTCGAGCTCGGGCGGTTGGTCTGAGCGTCGACGGTGAGCGGAATGCCATGCAGCAGTCCTCGCAGGTAGGGCGAGGTGCCGACTTCGAGGCTGTCGCCGACCACTAGCACCCCGCCCGCAGCGCACGCCGGGGACAAAACCGACGCCCAGATCAGGCCGGTGGCCAGGGTCAGCTTTGCCAGCCGGACCGTTTTTCGCTGCACGTGCCTCATTTTGGGGATGGGTAAGTACAGAAAAGCCAGGCGAATGGCCAGATATCCGGCAGGAATGATCGCGGGTCTGTGGCAGACTCGACCGTGGACTTTGGCGACGCGATGATCTCAGGGACGATCCTCATCGAGGCTGTGACGGGCGCGTCAATGCGGGCGTTCTTCACCGACTGGTATCCGGTCTTCGGCGTCTTCTTCATGGCCGCGTTGCTGGGCATCTTCATCCTCATCTACAAGGGGACGTTGGGAGCCACCCGCCCGGAGACCGTCAAGGCAACCCACGCGGCGCCGGTCCTCTGGGAGGAGGTGCAGGGAGTCGACGCGGCCAAGTCGGAGCTTCTCGACGTCACCGAGTGGCTGAAGGACCCCGACCGCTTCGAGGCCCTCGGCGCCAGGGCGCCGCGGGGCGTTCTGCTCTACGGCCCACCGGGCACCGGCAAGACGTTGCTCGCTCGTGCGGTGGCCGCCCAGGCGGGGGTGGACTTCTTCTCCGCCTCAGGGTCAAGCTTCGTGGAGATGTTCGTGGGCCGCGGCGCAGCCCGCATTCGCCGTTTGTTCAGGGAGGCGCGCAAGGCTGGACGGGCGGTGATCTTCATCGACGAGCTTGATGCGGTGGGAGGCCACCGCGGCTCGGGCGGCGGTGACGGCGGAACCAGCGAGCGCGAGCAGGCGCTCAACCAGCTGTTGGTCGAGCTCGACGGCTTCGAGCGTGACCCCGGCACGGTGATCGTTATCGCAGCCTCCAACAACGTCGAAAAGCTCGATCCGGCCCTGCTGCGACCGGGACGGTTCGACCGTCAGGTCCTGGTCGCCGCCCCCGATCGCGACGGCCGCGAGGCGATCCTCCATGCGCACGCTCGCAACAAGCCGCTCGGGCCAGATCTCGACCTGACCGACGTTGCCCGCAAGACGACCGGGATGACCGGGGCGCAGCTCGCGAACGCGCTCAACGAGGCGGCAATCATCGCCGGCCGCCTGGGGCGTGACGTGATCGCGCGCGACGATCTCGACGAGGCGCTGCTGCGCCAATCGGTGGGCTCGCAGCAGGCGCGCCGGCTGACCGAGAAGGAGCGCCGCATCGTCGCCTACCACGAGGCCGGCCACGCGCTCTGCCGGCGCCTGGTCGGGCTCGACCCGCCCGAGATCATGAGCATCGTGCCGCGTGGTCCGGCGCTCGGCTTCGTCGCAAGCGCGCCCAGCGAAGACCGCTATCTGAACTCCCGCAAGCAGCTTCTGTCCGAGGTGGTCACAGCGCTGGGTGGGCGCGCCGCCGAGGAGGAGGTCTTCGGGGAGGCCTATTCGGGGGCCGCCGACGACCTGGCCCGCGTGCACAAGATCTGCGTGCAAATGGTCACCGAGTTCGGGATGACGGTGGCGACCGAGCCGCTGGAGGGAACGCCGCTGGCGCTGCCAACCGGCGACTACGCGCTCTCCGACCAGACCCGCCGCGACGTGGACCTCAACGCACAGGCGCTCGCCGAGATGGCCTTCAGCCGCGCCCGCCAGCTGCTGGCGCTGAACCGGGACTGCCTCGTCCACCTGGCGACCAACGTGCTCGAGCGGGAGACGCTGACCCGCGAGGACCTCGACGACATCTTCGACGCGCACGAGCTGAGCGCCACCCTCCTCCCCCAGGAGGCTGGATTCGTCGAGTTCGGGGGCGAGGCGGAAGTGCCCGCTCCGCACCTCTCCTCGAAGCCAGCCGAGTCCCAGGACCCTCAGAGCAAGCAGTAGGACCGGCGAGCAAGGATCCCGCCACCTGACCTGCGGCGGGGGCATAATGCCGCGTCAGGGAAGGATTCTTCCCCCATTGCCCGGTCAACAAGGAGGAGATCGGATGGAGGTTGGAAGCACAGGCGCGCCGAGGGTGCCGGCTACGACTGAGGCGAGAGATGCCGACGAGGGCACGAGCCCATGCGCTCGTCCTCACGCATAACCGCGCCCTGCGCACGCAGAACCCCCGCTATTGGGTAGATGCCTGGCCAGGAAAGTCCGCTTCAGGCGGTGCGGCCCTCAGGAACGGCCACAGCCACACCGATGAGATCTTGATGGACAGGCACGAATGCAACCAGGCGCGGCCGGCGGCCGCGACGTTCGCGTGAGCTAGATCGATGTCGCGCTGGGCAATCGCCAACCCGCGCCGCGCCCTCGCCGTCTGGGGTGCGATCGCCGGCATCCTCGCCGTGATCGGCATCGGGGTCGGCAATCGCCTGCATCGGACCAACATCCTGATCCCGGATACGAAGGCGGGCAAAGCCGAGAGCCTGCAGAGCTCGCGGTTCGGTGACAGCTGGGGCGCCCTGATCCTGCTCAAGGGACCGGACTCCGCCCTCCCAGGATCATGCTCGCGCCGCTGGCGTCCTAGGCGCAGCTAACAAGCCCGACCCCGCCGTTTGCCTCCGTGATCACGCCGGTGCCCCGCGCGTAGGTCTTCTTCTCTATTTCCGCCGGCTTCGGCGTCGTCGCATGTTCACGGATCTTGATCACGTGACGGTAGAGGTGGCCCCTGACTAGTTTCGTCTTGCCGGTGGCGACGACACGATCCTTCTCCACCGCGATGCCGGGGGCGGCCTCGCTCTTGAACGTGCTGCCCACCTTGGGATGGGCCGGCATGAGCAAGCCGGGCGTCTGGGTATCGCGACCGAGACGCCACTGACCCTCGTGGCTGACGGGCTGGCCGGGTTGGTACTCGTTGACGTCCTCACCGAAGTAATAGACCTTGCCGACTTTGTCCTGAGTGAAGTAGTCGACCGTCTTCTCGATCAACCGACCGGCTCTGACGTCGGTGACGCGGTCCGCGACCACGGCTGCCTTCACGACCTGACCGTTGTAGTCGAAGGATTTCGTTCTGGCCTGCAGATCTCGCACGATCCGCAGATGCTGGCCCTGATCATTGCCCGCCAGCACACAGTGCTGAAACTTCGTGATCGGCAGGTAGGGGTTGGTGATCTTGGCCGAGCCGGCGTCAAAGTTCGGGCTCGTCGAGACCCCCGCGCCGCCAGCGCTGCCTGGTTGGGCGACGAGGGCGACTGAGACCGCGCTGATGCAAAATGCCGGGATTGCCTTGCGCCATTTCATTTGATCGAACATCGTCTCTCCTTCGCTGGATTGAGCCGCGACCATCGCAAGCGAAAGTGAAACGGCGATGACAACCAGATGAGGAAGCCTGAATATGCGTGGCCGCAATCCGCGGGGAGGCGAATCTCCTCGATGGGCGGTACTGGGCTCGAACCAGCGACCTCCTGCTTGTAAGGCAGGCGCTCTCCCAACTGAGCTAACCGCCCGATATAGAGTCGAGTGTAGGGGTGATTCGGACCCGGTCTGGCTCCCGATCACCACATGTATCGAGGGAGAGAGGAATTGAGCGGCGACACCAGCTTCGTCGAGGGCTTCAAGGGAAAGCGGCGACCCGGTCCCTGCCTGCAGATCTGGGCCGAGGACGGATTTCAGGACTACACCGCGGACGAATGGCGGGCGGCGGCCGACCGGGCGGGGGCGGCGTTGCGCGCCAAAGGAGTGGTGCCGGGAGAGCCGGTCGGCTGCCTGCTTACGAACATCTTCCCGGTCTGCGCCGGCGCGATCGGTGTCTGGCTCGCAGGCGGTGCGGTGGTCTCGCTTCCAACGCCTGCCCGGGGAATGGCGATCGAGGTCTACCTCGCCCAGCTGCAAGGCATCTGCGATGCGATGGAGCTCCGGCTGCTGCTGGCTGAGGAGACCTACGCTGGACTGCTGCGCGAGCACGGCCCCGACGAAGTCGACGTCGTCTCCTTCGAGTCCCTGGACGCCGCGGGACTGGCGCCGGACGAACCCCCCGGCCCCGACGACCTGGCATTCGTCCAGTACTCGTCGGGCAGCACCAGCAATCCGCGCGGCTGCATGCTTACGGCGGGCGCGATCGGGGCCCAGCTCGAAATGCTCGCTGAGGCGATCGACCTCGATCCCGAACACGATTGGGGCGTGACCTGGCTGCCCCTCTCCCACGACATGGGCTTCTTCGGGACGATCATGCTCGACTACGCCAAGGGCCTGGGTGGCAGGGTCGGAACACCTGAGCGCTTCCTGCGCTCGCCTCGCACCTGGTTCGAGGACTGTGCGGAGACGCAGGCGACGATGACGGTGGCGCCCAACTTCGCCCTCGAGCTCGCCGCCCGGGCGGCAAAGGTGAAGTCGCCCGACCCATTCCCGATGCGCAACTGCATCCTCGGCGGCGAGCGGATCGAGACCTCGACCCTCCAAAAGGCGCTCGACGCCCTTGGCCCAAGCGGCCTCGACAGCTCATCGCTGGCGCCGGCCTACGGGCTTGCGGAGGCCGTGCTGGCGGTGACCCTGACACCGGCAGGGCAAGAACCACGGCTGCTGAGCGTCGACGCCGACGCCCTTGCCGATGGACGCGTCGAACCGCTCGATGACCCCGGTGGCTCCCCGGCAGCGCAGACGTTCGTTTCCTGTGGACCACCGCTGTCCGGCGTCGAGCTGCGGACCGACGGCAACGGACAGCAGGGCGAAATCTTCATCAGCACCCCGAGCCTCGCCAGCGGCTACGCCGGCGATCCGCAGACGACCGCCGAGCGCTTCGTCGACGGCGAACTGCACACGCGCGACCTCGGCTTCATCCACGAGGGGGAGCTCTACGTGCAGGGAAGGCTCGACGACGTCCTGATCGTCGGCGGCCGCAACATCTCCGCCCTCGACGTCGAGGCCCGAGTGGCCGGGACGGCCCCGGTTCGCCCCGGCTGCGCCGCGCTCGTCGACATCCCTCGCGACGGCAAGGTGGAGCTGGTGGTGCTGGCCGAGGCGAGGGACGACGCGCCCGAGCCGGAGCGCACCGCGGCCGCGATTCGCGATGCCGCCATGTCGGCGGCCGGCGTGCGGGTGGACGAGTGCGTGATCTTGCCGAAGGGCACGCTTCCGAAGACACCGAGCGGCAAGGTCCAGCGCTATCGCTGCCGCGACCTGCTTGCGTCGGAAGGCCTCCCCGCCGAGGCGCAGACCGGTCTCTGACCAACCTGGGCGAGAAGAGAGAGGATCAAGAAGTGGACAGGTCGGTCCTTTGGCGGGCAGCTGCGTTGCAGGTGGGCACGGTGGCCGCGCTCTCGGTCGCGCTGGCGCTAGCCCTGCCGCACAGCTTCTTCGATCACTGGGGCTGGCTCAGCGGTCCGCTCGCCTGGCTCTTGTGTGCGGCGGTGACTGCTCGACTGCTCGGCCTGCCGCGCGGGCGGACCGTGCTCGGCGCGGTGCTCGCCGGCCTGCCGAGCATCCCCGCGGTCGTGCTCGGCCTGCACTGGCTCGGCGTCGCGATCGCGGTCGGCTTGTTCGCCCTCTGGTGCGCGCGCCTGTCGAGTCAGATCGGTGGCACTAGGGTGCCCGCATGGACCTCGGGATAAAGGGCCGCACAGCGCTGGTAATGGGAGCGAGCCGCGGGATCGGCCGCGGGATCGCCGCCTCGCTCGCTCGCGAGGGCGCGCGGGTGGCGATCGCCAGCCGCACCCCCGAGGACCTTGTGAAGGCGGCGGCCGAGATCGATGGCGACGTGACTGCGTTCGGGGCCGAGACCGGCAACCTCGAGCACCTCGCCGCGGTGCCGGCCGACGTTGAAAAGGAGCTCGGACCGATCGAGATCCTGGTCACCAACACCGGCGGGCCACCCCCCGGAGGGGCGCTCGAGAACGACCTCGATGAATGGCAGGCCGCCTATACCTCCCTGGTGCTGGCCCCCCGGGTCTTGGTCAAGGCGGTGCTGCCGGGGATGCGCGATCGCAAATGGGGGCGGATCGTCAACGTCGGCTCCAGCTCGACGCGCCAGCCGATACCGGAGCTCAACCTTTCCAACGTCCACCGGGCGGCGGCGGTCGCCTTCTTCAAGACGCTCTCCAGCGAGCTGGCGCCGTACGGCATCACCGCCAACACGGTGGCGACCGGCATGTTCGCCACCGAACGCCTCGCCGACGTGCGCGGTTCGCTGGACGCCGCGCATGAGGTGGCGCGCCAGAGCGTCCCCGCCAGGCGACTGGGCGACCCGGCCGAGTTCGGCGACCTGGTCGCCTTTCTGTGCTCGGAGCGCGCCGCCTATCTCACCGGCGCCGTCATCCCGCTTGATGGGGGCATGGTTCGCGCCCTCTAGCCGCCTGACTCGGCCGGCGGGCCAGCCTGCGAGGCAGGGCTATGGGGTGGTTGGCTGCCGAGCGGGTTCGCCCGCCGGCCCCCGACTGGCGCGTTCGGGAGCTGACGCTTTCCGCAGGCCGCCGCGGCGCGCCGCGACGACCAGCCAGACCGTTCCAGCAACCATCATCCCGAGGCTCTCCAGCTGGGGGGCGGTAAGTCCGGCGAAGACGTGGCCGTTGCGGCGGATGAACTCGACCAGGAAGCGTTCGGTTCCCGCGTAGACGAGATAGATCGCGAAAAGCACACCGGCCCGGAAGCGTTCCCGAAGGTTCCAGAGGATCAGTGCCCCGATCCCCATCGCGAGGGTTTCGTAGACGGGGGTCGGATGGACCTTGTGGTGGGTCGGCAGTGTGCCGTCCGGATAGGCCATCGCCCACGGCCCATCCCACCGCTTGCCGTAGTCACCGTCGCCGGAGAGCTGACACCCGATGCGCCCGATCGCATAGCCGAGGGCAAGCGCCGGAGCACAGAGGTCGAGCAGGGTGAGCCCGAAGAAACCCCGGTACCACGCCCATCCCAGCACCGCGAGCGCGCCGCCGATCGCGCCGCCGTACCAGACCAGCCCGGAGCCCGAGAGGAGCTGGTTCGAGTGGTAGGCGCTGTTCTGGATGATGTAGTAGAGGCGCGCGCCGACCGCTCCGCCCACCAGGCCACAGAAGATGATCTCGTAGGCCCAATCGGTCGGCTTGCCCAGCTCCTCCAGCCGCCGCGCGACCACCGCCCCCGCGGCGAGGAAGGCGAGCGCGAACATCAGCCCGAAGGTGTGCACGGTTACGGGGCCGATGTTGAGGTCGGGATACATGGGCAGCGGAGGCTAGCGCGACATCGAGATAGCCCCGGGGAGAATCGAACTCCCGTTCCCAGGTTGAAAACCTGATGTCCTAACCATTGGACGACGGGGCCGCCGGGCACCAAGTCTAGGCAGCCATCCTGGCGCTCAGCCCAGCAGCCGCTCCAACAGCGCCTTCTGCGCGTGGAGGCGGTTCTCAGCCTGGTCCCAGACGGCGGAGCGCTCGCCGTAGAGCATCTCCTCGGTGATCTCCTCCTCTGGGTGGGCGGGGAGGCAATGCAGGACGATCGCCCGGTCGGCGGCCCCGGCCAGCATGTCCGCGTCGACGCGGTACGGCGAGAGCGCCGCCACCCGTCGCTCCGCCTCGGCCTCGTCGCCCATGCTTACCCAGACATCGGTGTAGACCGCGTCGGCGCCCTCTACCGCGGCGTGCGGATCGTCGGTCAGCGTCGCGCCGTGCCCTTCCTCGAGCCGGTAGTCGGCCGGTGACGCAATCCGCACCTCCACCCCGGCCAGACCGCCGAGGATCGCCAGCGATCGCGCCACGTTGTTGCCGTCGCCGACGTAGGCGAGCCGCAGCCCGTCCAGTTCGCCGAAGCGTTCCTTGAGGGTGAGCAGGTCGGCCAGCGCCTGGCAGGGGTGATGCGACGGGGTGAGTGCGTTGATCACCGGCACCGAGGAGGACTCCGCGAGCTCGGAGACGATCGTGTGCGAGCCGGAGCGGATCACGATCGCTTGCACGTAGCGCGACAGAACGCGGGCCGTGTCGCCGATCGACTCGCCGCGTGCGAGCTGCAGCTCGTCGCCGCGCAGCACAAGCGGCGTACCGCCCAGCTCCGCGACTCCCACCTCGAACGAGATCCGGGTCCTGGTCGAGGGCTTCTCGAAGACCAGTGCCACGCTGCGCCCGGCCAGTGGCTCTGCGGCCTCGCCGCGCTCGCGCCCCTGCTTCAGCTCGGCCGCGCGGTCGAGCAGCTCCGCGAGATCGTCACGGCTCAGCTCTTCGCCGGTCAGAAAATGCCCCTTCAAGGCGCGGATACTACGCGGGTGCAGATCCACGCCATCACTTGGAATCTCTTCCACGGACGCGACGCCCCGCCGGATCGCTCGCTCTACACCTGGCGCTCGCGGTTGCTGAAGATCACCGAGCGCGGGCCCGAGTTCGCCCAGGTCAATCGCAGCCTGTTCACCGAGTTCGCGACGGCGCTCAGCGGAGTGCGCTGGGACGTGGCCCTACTCCAGGAGACCCCACCGCGCTGGGCGCCGCGGCTCGCCGAGGCGCTGGGGGTCGAGACCCACCTCACGCTCACTTCACGCAACCGGCTGGCGCCGTTCAGCGGATGGATTGCCGAGCTGAACCCCGACCTGATCGCCTCCAGCGAGGGCGGCTCCAACCTGACCATGCTGCGGGGCGCCATGCTCGAGGGAGCCGACCCCGCGATCGCCGAGCGCCGCGAGCTGGTGATCCACGAGGGGCGCCCGGAGCGACGCACGATGGCCTTTACCCGCACCTCGTCCGACCTCTGCGTCGCCAACCTGCACGCCACCAGCGACCGCCCCGACCTGGCCGGCCCGGAGGTGCTGCGTGCCGCCGAGACCGCGATCGGGTGGGCGGGCGGCGCACCGTTGTTGTTCGGAGGTGACCTAAACCTGCGCCCGGCCGAGCAGCCGGAAGTGTTCGAGCAGCTGCGAGATGGCTACGGACTGGCGCCTCCGACCGCACCCCATTCGATCGACCACCTGCTTGCGCGTGGGAGGTTGGAGGTGATCGAGGAGCCCATCACGCTGCTCCACCCCGAGGTCGTCCGCGAGCCGAGCTTTCACGGACCGCTCGGCATCTGGCGGCGCGAGGCCGGGCGTCGCGTACGCCTCTCCGACCACGCCCCGGTCGGCGCGGCCTACGAGCTCGCAACCGCATCGGACGCAGAGCGCTGACCTGACCCGCGCACCCCGGCGGAATGAGATAGTGGGGCCAACGAGCGCAAGGGAACCGGAAGGAGACTGAGATGGCCGCCAAGCGAGGTACCAGCAAGAAGAGCACGGCGAAACGGAGCAGCGCAAAGCCCGGCGGGTCGGCCGGCGCCGGCGGTCGCCGCCCCGGCAAGTCGAGCAGCGCCGCGACCGCCGGCCTCGACAAGAGCATCGAAAGCTTCCGCGACAGTCTCGAGCGAAGCCTGACGCTGAGTCGCGATCGCCTCCAGGAGGTCGTCGACGACGCGGTGAGACGCGGCCGCATGCAACGGCGTGACGCCGAGAAGCTGGTCTCCGACCTGGTCAGCCGCAGCCGCAGCCAGACCAGCTCACTGCTTCAGGATCTGGAACAGATGGCCGAGCAGGCGCGCAAGGAGCTGCGCGGCCGTACCTCGCCGGCCCGACGGCAGGCGACCCAGGCGGCGCGACGCGCCGGCCGCGTGGCGCGCAACGCCGCCGACCGCCCGCTCGCCGAGGCGGATCGCCTGCGCCGGCGCAGCAGACTCCCGAGCCGCTTCCCGATCACCGCCTACGACCAGCTCACCGCGGCGCAGGTGAAGTCGCGTCTCGCCGACCTCAGCGCAGCGGAGCTGCGCAAGGTTCGCGACTACGAGAAGCGCAACCAGAACCGCAAGGGCGTGGTGAAAGAAGTCGACAAGAAACTGGCGTAAATTGCGGCGGCTTCGCCGCCTGACACGCCTGTGCCGGCGCGCAACGCGCCGGCCCACACCTATTTGAACTCCGCCGCGAGGTCGGCGAGGTCAAGCCGCTCGCCGAGCGTCTCGGCGGCCAGCTCGTCGGCTCGCAGGCGCTGACCGCGCCGCCATAGCTCGACCAGCCACTCCCCGGCGGCCGGCTCGGCGAACCAGGCCTCGCCAAAGCGCTCGCGCAGCGCCGCGCGCCACTTCGCCTCCAGCGCCCAGGCCCGCAGATAGCAGGCGACGTAGAAGCCGCTGTCCACGTCGGCGAGCCAGGTGGTTGCTGGCCATTTGACGCGTGTGGCCTCGCCGAGCAACTCCGCATAGCGTTCCGGCATCGCGCCCAGGTCGGCGCCGGCGCCGTGCAGCTCCAGCTCGTAGGCGATCTTCGCGACGTAGCGGCGAAGGAAGATCAGCTTCACGGCGCGCACGTGGGCGGCGACACCGTCACCGTCCGCCGAGCCCAGCACCCCGGTCAGCCATCCCGGTTGCTCGATTACGTGCTCGAGCAGGAAGGCGAAGGACTCGGTGACGGAGTTGTCGCCGAGGTGCCGGAACTCCGCCGGCAGCGCGGGGTCGACGTTGGCGTAGTGCTCGGCATGGCCGCCCTCGTGGAAGAGCGCCGCGTAGTCCTCGCGCCCCCCGACCCTCGGGACCACCAGATAGACCTCCTGCGGCACCCGCACCGGCGCGCAGTAGGCCCGCGGCGTCTTGGTGGGACGCTGCTCGGCGTCGAGCAACACGTTGGGCTGGGCGTCGAGGTCGAGCCCGATGCCGGCCATCGTCCGCGCGAAGGAGTCGATCAGCTGGCCGGGTGGAAATGCGGCGTCGAGGTCGGGGGCTCGAAAGAAGCGGGCCAGGTCGGAGCGGCGGATAGCGGCGAGCGGCATGCCCAGCACCCGCTCCAGCTCGGGGTCCATGACCGCCTCGTAAACCGGATCGGTGGCCTCGAGGAAGCGGCGCGCCTGGGCGGCCAGGTCGTCGAGATCGATGCCGCTCAGCTCGGCGCAGGCCTCGGCGTAGCTGCCCCAGCCGAGTTCGCCGATCAGCGAATGGGTGCGCTCGAGCGCCTCGAGGTGCAGGGGGTTGAGGTGCTCGGCGAGCAGCTCCAGCCGCGCCGCCTCCAGCGCCGCGCGCCGCTCTGGATCAGGCTCGTTGGCCTGCTCGGCGGGGGCCCGCCGGTAGGGGATCCGCTCGCCGTCCAGCTCCAGCTCCAACTTCGCCTCGCGCCGTGCGATCTCGGCTTCTTCGGCCGCGCAGGCGAGCCCCAGAAAGCCGCCCACCGCCAGCTCCAGCAGCAGCTCGGCACGGCGCGGCCTCTCATCATCGCCATCGGTCGCCGTTTCCCGCAGCGCCTCGATCGCATCGCGCCCGAACAGCTCACGGTGGCGGTCGTAAATCTCCTGCACCCGGTAGTCGGCCTGCTGCCCGGAGAAGTGCAGGTGGTACTCGCGGTCGAGCTCGGAGACGAATTGCTCCGCCCGCTGCGAGTAGCTCTCCAGGTCAAAACCCATGTCTGCGCAACGATACGAGGGTGAACGTCCCCACTGCGACAGGACCCGCGGCCAGGCGGGGTGAGCTGCTCACCCTCGACATCGACTCGCTCGCCTACGGCGGCCGCGGTGTCGCCCGCCGCGATGGCTACGTCGTCTTCGTGGCCGGTGGCCTACCCGGGGACCAGGTGCGCGCGGAGGTGACCAAGGCGAAGCGTCAGTTCGCGGAAGCACAGACGGTAGAGCTGTTGCGGCCCAGCCCCGACCGCGTCCCCGATCGCTGCCAGCACGCCGGCGAGGCCTGTCCCGGGGCGCCCTGGCAGGGACTCGACTACGAGCGCCAGTTGAGCACCAAGCGCGACCAGGTCGACGACGCCCTGCGCCGCATCGGCGAGCTGGAGGGATACGAGCTGGAGCCGATCGAGCCCGCCGCCGAGCAGTGGCGCTACCGCAACAAGCTCGAGTACACGTTCGGCGATCGGGATGGCGAGGTGGTGCTGGGGTTCCACGCCCGCGGCCGCTGGGACCGCGTGGTCGGCGTCGAGGATTGCCTGCTCGCATCCGAGCCCGGCAACGCGGCCCGCAACCGGGTTCGCGACTGGGCGCGGGCGGCGGGCCTTGACGCCTATGACCGCCGCTCCAGGGAGGGGCTGCTGCGAAACCTCGTCGTCCGCGAGGGGCGCCGCACGGGCGAGATTCAGACCCGCCTCGTCACATCGGCGGCCCAGATCCCCCAGCCGCCGGTCGACCTGCACACGATGATCGAGGGCCCTTCGGGCGGGACAGACGGCCCCACCGGTGCGCTCGGCAACGAGCGCTTCGGCGAGGAGCTTTCGGGCCTGCGCCTGGAGATCTCGCACTCCGCTTTCTTTCAGACCAACACCGAGATGGCCGAACGCCTATACGGGGTGGCTCGGGACTACGCCGATCTGCGGGGCACAGAACGGGTCTTCGACCTCTACTGCGGCATCGGCACGCTGGGCCTGGCGATGGCGCGCGAGGCCGGCGAGGTCTGGGGGCTCGAGATCGTCCCCGAGGCGGTC
>JBBQNM010000044.1:0-19140 GCA_038329895.1 Solirubrobacterales bacterium | reverse complement strand
ATGAAGGCGAGCGGCGTCGACCAGACCGCTCAGGCCGAGCAGCAACTGACCGGCGCCCTTGCCGACTTGCGCGCAGTGGCCGAGAACTATCCGCAGCTTCGTGCGACGGAGAACTTCCAGCAGCTGACCAGCAACTTGGCCGAGATCGAGGACGAGATCCAGGCAGCGCGCCGGATCTACAACTCCGACGCGCAGGCCTACAACACCAAGATCCAGGTCTTTCCGAACTCCATCATCGCCAAGCGGGGCGGCTTTCAGCCCAAGGGGTACTTCCAGATCGAGGACGCCCCGGATCGCGAGCCCTCGGCGGTCAGCTTTAGCAACTAGCTCGTGAACCGCTGCGCCGCCGAGGGCTGGGCGATCAGGCCAGGGTTATTGAGACAAGGCCGGCTCATTTCGGACATAGGGCGGGCTTTGTCGCCCTGCCGCTTGCCGTTCATTCCAATCGGTCATGTCGGCGATGACGACAACGACCCCGTGCCCCTTCACGCTTGGACCCAATGCTCTCCCCGCGCCAGACGTTCGAACCCGACCCATAGGCCGTCCATGGCGGATGTAGGATTCGCGGCGAGCATCGAGCGAAGACTTGCGATGCCCGCCGATATCGCGCCCTTGAAGGAGATCCAGAAGTTCTTCTGGAGCCAGGGTGACTATGAGCAAAGTGGGGACCTCGCGGGTCTCGAAAGCCGCTAGACGTCATTTGGCGTCTCGTTGGTTCGAAATCCACCCCTTTCCCTGACAGAGCCGAATCCCGCTTGGCAGACGGGAATGCGGTCTGCCACCGAACCGTGCCAAGGCCCGCGTCCGTGGGCCAACCCCAGCCTCGCAACTACGCTGAGGTCATGCCCCAAGCTAGCCAGGCGGCGGCGCTAGCCATCAGCGGTCTCACCAAGCGCTATGACGACGGAACCGTGGCGCTCCGCAATCTCGATCTGGAGATCCCGGCCGGAGAGTTCTTTGGACTGCTAGGGCCGAACGGCGCCGGCAAGACGACGCTAATCAACGCCGTCTGCAATCTGATCCGTGTAACCGCAGGGCAGATCTCGGTCTTCGGCCACTCGGGCCAGAGCCTTGAGGCGAGGCGCCTGATCGGAGTCGCCGAGCAGGAACCCAATCTCGATCGCTTCCTCACCGTCCGCGAGGCGCTGCTGTACCACGGCGGTTATTTCGGCCTCACCCGGATCGACGCGCGTCGAAGAACCGAAGAGATGATCGACGTCTTTGACCTTCGCCACAAAGCCGACGTCCGCGCGCCCAAGCTTTCTGGAGGGATGAGACGGCGCCTGCTGCTGGCCCGGGCGTTGCTGCACCAGCCCCGCCTGGTGATCCTCGACGAGCCCACGGCAGGCGTCGACGTGGAGCTCCGCCACGAGCTCTGGCGCTACATCGGAAAGCTGCATCGCAGCGGCACGACGATCCTGCTGACCACCCATTACCTGGAGGAGGCGGAGGCGCTCTGCCAGGACATCGCGCTGATCAGCGACGGAGCGATCGCTGCCCGCGACACCGCCGAAGGGCTGAAGCGGCGCTTCGCCGCCTCAAGCCTGGAAGAGGTCTACCTAAAGACCGTGGCCAGCCGCCGTCGGGATCTCGAGGAGGTGGCAGCATCCTGAGCACGACATCCGACGCGACTCGGGAGCAACCAGAGCCCCTTCGCGGGCTGGCCTGGCTTTCGGCTCGGGAATGCCTGAGGGTCACGAAGCTGTGGACTCAGACCGTTCTGGCGTCGGTCGTCTCCTCTGCCCTGTTCATCCTCGTCTTCGGCCTCTCGCTCGGCGGGCGAATCCACCAGATCGAGGGGTTCCGATACCAGGAGTTCATCGTCCCGGGGCTGATCGCGATGGCCATGGCCCAGGCGGCCTATTCGAACAACTCCAGTTCGATCTTCCAAGCCCGCAGCGACCGCTACATAAACGACGTGCTGGCGGCGCCGATGCGGGCGTGGCAGATGAACCTGGGGCTCTCGGTAGGCGGGATCTTCCGCGCGCTGCTGATCGGAGCCGCGCTCATGGCCGTCGCCTTACCGATCACGGGGGCGCCCGTGATCGAGCCGATCGCGCTGCTGGGCTCGGTACTGCTGCTGGTCGCGCTGTTTGGCGCCCTTGGGGTCGTCGTCGGCATCTACGCGGAGACCTTTGACCACCACACCTTCGTCAACAACATCGTCATCTTGCCGCTGACCTTCCTCGGCGGCGTCTTCTATTCGGTGGATGTGCTGCCCAGCCCGTGGCACCAGCTCTCTCACGCCAATCCGCTGTTCTACGTCGTGAGCACCATGCGGTACGGCTTTTTGGGCGTCAGCGACGTGGCCCCCTGGCTCGCCTTTACCGTCACCGCAGCGATGGCAGCGGCAATGCTCGCCTGGTCGCAGTACCTGTTCAGCAGCGGGCGCAGGCTCAAGCCGTGAGCCCCCGGCGATTTCCTGGGAAGTGCGCGCCTACGGGGGCCCTCGCGCCGCATGGCGCGACTTGATCTCGAGCAAACGATCCGGCTGATGCTCGACCTGCAAGGTGCTGTGGTGGATGTGGAAGCGCTTGTCCAGCAACTCGGCCAGATGGAACCGGGCTTGGTGGCAGTCTGTCTCCGACTTGACGATTACGTGAGCCGATAGGGCCGGAAAGCCAGATGTGACCTCCCAGACGTGCAGGTCGTGTACCTCGACCACTCCGGGTTCGGTCAGCAGGGCCTCGCCGATCTGATCTGGATCGGCACCTTCCGGCGCCGCTTCGAGAAAGACGCGTCCGGAGGCCTTCAGTAGACCGTAGGCCGAGCGCAGCATCAGCGCGGCGACGAACAGCGAGGCGATCGGGTCGGCGCGTGAAAAGCCGGTCAACAGGATGACGCCGGCGGCGATCGCGGTGCCGATGAAGGCGTAGAGGTCGGTGAGGATGTGCTGGAAGCTGCCCTCGACCGCCAGCTTCTCGCGATTCGCGCGAGAGAGCGTGAAGGTTGCGAGCAGGTTGACGGCGACGCCGGCCAGGGCGACGGCGAGGATCAGCGACGCCTCCACCTCGGGCGGCGAGATCAGCCGCCGCACCGCCTCGTAGAGGATCAGGCCCGCCAGAACAAGCAGGGTGATGCCATTGACCTGCGCGGAGAGGATCTCGACCCGCTTTAGGCCGAAGGTCATCGCGCCTTCGGCGGGGCGCTGGGCAAGATGGATCGCGACCAGCGAGAACCCGATCGCGGCGGCGTCGGTGAGCATGTGCCCGGCGTCTGACAGCAGGGCCAGCGAGTTGGCGATGATCCCGACCACGACCTCGACGGCCATGAAGCCGACGATCAGCGCCAGGGCAATCGTCAGCTTGCGGCGATCTGCCTCTGGCGAAACACCGTGAGTATGGCCGGCGTGGGCGTGTGCCTCGCTCATTGCTCGCAGCAGTCCTCTTCGCAGTCAACGGCTGATCCCGAGGCGGTCGGGATGCAGCAGCTTTCGCCGCGCCACGCCTCGAAGCCCTCGTTGACCGCAAGGCCGGCAATGACCAGCGCCGCCGCGGGATCAAGCCACCAGAGGCCGAAGGCCCCGTTGCCCACCAAGCCGACAAGCAACGCGGCAGCCATATATGCGCAAAGCAGGTTCTGGGCGCCCTCGCCCTTGATGGCGACCGAGCCGATCCGCTCGCCGATCCGCTGCTTAGCGATCCCCAGGGCTGGCATCAAGACAACCGAGCTGGCCGCCAGCCCGATCCCCACCCAGCTGGTCTCCGGATGGTGGTCGCCCAGCAGGTCGCGTACCGACGCGATCCCGATGTACGGCGCGAGGAGAAAGAAGCTGATCGCGACCAGCTTCTGGGCGCGCGACTCGGCGTCCTCGGAGTCCAGGCGCGATCCGGTGAAGCGCCAGACGATGATCAAGCTGGCGAAGCCCTCGATCGCCGAGTCCATCCCGAATCCGATCAGCGCGATCGAACCGGCGACGATCCCAGCGACCACCCCCACCGCGCCCTCTAGGGACATATAGGCGAGGCTGGCCCAGGACAGAAGCCTCGCTCGGCGGGCCAGGCGCAGCCACTCGCCGCGATCGGCCGCCGGTGTCGCGTTGGCGACCGGCAGCTCGATCGCAGGTGCAGCTGGCGTTTCGGACGCCATGGCTATGACTCTCGGAGAGTCTCGTCGGTCAGAGGGCAGGCGCCGATCGTCTCCCCGGCGCGCTCGAGAACCGCATCGCTCGCCGCAAACAGCTCCTCGATCCCTTCGATGAGGCTGTAGAAGACTTCGCGGCCGCGCTTTTCGCGCGCGACCAGCCCGCAGCCCCAAAGACACGCCAGATGCTTTGAGACGTTGGGCTGCGAGAGTTCGGTTTCACCCGCAAGCTCACCGACTCGCCGCTCGCCGGCGCGCAGGGCGGTAAGGATCTCCAAGCGCGAGCTGTCCGAGAGCCCATGGAAGAACCTCTTCCGCAACTCGAGACTGGGCGACGACATCACTGCCACGCGTCGAAATATAACTGCTTAGGAATGTGAATCAGTTTGCTTCTCTACGGTGAACCTTTCGGGGCCGGACGAAAACTTCGCAATACAGCTCAGTGAGCAGAAGTGGTACGTCGTGCCCTCGTGGGCGATCGTGCCGGCGGCGTGCTCGGGATCAACGGCCATCCGGCAGACCGGATCGATCGGGAGTGCGGCAGCCGAGCTGCCGCCGCCCCGGACCGCCGCGAACAGCAACACCGGCTCGTCGACGTTCTTGAGCACCTGCCGGCCTCGTTCGTGGAAGTCGATGTCATCTACATCGCCGACGGCCTCTCGGGTTGCCTCGCTGAGCAGGACCTCCCCGCCGCCGGCGATCCCGGAGACGCGAGCGGCGACATTCACGGTGGTCCCGAACCAGTCACCGCCGCGCTCGACCGCAGATCCCGTGTGCATACCGACACGAACCGTGGGAAAGAAGTGCTTGCCACCGACCTCGTGGACAACCCGCAGGCCGAGGCGGATTGCCTCGCCCGGGTGCTCTCCGCGAACCATCAGGGCATCGCCGATCTCCTTCACTGCATGAGCCTGATGGTCGGGCAGCAGCTCGCGGACCGACGCTGAGAACTGGCCGGCAAGGTCGGCCGCGTCCGCGTCGCCCATCGCCTCGGTCAGAGCGGTGAAGCCAGCCAGGTCGGCGAACAGGAAGGTATGGATGTCCTCATCGCCGGCCACGGGCCCACCTTATCCGCGCCTCCCACGTGCGGCTAGCCGAAAGTGAATGCATAGCCCGAGATCCCGGGGCTGAATCTCAACTCCAGGGTGTGACGCTGGACGCGAGGGAGGTTGACCAGTCGATAGAGGCGCTGCTGGTCGATCGTCGCCGCTCCGGCGCGGACGTCTTGACCTGAAAGGCGAGCGGGGATCGGCCTCCCGTCGAGAAGGACGCGCAGCGTTCGGGGCGCCTGCGGCGAGCCGAGAACCAGGAAGACCCGCCGCGCGGTGAAGTTGAGCTCGAGCTCGGCGCCCCGGCCAGCAGTTGCCGACTCAGGGGTGATCGTCCAGCGGCCTCCGTAGGCCAGGTGGTTGGGTGGAAGCTGCGGTGCGGCCGTCCCGAAGTCGAAGCTGCCCGGCCTCAGCAAGCCATTGACGAAACCCTGGGCCCGAGCCGATCCCAGATAGCTCTCAGGCGTTCGCAATCCCCTCGACGCCGACTCGATGTGGGCGTGGGTCATGCCGCCGAGGCCCTTGGCGCCGGCTTCGGCCAGCAGTGAGCGCACGGCCTTCTCGCTGGTGTCGTAGTCGCCCTCGCCAAAATGGACGTAGCGGATCCGGCCCCGTGCGTCGATCAGGTAGTCGGCGGGCCAGTACGCGTTTCGGAAGGCGTTCCAGGTGCTGAGGTTGTTGTCCTGGACGACCGGGTAGTGCAAGCCGTTCTGGTCGATCGCCTCGGCGACGTTGGAGGCGTCCCTTTCGAAGGGGAACTCCGGTGAGTGCACGCCGACGATCGTCAGGCCCTTGCTGCGGTATTTGGCGTCCAAGGCCTTGAGATGCGGAAAGGTGCGGATGCAGTTGATGCAGGTGTAGGTCCAGAAGTCGATCAGCACCACTCGCCCCCGCAGTCCGCGCATGGTCAGCGGCCGGTCACCGGGGGTGTTGAACCACTGTTGGGTGTCGGTGAACTGCGGGGCTCTGCCGAGGACCGGCAGTCGCTCCCCTCGGGCCGCCTGCTGCCCGCCGGAGGCGGCGGCAAAGCCATGTCCGGCGGCGCCCGACAAAGCAGCGGAGATCGACGGGTCCCGTTGGAGGTCCTGCGCGGGCTGGGTCAGGAAGCTCGGCAGCTGGCTGGCCACCGCGGTCTGAAAGCGGATGTCAACGTTTTCGTAGACCAGAACAGCGACGAGGACCATCAACACGCCGAGGGCCTGCTGCACGCGGACGCCGCGAGACAACAGTCGGCGTGTGAAGCGGCGCCCGCCCAGCATGATCAGGTAGAGGGCAAGGGCCGAGCCCAGCGCGTAGGCGAAGGCCACGGCAAGGCGCGCGGCGGTAAAGGTCTGGGCGGCCGAGACCGTGATCACGCCGGCCAGGATCGGCCCGGCGCAGGGCGCGTATAAAAAGCCAAGCCCGAGGCCGAGCGAGAGCCCGGAGCCGAAGCCATCGCCACTTGCCACACGCGGGGCCCGGCTCAGGCGACTGAGCCCGGCCTCGATACGTGCCGAGATCCGCGGGATGATCAGTGAGATGCCGAAACCGAGCAGGACGAGCACTGCGAAGGTCCGCACAACGTCGTTTGGCAGGCCGAGGGCGGCGATCACATAGACCAGGGCGACGGTGGCGAAGGTGAACGAGATGACGATTCCGGTCACGATCCCCAATGGCCTACGCCGCCCTCCGGTTGAGGCGCCGGTCAGAACGGCGGGAAGCACCGGCAGAACGCAGGGCGAGAGACAGGTGGCGAAGCCGGCGACGAGGGCGAAGGCCAGGAGCAGCGGCATGGTCAGCCCGGAACCGTTCGCGCCTCGGCGGCCCACTGGTTGCGGCGAGCCCACCACAGACCCAGCAGCGCAACCGCGAGCAAGGCGAGGCTCGTGACCTGCGCGACATTGAGGCCCGCAGCGAAGCCGGTCGTGTCGCTGCGGTAGAAGAACATCAGGAAGCGGCCGGCGCTGTAGGCGGCGACCGTCGTCCACAGCAGGGTGGTCGGCCGACGAAAGCGGTCGCGCAGCGGCCAGAGAACGGCCAGCATCGCCAGGGCCAGGATGATCTCGTAGAAGCCGCCCTGGTGGTAGGCGAAATGCGAGCTCGGGACCTCGGCGTGCGGGTCGAGGTAGCGAAAGCCCCAAGGCAGCGTAGTCGCCGGCCCGTAGTGCTCGCCGCTGATCACATCCCCGATCCGGCCGACGGCCATGCCGAGTGGAAAGGCGGCGGCAAGGGCGTCGAGGTAGCGGAGACTGAGGTGGGCTCGGCGGATGTAGAGAGCGGCGGCCAGGGGCCCCAGGATGAGGGCCCCGAAGAAAGCGAAACCACGGTTGCCCAGCCACCGGCTCGGGTCGATCAGCGCGCTCGGTTCGTTGAGGATGAGATAGAGCAGGCGTGAGCCGACGATCCCGGCGACCACGAGAATGCCGATCAGGTCGAAGAGACGATCGCGATCGAGGCCAATCTCGTCCGCGAAACGCCGAGCGAGCAATGCCCCGAAGGCGATGCCAACAGCAATCATCAACCCGTGCCAGGCAATCATCACAGGGCCGAGGTGAAGCATCGGGTCGATGTTGATCGTGATCGTCGCCATCGGTGGGAGGCGTGTGGCGCTGCTGGTCGACCGGGCGCAGCCGGAGAGGTAGCCGGGGCGCTACGACCCGCCATAGTAGACAAGCGCCGACACGGGCCTTGCCCGGTTACCATGCCGCGTAACAGATGGCGCCATTTGTCCCGGCCCCCCCCTCAGTGATCGATCCGCCCGGCATTGCGCTGGCCTTCGCTGCCGGCTTCGTTTCCTTCGTGTCCCCCTGTTGCCTGCCTCTGGTTCCCGGCTACTTGGCGACAGTTAGCGGCTCTCCATCTGAGGCCGAGGACCGCCGCCGCCTCGATCGCCAGGCCCTGGGTCGCAGCCTGCTGTTCATCGCCAGCTTCTCGACGATCTTCGTCCTGCTTGGTCTGAGCGCCACTGCTCTCGGGGGCCTTTCTCTTCTCAAACAAGCCCGCCTTGGAGCGAGCCGCCGGAATAGCGATCATCGCCATGGGCTTGCTGCTAATCGGCTCGGTCTTCATCGTGCGCCTGAACCGCGACTGGCGCCCGCGCTGGCTGAGCGACCGCGCCGGCCGCGGCGGACCGGTGACGGTCGGCGCGGCCTTCGCCTTGGCCTGGACGCCGTGCGTCGGCCCGACCCTGGGAGCGATCCTCGGTCTGGCGGCAGCAGGCCAGTCGAACGGCGAGGCCGCGCTTCTGCTCAGCGTCTACTCGGCCGGGCTGGCGGTGCCGTTTCTGCTCTGCGCCCTGGCCTTCAACGCGGCCCAGGGCAGCTTTGCTTTTGTGAAGCGCCACTACGCGGCGGTGCAGGTCGGCGCCGGCGTTCTGCTGCTGGCCATGGGGGTGCTGGTAATCAGCGGCGACCTCTTCCGCCTCAACATCGAGGCGCAGGACTTCCTGAGTCGCTTCGGCCTCAACTTCTTCCAGTCGGTGTAGCCGTGATCGTCGCCCCGCACGCAGATGCTGGACAGCCGGTGCCACTTCTACTACCCTACGTCGTACTGACGAGGAAGGAGAAAACACGGCGAGCATAGTTCCGATACTGACCCCGCTGGCGCTGCTAGCCTGTCCGCTTGGTATGGGCCTGATGATGTTCTTCATGGGCAAGGGGATGATGGGCGGCAAGAAAGAGGAGCCGGACAAGGCCTCCGTCGAGGACCTACGCGCGGAGCAGCAGCGCCTGGCAGCCGAAGTCAAGCGCCTCGAGCGTAAGCCGGACGACCGGGAGCTGGTCGAGCGGCGATGACGACCGTCCTTCTTATCGTGGCCCTGATCGCGGCGGCCTCCTTCTGCCCGGCGATGATGTGGTGGAACGCGCGTCGTGGCCGCAGGGGCTGTCTTCCGACCCGCGGGCCCGAGGGCGAAGAAGCTGGCGACCTCGATGCCCTGCGGCGCAAGCAGGACGCGCTTGCTGCCCGGATCGCCGAGCTGCAACGCTAGAGCCCAGCTTCGCCAGTGGATGCTCGGCCACTAACCGCCGCATCGTGGGCTGACCTGCACCCCTAGCTGGGCCGCGGAGGCGGGATCGAACTTGCACCAGATCAGCCGCCTGGTCCGCCGATCGACGACGCCGACGAACGGATAGGGAAAGCCACCCGCCCGCGCGATACAACGAAACGCTAGCTGGGCCCCTCGCCTGTGATCGCTCGCGGCGCAGCGAACGCCCTGCCCTGGTCCCCCTAGCTGCCTGCGGCGGACGCGGACGCGGATATCGGTGCCGATAGCACGCTCAAGGGCAAGCCGGGGCGCCGCTCCGGTCGGAAGCGGCGACGAGTGCGGTGCCTCGTCCCCAATCACGACCTGCCGGGTTTTTCGGTTGGCCTGGAGCAGCGCCGCTGCATCCCTCTGTGAGGAATCGCCGGAGCCCTGTAGCGCTGCAACAAACGCAACCGCGACCGCGCCAAAGAACAGGAGCGTCAGGAACCAACGAAACCAGAGCGGCAACCGTGACACGATCAGCGCCGATGGGCGCCCGCCCCGGGCTGCGGTTGGCATCCACATAATAATGGTCGGCGTGTCATCGGTGCGTCTCTAGCATCAATCTACGACAACCCATAGGAGTGCTCATCGACTGACGCTTTTGAGCGCTCGGCGCAGATCGGGAACAGTTTGCGGCCCGCGCAGGGTCTGCTGGATCCGACCACGCGAATCGAGGATCACCGTCGTTGGTACGCCGCTCAGCCCGTAGCGAAGGCCAACGACTCCGTTGGGATCGCGGAGGTTGGGGAATGTCCAGCCGAACTCGTGGACGAAACTGCGGGCGGCGCTCAGGCCGTCGGTGTAGTCCACACCGATCAACCGAGCCTGGCCCTTGAGCGAGCGGGCGAAACGCTCCAGCCCGGGTGCCTCTTTGCGGCAGGGATCGCACCAGCTGGCCCAGAAGTTGATCACCGCTGGCCTGCCGCGCAGCTCGGCGATAGTCACCCTGGGAGGAACCAGCACAGCAGCTGGTAGCGGGGGCGCCGGGCGACCTGGCTTAGAGTTCTTAGAGCTGCCGCTGACCAGTTCGAGGGCGATGAGGGCGGCGATGACAACCAGGACGAAGAGGCTGGAGACGAAGCCGCGCCGCATCGGCTCACTACTCGGAGGCCAAAAGTGGAACGTCGTGGACGATCTGCGTGGGCACGAAGTTGCCGGGGTAAATCGTGGTGATCTTGCCGCTGGCGCTGATCCCATAGACCAGGGCGGAGTGCCCGACCCGGTCCTTGGGTCCCGGGGCAGCCTTGGCAAGGATGAACCAGTCCTTCCATACCGGCTGAAGCTGCTTGCGCGAGCCGATCAGGTACTGCATCCGACCGGTCATCAGGTGCTTGTGAAGGAAGGCGCCCACGGTCTTCGGGTTGTCCCCGCGCGGATCGGTGGAGACGGCAATGATCTGTAGCCGCTTGGCCTTGGCACCGAGCTCCTGCTGGGCGACCCTGAGGTGACTGACGATCAGCGGGCAGGTGTCGGGGCAGTGGGTGTAAATGAAGGTGACGAGCACCGCCTTGCCGCGGTACTGCTTCAGGTTGACCCTGCGACCGAGCGAGTCCTCGAGGGCGAGCGGCGGCGCGGGCTTCAGTGGCTTGGCCGCGGTGCCGGCGTACTTGGCCGCCTTGGCCCGTCCGCTGGACCCTCCGGTCGTCTTGCCAGCGGAGCCGCTGCTCCCACAGCCCGAGATCAGAGAGACAAGTAGGGCGGCGGCGATCGTTGCGATGGCCGTGGTCAGCCAGAGAGGCCTCGGTTGCGCCTTCAGCCGGCGGCCGATCAGCACTCCGGCGGAAAGGAAGGCCAGCGCGAACATCACCCCGAAGGTCTTGATCGACACGCCAAAGATGTGAGCTGAAAAGTGCACGCTCTCCTGAGATCGGTGGGATAGCGCTGAGGCCGCCGCCCAGACGATACTAATCTCAGTAGTAGCTGCAGCACCGCTCACGGGGGACGTTGGACAAGGGCAGCCAGGGCGGAGGCTACGAACTACTACCATCAGTAGCACATGCTGGAGGCGGGATCCATCGCATTCCTTCGCCGTTCCCGGCTCAAAGGTGTCCTGGCGATTGCCGCCTTGGCCCTGCTGGCTTTGGCCGCGCAGGCCCAGCAGGCCTTTGCGCACGCCTCCTTTCTGGCGTCCAGACCGGCGCCTGGGCAGCGGGTCCAACGCAGCCCAAGCAAAGTCACGCTGCAGTTCACGGAGGCGCTAAATCGGCGGCTGAGCAGGGCGACGATCACCGACCTGCGAACCGACAAGGCGATCAGCACCAAGGCCCTGGCCGGAACCAGTCGAGACTTGATCGTCCGCGCGACCACCCCGCTACCCACCGCCGCCTATCGGGTCGCCTGGTTCAGCGTGTCAACCGACGACGGCCATCCCCTGCAGGGTTCATTCAGCTTCGGGGTTCGCACCGCCGCCATCGGCGGCGCTCACGTCGTCGAGCAGAGCCCCCTGGCCAGGGACGGCTGGCTTCGCATCGCCTTGCGGGCCGTTTTCTACGGTGCGCTGTTCTTTTTTGCTGGCGGAGTCTTCAACGCAGCTCTGCTAGCCAGACGTGAGGGGCGCGGCAGTTGGCTTGTGCCAGTGGGCGAGTCTCGCTCATCGATTGAGGCCGCCGGAGAAGATCCCGATCGGATCGCCGCCGACGTCTGGCGGCGCACAGTCGACGCAGGCTGGCTGGCCGCCGCTGCGGCGGCGGCAGTCGCGGTGGCCGAGGCTGCTGACGCCGCCGGGCGGCTGAGCCTGCGAGGTCTCAACGACTACCTGCTGACCAACACGGCGGGCCTCGGCCGGGTAGCAACCGTCCTGGCTCTCGCTGTCGCCGCCTCAGCGGCCAGGCGCCTGCCCCGCTCGGCCGCCGCCTCTTGCGCCGCCGCCTTCCTCGCCGTCGCTCTCAGCGGCCACGCTGATTCGGCCGATCCTCGCGCCCTGGCGGTGATGACTGACTGGATCCATCTCATGGCCGCGGCGATTTGGATCGGTGGCATCGCTC
Organism: Solirubrobacterales bacterium; assembly: GCA_038329895.1. GTDB lineage: Bacteria > Actinomycetota > Thermoleophilia > Solirubrobacterales > 70-9 > Mayfieldus. The sequence goes on along the minus strand of JBBQNM010000044.1, from coordinate 7,018 downwards.
AGATCGCCCTCACCTGGGCCCGCCCGACGCTAAGGGGCGGCGAACCGTTGCGACGAGCGGTGATGAGCGGCGTGCTGCGGCGCTTCGGGCGCGTCGCCCTCCCGGCCTTCGTGATCGTGGCGGTCAGCGGTCTGATCAACGCGCTGATCGAGCTTGGCCGTCCCGACGCCCTGTGGCAGAGCGGCTACGGCCGGGTCCTGGCAGTGAAGATGGGCCTGGTCGGGCTGATCGCCATGCTCAGCTACGCCCATGCGCTGCGCCTTCGCCCCCGCCTTCTGGCCGCCAACCCTCACCCCGACCCCAAGCTAGAGCGGCGCCACTGGCGCCTTCTTGGTGGCGAGCCGCTGGTCGGAGCCGCCGTCCTTGCGATCGCCGCTCTGCTGGTGGCCTTTCCCCTGCCCCCGCGGCAGCTGAGTGGCGCCAGCGAGGCTGTGGCCTCGGCCGCAGCGCTTTGCAAGCCGTCATGTCCGCTGCCCAAGGCCAAGCCCAAACAGCTCGCGGTCGCCGACTCAGCGGGCTCCTCGATCGTCGCCGCATGGCTTCGACAAGACCCGGCCGGGTTGAGCGGACAGTTGCGCCTCTTCGACACCGAGCTCAAGCCGCCCGCGGGGACGCCGACGATCCCGGGGGCGCAACTGCGGCCTTGCGGGCCCGGCTGCTGGACGTTCCGCCTCGCCGGCCATCCGCAAACGATCGCGGTCTCGGTGCCCGAGAAGGGCAAGCTCTATACAGCCCGCTTGCCGGGTCGTTGGCGCACCGGCAAGACAGCCAATGCGCTGGGACGAAGACTGCTGATCGAAACGCAGGGGGCAATGAACCGGCTGCGAAGCGTGCGTCAGTACGAGCGCGTGACCAGCGGCCCGGGGAGTCTGGCCGTGATCCACTACCGGCTTCGGGCACCCAACCGCTTTGCGTACAGGACCAACGTCGGGTCCGCAGCGATCACGATCGGCGAGCGCTCCTGGGACAGGGTCAGTGGCACCTTGATCCGGGGCGCCGCCCATCCTTGGAAGCGCAGTCGCTACGCCGGTGGCGGGCCGAGCTTCACGACCCGGAGCTGGTTCCGCTGGACCCCCTACGCCCAGGCTCTGCGTCTGCTCGGCATCCACCGCCAGCAGGGGCGGCGAATCGCGGAGATCGCGCTCTATGACCAGGGAACGCCGGTCTGGTGGCGGCTGTGGATCGACCTCGGCTCGATGCGAGCATTGCACGGGCGCCTGATCGCCCAGGGCCACTACATGACCCAGCGCTACTACGACTTCAACGGCGCGCTGCGAATTGTCCCGCCACCCTTAGCCCATGGACGCTGATCCCGCAACGGGAAGGCGAGGCGGCAGCTGGCGGCGGCTGAGGCAACTACTGGCGCCGCTGGCGGTCGGGCTGTTTGTGGCCCTCCTCGCCTATGGATTGCTGATCAAGGCGCCCAATGACAGCATTGATGCCAACCTCGCCAAGGCCCAACCTGCGCCGGCTCCGGGCATTGACCTCCCGCTGCTGCAGCGCGGGGCGCTGGGGCGGGAATTGGGGGCCAAACTCACCCCAGCCCTTGCCGACCAGCGCATCACCCTGGCCGAGCTCAAAGGCACGCCCGTGGTCCTGAACTTCTGGGCCTCGTGGTGCATTCCCTGTCGGCAGGAGGCGCCGATCCTCGAGCGGGCCTGGAAGAAGGCGCGCCCAAGGGGCGTGCTCTTCGTCGGCCTCAACATGCAGGATCTGACCACCGACGCCAATGCCTTTTTGCGCCAGTACCACAACACCTACCTCAACATCCGCGATCAGGGCAGCGACTCTGCACACAGCTGGGGCGTAACTGGCGTTCCGGAGACCTTCTTCATCACCCCGGCCGGAAAGGTAGTGGCCCATGTCATCGGCGTCGTCTCACCGGCCCAGCTCAGCCAGGGCATCGCGGCAACGAAATCGGGCGGAGCAGTCGGCACACTGACCGGCGGGGCCAAGCGTCCAACTCGTTGACAAGCCGCGGCCCGATCAGGCTGCCGCGGGTCCCCCGCAGCCCTCCTCCAGCTCCCAGAGCGCGGCCACCCGGGCGGCCGTGTAATGACGGCGGGCGATCAGGAATCTGGCCTGGCCCTTGAAGGCCTGCCAGCGCCAGCAGGGGCAGCAGCAGGGCCCGCCGAGGCTGGAGGCCTTGGTCGCCCGCCGGTAGATCGCCCGCCCTTGCGGGCCGAGTTCGATGTTGCGGTAGCGCAACAGGCGCTTTGCAAGGCCGGCGGAGACGTCGTAAGGATCGCCCGGGACCAAGGCGTTGCGCCGGTAGGTGCGCAGATCGCGCCGCTGCTGCGTGTAGCGGGCTCGGTCCATCGGGAAGCAGCATGAGCCGCGCAGCCGCATCCTGTCGGGCATCCGGCGCAGCTCCATGGCCCCGAGGTCGCAGCGGTTGCTGTGGGCGCCGGCGAGAACGGCGAAGCGACCGGCCACCGGCATCGCCGCCAGCATGCCTTCTGAGGCTGCGCTCCTCTGGGTTCGGCTCGGCGTATCCGCGGCCGTCAACTTCAGGACAAAAGCGCCAGCCAGTGCGACCAGAAGAAGCAGGCCGACAATGAAACGGGGTGAGACTCGGCGTCTGTGCTGCATCGGTTCCTTATCGGCAGCTGAGACCTCTAGCTGATGCCCGCTAGGAGTGCAGGGGCTCCCTACCCGGACACGCCGCTCGGAACCTGTGCCGGCGTCCCGAAGGCGACGACGATCTGCTGTCCGTCCTCGAGCAGCAGATTCCCGAACGCTTTGGACGGCTTGCCGTCCACCCACATGCGGAGCGCCTTGGAGCCCTCGGTCTTGTAGGGGCCAAGCTGGCGCTTCGAGAACGGCACCCCCCAAACCTCGAAGAACTGGCCGAGGCGAGCGCCAGGCATCCCTTCGTCATGGATCGTGCCGCTGGAGTCGTGCGTGTGCAGACCTGCCATCTGCATCGAGGGCTGGCCTGGGTCGATGCCGATGTCCGCCGGAATCTCGGTCTGCTTCCCGTTGACGTAGACCGCGAGGTGGGGATGGATATGCGCCGTGCTGCTCATCGTGTCCATCATCGTCGAGACGTTGGCGGCCGTCTCGCGGTCCTGTAGGCCCTCGTAGTGCTGACCGAAGGGCCCGCCAGCGCCTGCCGAGCTTGAGCCGCCGCTCCCCCCGGCGGCCACCACGACGACGATCCCAGCAATCACCGCCGCGGAGAGCAGGCCGGCAAGTGCGTAGGCTCCCAGCTGCCGCGTCCGGGCTTGTCTCTGCTCTTCCTGCTGGCGCGCCAGGCGCGCCTGGCGCAAGCGTTCCCTTTCTTCCTTACGGTTTGCCATCCCTCACCTGTGAGTGCTACAGGGCATAGTAGAAGGACCACGAGACTAGTAAAGTCGGTCCCCGACGAGCCGGCCAATGCAGCGGCGCTACCCTGATCGGCTCGGGAAGGCAACAAATGGCCTCAAAACAAAACCCGGTACCGCCTCCCCTTCACGAGCTCGAGGCTCAGGTCATGGAGGAGGTCTGGCGACGCGACGAGGCGACCGTTCGTGACGTGCTGGAGGCGCTCAACAAGGGGCGCAAGCAGCGCGCCTACACGACGATCATGACCATCATGGTGCGGCTCAATCGAAAGGGTCTGCTGAAGCGGCGTCGCACCGGCCGACAACATCTCTATCAACCGGCAATCAGCCGCCAGGCCTATCTCCATGCCCGAGCAAGCGGCAGGATCGATGAACTCGTAGCAGACTATGGCGATCTGGCCCTAGCCCACTTCGCGAGGCAACTGGATTCGCTTGACCCCAAGCGGCGAGACCAGCTGCGCAAGCTGACAGAGGACGGTTGATGCGCGGAGCCGGGCGCCTCTATCTGGTCCACATCACGGTCGCGACGCTGGGCATGGCGCTGCTCGCTGGCGCCGCGGCTCTCGTCGTCGGCGAGCAAAACTTCGCCCTTCCGTCTTCTCAAGCGATCTCCAGCGCTTGCGACAGCTGGGTGCAGGCCGGCGGTCCGGCTGCCCTGCTCGGGCTGGCGATCGCCGTCCTGACCCTGACGGCCATTGGCCTCGGCCTCAAATCCGTCCACCGCCAGGTCCAGGCGAGCCGCCGCTACATGGCGGCGCTGGCGACCAGCTCCGAGGCGATCGAAGTCGAGGGGATCGGCTGTCGACTGATCGACTCGACCGAACCGAAGGCCTTCTGCGCCGGCTACCTGCAACCGCGGATCTACCTCAGCCGCGGCGCGCGCGAGCAGCTCGACGGCGCCGAGCTTCGAGCCGTCGTCGCCCACGAGGCGCACCACCTGCGCCGCCGCGATCCGCTGCGCCTGTTGGCCGCCCGGGCTATCGCCGACTCCCTCTTTTTCATCCCGATCCTGCGCCGTATGAGCGAGCGCTATTCGGCCCTCGGCGAGCTGGCTGCCGACGAGGCGGCAGTCAGGGCGACCCGAGGCCGTGGACCGCTGGCCTCCGCGCTGCTGAAGTTCTCGGAATCCGGATTGCACCCGGCACCCGTCGTCTCGATTGCACCGGAGCGTGTCGACCACCTGATGGGCGATCCCGATGCCAGCCGCTGGAAGCTTCCCCCCTCCCCGCTCGGTCGTAGCGTCGTTTCCCTGGCTGCCCTGGGCGCTGTGATCCTGCTCACCTGGCACGGCATCCTCAGCCCCAACCTCCAGTTTCCGCTGCTTGTAGCGGCCGCCTGCATGGGACTGATGGTCTGCGGTCCGATTGCATTAGCGCTCGGGGCCCTGTCGCTCTCGCGTCGCGTTCCCCTGCTGCGCCGCGCTTAGGCGCCCCGATGACTGAGAGGCGCGTCCTTCGAGCGATGTGGATTGGGGTGGCTGTCCAGGTCATAGGTGGCGCCGTCGATCTCCACTGGCACGCGACCCATCACGAATTCGAGCGCGCCTCGCAACAGGTCCAAGCCCACTGGCTGGCCTGGCTCGGCGTGGGGATCGTCCTCGTGGCGGCGGCGTCGGCCCTGACGCGCCTCACGGCCGGGGAACGACGAGGTGGGTATCAAGCCGTGCTTATCGGCTGCCTCCTCTTCGCCGCTGTCTCGGTCTGGCACTTCATCGAGCACGCCAACGGAGCCGACCCCCAAGTCGCCCACGTCTTCCTCTACCTCAGCTACTTCGGGATCATCGCCGCCGTAGCCTGGCTCACGCTCACAGCGCGGCGTTCAGCCGCGCGGAGCAGAGCATCGCTTGGCTGATTTCTAGGCTCGGTCGAGTGGCGCGAGGCCGCTCAGTCCCGGCGTATCGTCAGGGCATGCTGCCGACGGGGTCGCCCTGAGGCCGCTGGTCTAAGCGGCCGTCCTCGATCCAGACGATGCGGGAGGCGATGTCCTGCAGCCGCTGGTCGTGGCTGACGATGATCACGCCCTTTCCTTCCACGGTGCCCAGGCGAGAGAGGATCTCGGCCACCTGCCGGCCATTCTGGGAGTCCAGATTCGCCGTCGGCTCGTCGGCCAGGATGACTTGTGGTTCGTTGGCTAGCGCCCGAGCGATGGAGACGCGTTGTTTCTCGCCGCCGGACAGGTCACGGGGCCGATGATCGGCTCGCTCAGCGAGGCCGAGACGCTCAAGTTGCTCACTAGCCCGCTGACGTGTTTGGTTTCGCGGTGTTCTCGACAAGCGCATCGGCACCTCGACGTTCTCCCGCGCGTTCAACGCCGAGAGCAGGTTGAAGCTCTGGAAGATGAAGCCCAGCTTCCGCAGTCGCAGATGGGCGCGCTGCCTTTCATCGTGCTCGTATAGATCCTCGCCGCCCAAAAAGACCCGTCCCGCGCCGGGGGTCAGCATCCCGCCGAGCATCGAGATCAGCGTCGTCTTGCCGCTGCCCGATGGGCCCATGACCAACAGGCGCTCTCCGGCCTCGAGCGTCAGATCAATGCCTCTCACTGCCTGCACCGCAGCCTGCCCTGTCCCGTAGGTCTTCTCGACCCCCTCGGCTTGCAGCATCGGGTCAGGCACGAAAGACGGCCGCCGGGTCCAGGTGCGCCAGGCGGCGGATCGGTAGGTAGGAGGCGACCAGGGCCATCAGCACGGCGGCGGCGGCGGTGATTGCAAACAGCCAACCGGGGTATTGCAGTTCGGTCCTCGGCGCCAGTTGGCTGATCACCCAGCCCGCCGGTATCACCAGCAGGCAGCCGATGCCAAAGCCACACAACGCCGTCAGCGTCGCCTGGCGCAGAATCACTCCGCTCAGATCGCCGCGGTCAGCACCGACCGCTGAAAGCACCCCATACTCGCGGGCCTTCTCTGTCGTCGCCGTGTACAAGGTCAGGCCCACGATGGCGAGGCCGACGAAGAAAGCGATTCCAGCCATCACGTAGAGGATCGGCTGAAGTCCCTCGCGGACCTCGCGCTCGTTGTTGGCGACGAAGGTGTCCTTGGCAAATGGGGTCACGAACGGAAAGCGTCTGCGGACCTCGACCTGGACCTGATGCGTCCCTTCCGGCCTCACCTGCAGAGCGAAGAAATTGACGTCCTTGCGCAGGCGGACCAAGCCTTGAACGTCGTGCAGCTCACCGAATGCCAGTTGGTTGATGAACTGGTTGGTCCCGGAACTCAAGGCGACGATCTTGCGGGACCGGTCGGGAAACCGCAGCTCATCTCCGACGCCGACGCCTGCTGTGCCGGCGAAGGTCTTATCGACAACGAGCTCACCACGCTTGGGAACTGCGGGCCTGGTGGCGAAGTCCCATGGCCCCCCCACGCCACTGTGGGTGTCGTAGCCAAGGACCGACAGGCTCTGCTTGCCGTTCGGCGTTGGCACGTTGGTTCGTGCGCCGGTGATCGGATTGGCGCTTTTGACGCCCGCCAGGCGCGCGAGCGGCTGTTGCAGCGAGGTCGGGACGACCGAGAAGCCATGAGCGATATCGGTGAAGCCCTTCTGCACGATCCAGACCTGGGCGTTGGTGTTGCGAACGTAGGCCCCGGCCTGACCAAGGATCCCTTCGAGGATGGCCCACATGACGAGGATCAACATCACCGACAGCGCGACGCCGAGCACTGCAAAGGCCAGTCGCAGCGGCTGCTCCAACAGGTTCTT
>JBBQNM010000043.1:0-19840 GCA_038329895.1 Solirubrobacterales bacterium | reverse complement strand
GGCAAACCAATGGCGGCCTTGTTGGTGCAAGCGCGCGCGGGCGGCAATGCAACGGTGACTGTCTGTCACAGCCACACGCGCGATCTTGGCATGCACACGCGTCGCGCCGACATTCTGATTGCCGCGATCGGTCGTGCCGAGATGATTCATGGTGACATGATCAAAACGGGGGCAGTCGTGATCGACGTCGGAATGAACCGACGCAGCGATGGCAAGCTGGTCGGCGACGTCGAGTTTGCCGCGGCCGCCGAGCGCGCCCGCGCGATCACGCCGGTGCCCGGTGGCGTCGGGCCGATGACGATCGCGATGCTGCTCGTCAACACGCTTGCCGCGGCGCGCTCCACGGGCGAGTAGACAGACGCACGCCCAGGCACGATTCAGGCGTGCCTAAGACCCCCGGCCAGCCCCGTTTCTTACGACCTGCGGGAGGTGTACTGTCACGTTCGAACCCCTATCCCCATGGAGGGAGCTAGCTAGATGGACATCACCAGACTGCGACAGGGAGAGAAGATCGCCGGCGTTTCGGCGATCCTGCTCTTTATCTTCATGTTCTTCGACTGGTTTGGCGTCAAGGTCTCGGGCGTCGGAGGGTCAGCGACGCTTGCCGGAGGCGGGAGCGCTTGGGATTCGCTGGACGTCATACCGATCATCCTCGTGATCGCGATCATCGCGGTGCTGGCGATGGTCGTCGTTCGCGCCAACAACATGGAAGTCGACCTGCCCGTGTCGCTCAGTGTGATTGCCACCGCTTTGGCGGCGCTGGGGACCCTGTTGATCCTCTTCCGGATCATCGACCCACCGGGTGGTGGGAGCACGTTGGGCGTCACGGTTGACACCACCCGCAAGTTCGGCATCTTCCTCGGCTTTATTGCGGCCGCGGCGATGACCTACGGGAGCTGGCGAACGATGGAGGAAGAGGGCACCTCCTTCGGTGACGCCGCCGACCGCCTCGGAGGTGGAGGCAGCGGTGGCGGCGATGTCGGTGGCGGTCCCCCCGACGTCGGTGGCGGCCGGCCCGACGTTGGTGCCGGCCCCGGCGATCCCGGCGGCGGTGGCGCCGAGCCACCCTCCGCACCGCCTCCACCCCCGCCGCCGCCGAGCGGGGCACCACCACCCTCCGCCTAGGGAGTTCAGGCCGCCCGGAGGAGCGCCGCACATCGGCGCCTCCGGGCGGCTATTTTTTGCCTCAACGTGAGGCTCGACCGCTTGAGAGGAGGGGAGTTGCTGGCCGGCGCCGGCGGAGCGTTGCTCTTCGTGACGCTGTTTCTGCCCTGGTTCGGCAAGGTGTCCCCGTTCTGCGTTCCCCTGACCGGGCATTCGTGCGGCCACGACTTCGATGCCTGGAAGGTCTTCGATTTCACCGACGTCGTGCTGCTGGCCGCCGCGCTCTGTGGCCTGGTGATGGCCGTGCTTGCCGGGGCCAGCTCGAAGACAGACACCCAGATCACCTCCGCCTGCCTGACGGTTCCGATTGGCTTGCTGGCGACCGTGTTGGTCTTCTACCGGGTGTTCGAGCCGGTGGGCAAGCTGGAGCCGAGGTTCGGGCTGTTCCTGGGTCTGGCTGCCTGCATGGCGATCACCTATGGCTCCTGGCGCGCGGTGCGCAACGAACGTCCCTCTACAGTCGCTCGGCCAGCCCGGCAGCGATCCGCTTCGAGAACGCGATGATGGTCATCATCGGGTTGACTCCGACCGAGGTCGGGAACAGCGAGCCGTCGGCGACATAGAGGTCGTCGACGCCGTTGACGGCTCCGTCCGGAGAGCAGACCCCTTTGGCGGGGTCGGCCGCAATCCGGGCGGACCCCATCGGGTGAAACGCCTCCAGGCGCAGCTCGGACGGCTTGATCGCGGTCGCCTCGAAGTCCGCCAGCTGGTCGGACTTCAGCACCCCGATCCGGCCGATGTTCGGGTAGACCTCGGTCGCCCCGGCGGCGAAGTGGATTTCCGCAGCGCGAGCGATCCCGAAGGCGAGGCGGCGCGCGTCGTCGTCGGTGAGCCGGTAGCTGGCGCGCAACGAACCGTCGCCGCTTAGCCCGATCCGGCCCGAGGAGCGGTCCGACAGGTGCACGCCGATCGAGCCGATATGGCTGAAGCCGAGCATCGCCTCCTGGTGCTTTCGGCCGGTGCCCAAGAGCCAGGCACCGCCGAACGGAAGCGGGGTGAAGGTCGCCTCGAGCAGGATGCTCTGTGGTTCCCATTGATCGATGTAGTAGCTCTGCATGACCCCGTCCCAACCGCGCACCTCCTCCGGATAGCGGGCGCCGATCCAGGCGGCCGGATGGAGGTGCAGGTTGCGCCCCACCTGATCGCCTCCCAGCCCGGATCGCAGCAGCAACTCCGGCGTCCCCAACGCGCCGCCCGCCGCGATCACCGCCCGGGCGCGAACGGTGTAACGCCGCCTGTCGCCGTTGTGCTCGCCCGCCGGGGCGGCCAGGCACTCGACCCCGACCGCACGGCCGTCCTCGACGAGGATCCGTTGCGCCTCGACTCGCTGGCGTACCCGTGCGCCGGCGGCGACCGCCCGCGGCAGGTATGAGACGTGCATGCCGCGCTTGGCGTCGATCGCGCAGCCGAACGGGCAGGAGCTGCACTGCACGCAGTTGCCCGCGTTGCGGCTGATCGGCCCGCCGCTGGCTCCGAGCGCCCGGGCCCCCTCCATCGCCAGCTGGCCGTTGCGCCCCATCCGTTCCGGGTCGAGCGGCGTCACGCGCAGGAACTCCTCGGCCTCCGCGAACTCGGCGTCGAGGTCGGTGGCCCAGCCGAGTCCATACTCCTCGTCCCAATTTCGCAGCACCGGCTCGGGGGCGCGGAAGCAGGTGCCAGAGTTGATCACCGTGGTGCCGCCCACCGCGCGCGCCACCGGCACCGGGACCGGGGGACGGCCTTCGGCGACGGTCAATCCGGCTTCGCGGTAGAGCGAAGTGACGGCGTCGAGCGGATCGCGCGGGTAGCTGTCGCGGGTGAAGTGCCCGCCGGCCTCCAGCACCATCACGTCGAGGCCGGCCTCAGCGAGGACCGTCGCCGCGGAGGCGCCCCCCGCGCCGGACCCGACGATCACCACGTCGCACTGCTCTCCCTCGCCATCGGGATCGGTGTCGCCGAGCGGCCCGGCTGGCTCGGGGAGCGAGCCGTCCGCGAGCGCGCAGCTGAACTCGTAGCCAACTCGCTCCTTGACTGCCGGGATGGTGGCGTAGCCCAACGTGCAGAGCACCTTGGCCAACAGCAGCAGGTCGTGGGAGGGGCCAAATCGCGACCCATCGAGCTTGTCCAGGAAGTCCTCGCGGGCCGCGAGGTCGAGCCTGCTGAACCGCCATGGGAAGGGAAGCCACTCGAACAGTCGCAGCGCCAGCCTCACTCGTGACAAATTGCGCGGCGGAAGCGCGGAGATGAAACGGGCGACCGGACCGGCTACGTCGACGTCACGCTGGGCTCTTGGCAACCCGTCGTATCCGGGCGCCATTGCCTCGCAGATCGCGGCGAGTGTTCGCTGCTCGGCGGACGAGAGCCCCGGCGGGCGCCTTCAGCCAGGCGCAGCGGGCCGCGTCACCCGCCCGGCCAGTGACCAGAGCCAGAGCGCCGAAAGCGCCAGATAACCGTCGACGAGGAAATTGAGCAGGTAGATGAAGACGTGCTGGTCGAACAGGTAGAAGCCGAGCGTTGCCAGCGAGGTGGCGGTCTTGCCGACCGCGAGGACGAGCAGGACCGGCCGGTAGCGCACCACGTCCGCCTGCACGAGGACGCAGATCCCGGTGATCACCACCATGTAGGCGAACGCGAGGGCGAGCCAGAAGTCCTCGCTGGTGTGCGGCGCGCGCGTGAAGCCGCCGATGTCGTCCCCGAGGTCGGAGATCACGTCGAGCACGCCGTTCTGGAAGATGATGAACAGCAAGCCGACGACGGCGAAGCTCACCGCGAGCAGGCGCAGGTTGAGGACGACGAACTTCTCCGCTCGGTCTCCCCGCATCGGCGGGCGCCATCCTACCCGGCGGTTGGGGCCCCCGCGCGATACCTAGAATCCGCCCCGTGATCGATCGCGACCAGGTGCTGCACGTGGCGCGGCTCGCCCGTCTCGCGCTGACCGAGGACGAGGTGGAGACGATGGCGCGCGAGCTCTCGGGGATCCTCGAGCACGTGGATCGGATCAGCGAGCTCGACCTCGACCAGGTCGAGCCGACCGACCACGTCGTCGACCTCGAGAACGTCCTGCGTCCCGACGAGCCGCGGCCGAGCTGGCCCAGGGAGCAGATCCTCGACCCCGCCCCCGACCCAGCCGACGGCGCCTTCCGGGTGCCCTCGCCGCAGGCAGAAGCCTGATCGATGCCGGATCTTCTGGATCTGACCGCCGGTCAAGCCGGCAAGGCGATTGAGTCGAAGGAGATCTCCCCCCAGGAGTACCTCCACGCCTGGCAGGAGGCGGCGTCGAAGGACGATCTCAACGCCTACCTATGGACCGAAACCACGAGCAACGAGCAACGAGCAACGAGCAACGAGATCCCTGCCTCTCCGCTGCGCGGGATCCCAATCGCAGTAAAAGACCTCTTCTGCACCGAGGGCACGCCGACCACTGCCGGGTCGCGGATTCTCGAGAGCTACCGCCCTCCCTATACGGCGACTGCGGTGCGGAAGCTGATCGAGGCCGGAACCCCGGTGCTGGGCAAGACCAACATGGACGAGTTCGCGATGGGCTCCTCGAACGAGAACTCGGCTTTCGGGCCCGTCCTCAATCCCTGGGATCGCGAACGAGTGCCGGGCGGCTCCTCGGGCGGCTCGGCCGCCGCCGTCGCGGGCGGCCTGGCTCCCTGGGCGATCGGCACCGATACCGGTGGCTCGATCCGCCAGCCCGCCTCGCTCTGCGGGATCGTCGGCATGAAACCGACCTACGGCGCCGTCTCGCGCTACGGGATGATCGCCTTCGCCTCCTCGCTGGACCAGTGCGGGCCGTTGACCCGTGACGTCAGCGACGCGGCACTGCTGCTGGCCACGCTTCAGGGCCGCGACCCCTGCGATTCGACCTCGGTCGGGATCGACGGGGGGATCAAGCTGCCCGACCGCGAGGGCCTCAAGGGGCTCCGCTTCGCGGTCCCGTCCGGCCTCGCGATGGACGGCGTCGAGGCGGGTGTGAAGTCGACCTTCGCGGCAACCCTGAAGACGATCGAGGAGTTGGGCGGTGAGGTCGGCGAGGCGGCGCTGCCGCACGCCGACCACGGCATCTCGGCCTATTACGTCATCGCGCCCGCCGAGGCGTCGGCCAACCTGGCCCGCTACGACGGGGTGCGCTACGGGCTACGGGTTCCCGCCGACGAGCTGCTTGGGATGTACGAGGGAACCCGGGCCGCCGGTTTCGGGGCCGAGGTCAAGCGTCGGATCATGCTCGGCACCTACGCGCTCTCCTCCGGCTACTACGAGGCCTATTACGGACAGGCCCTGAAGGTGCGCACGAAGATCGCCGAGGACTTCGCCAAGGCGTTCGCGGAATTCGACTTCGTGGTCACCCCGACCTCGCCCTCTGTCGCATTCAAGCTGGGCGAGAAGACCGACGATCCGCTGGCCATGTACCTGAACGACTACTTCACGGTGCCGATGCCGCTCGCCGGCATCCCCGCGATCTCGATCCCCGCCGGACTCGCCGAGCCTGACGGTGGCGGCCCGCAGCTCCCGGTCGGCTTCCAGATTGCCGGCCCGGCGTTCAGCGAGAACGCGATCCTCGACGCGGCCTTTGCACTCGAGCAGGCGATCGGCTTCGACGCTCGCCCGCAGGGTGTGGGTTGATGTACCCCCGGCTGACCGACGAGCAGTGCCGCGAGGCGGTGCGCGAGGCGCTCGATTCGCTGCCGCCCGAGTTCGCCGAGCGGCTCGGCGACGTGGCGATTGTGATCGAGGACTCGCACCCCGACGGGGTGATGGGCGTCTACGACCCGGTTGGAGGAGTGCGGCGGATCGTCATCTTCCGCGACTCGAACCCGAGCGCCGAGGAGGTGCGGCGAACGGTGCTGCACGAGGTCGGCCACCACTTCGGACTCGACGAGCAGAAGCTGGGGGAGCTCGGCTATGGCTGAGTACGAGGCGGTTATCGGGCTCGAGATCCACGTTCATCTGCAGACCAGGACGAAGATGTTCTGCGGCTGCGAGCTGAGCTTCGGCGACGAGCCCAACGTCCACACCTGCCCCGTCTGCCTCGCCCACCCGGGCGTCCTGCCGGTCCCCAACGAGAAGGCGATCCGCTACGCACTGATGATCGCCGCCGCCCTCGGCTGCGAGGTCGCGCCGCGCTCGATCTTTCACCGCAAGAACTACTTCTACCCCGACAATCCGAAGGCCTACCAGATCAGCCAGTACGACATTCCGCTCGCCACCGGCGGTCGGCTCGGCGAGGTCCGCATCCATCGCGTCCACCTCGAAGAGGACGCCGCGAAGATGATCCACGTCGGGGAGTCGGGGCGGATCCACGGATCGGGAGCCTCGCTGGTCGACTTCAATCGCGCCGGGACGCCGCTGGTCGAGATCGTCACCGAGCCCGACCTGCGCAGCGCGTCCGAGGTGCGCGCCTGGGCGCAGCTGATGCAGACCACGGTCCGCCAGCTCGGCGTGTCCGACGTCCAGATGGAGGAGGGGAGCCTGCGAGTCGACGGCAACGTCTCGCTGCGCCCGGCCGGCCGCGAAGAACTCGGGATCAAGACGGAGCTGAAGAACATGAACAGCTTCAAATTCCTGGAGCGGGGGATCGAGGCCGAGATCGAGCGTCAGCGCGTCCTGCTCGAGGCCGGCGAGGCCGTGACCCAGGAGACGCTCCACTTCGACCCAGGCAGCGGCTCGCTGACGCCTCTGCGCTCGAAGGAGTACGAGCACGACTACCGCTACTTCCCCGAGCCAGACCTGGTGCCGCTGGCGCCGACCAAGGAGATGATCCGCGAGGCGCAGGAGGCGCTCCCCGAGCTGCCGAGCGAGAAGGCGGAGCGCTACCGCGAGAAGCTCGGTCTCCCAGCCGGGGTGGCGACGCTGCTCGCTTCCGACATCGAGACCGGTGACTACTTCGACCGCGCGCTGGAGGCCGGCGACGGCGCCGACCCGACGGTGGTAGCGAACTGGGTCACGGGTGAGCTGGCCGGGGCATTGCGCCAGAGCGGGGAGGAAATGGGTCCGGCCGAGTCCAAGGTCCAGCCGGAGTCGTTGGCGAAGCTGATCGGCATGGTGGGGTCAAAGCAGGTCTCGCACGGCGGCGCCAAGCAGGTGCTTGCGGTGCTGATCGCCGAGGGCGGCGATCCGGCCGAGATCGTCGAGCGCGAGGGGCTCGGTCAGATTGCCGATAGCTCCGAGCTGGAGGGCGTGGTCGAGGCGGCGATCGAGGCGGAGCCGGAGGCGGCCGAGCAGGTGCGAGAAGGCAACCAGAAGGCGATCGGGCGGATCGTCGGCGCGGTGATGAAGGAGACCAAGGGCCGCGCCGACGGGGGAGAGGTCCAACGCCTGATCCACGACAAGCTCGGCGTCTGATGGCCGACTCGAGCATGTCGCTGTGGTCCGACGGCTCGATGCTCTCGATCGCGTCGAAGAACTCGATGCTGTCGATCGGCTCGGTGGGCTCGTTCGCCTCGATCGGTTCGATCGGCTCGGGCGGGTCTGGGTTCTCGGTCGCCTCGGTTGGCTCGTTCGGTTCGGTGATGTCGGCGGCCAGCAATGGCTCGGTGATGTCGGCCGCGCAAAACGGAGCGATCATGGGGGAGCGCGACCCGCGCGCCGCCTGGATCGCCGTAGGCGCCCTCGCCGGATCCGGGCTGCTGCTCGTCGCGTGGGCGGCGCGGTAACGTGCGGCCACTTTAAGCCTTTCCTTAGCCCGCACTTATGAGGCCGTTACTTGCGTCTCGGATCGTGTGGGCATGGATGATCGGAGATCCCGCGCCGACGGCGGCCTGCAGTCATCCGTGGGCGAAAGGCGATCGAGGAGTGCCGACCGGATGCGCAACAGCGGTCGACGTTCGCGGTCAGGCCAGATCGGGCCTGGTGCGGCACTGTTGCCGCTCCGAGTCTTCCTCGGCGGCACTTTTGCTTACGCCGGCATTCAGAAGCTGAGCGACCCCGGATTTTTCCACAGCGGCGCGCCGACCTACATCGGCACCCAGCTTCACAGCTTCGCCAGCGGCACTCCCGGCGGCTTCATCCTGCGCGCGTTCGCGATACCCCACCCGGTGCTGGCCGGGGTCGGCGTTGCGACCCTCGAGATCCTGATCGGATTGCTGGCGGCGCTCGGATTGTTGACGAGAGCGGCCGCCGCTGCGGGTTTCGCCCTGAACTTCCTACTCTTTCTCACCGCGAGTTGGCACACGTCGCCCTACTTTCTCGGCCCAGACCTCGTCTTCTCCTTCGCCTGGCTGCCTTTCGTCCTCGCCGGTGCAAACGGCCAGCCGGCTCTCGATCACGTCGTTGAGCGGGGCTCGGCCGCGGTGGTGCGGCGGGCACGGCTGCGTCCGACAACAGAAGATCGGCGTTTACCTGAGGAAGACGGCGACTCAGTGCTGACACGGCGGGCGCTGCTCGCCCAAACCGGCGTTGCGGCGCTGGCACTGGCGGGAATCGCGAGCCTGGCCAAGGGTGGCTACCACGGTCCGACCGCGCCACCGACCCGCAATCTCACGGCAAAGGCTCCCAATCCAACCAGTGGCGGCGCCAGCGACGGATCGGCCCCGCCTTCAGCGTTGCCCGCAAATGCGGTGAAGCTCGGACCTTCAAACCGCCTCGCTACAGGTCAGGCGGCCAGCTATTCCGATCCCAATGACGGGTCGCCCGACATTCTGATCCGTGAGCCCGATGGCAGCCTCAGGGCTTTCAGCGCGTTATGCACCCATGCGGGCTGCCAGGTCGGTTATCAAGGCGGACAGATCGCTTGCCCCTGCCACGGTGCCGTCTTTAGCGCCCAGACCGGCCAGGTCGAGGGCGGTCCGGCGCCTCAAGGACTGGCTCAGCGAAGCGTCATCGAGCATGCCGGTCAGATCTACGCGCTGCCCTCGTAGCTGGGCCCTAGTGCCGTCCATCACTTTGTGACACGTTGTTACAAAGTGCTTTACTGGGGACATGGCCTGGAACATCGTCATAGCCGGTGGTGGATTCGGCGGTGCCTATGCGGCCCGCGAGCTGGAGCGGCTGATGCCCAAGCAGTCGGCGCGGCTGATGCTCGTCAACGACGTCAACTTCCTGCTCTACACGCCGTTTCTGCCCGAGGCCGCCGCCGGGACCCTCGAGCCGCGTCATGTCGTAACCCCGCTGCGCGACATCCTGCGGCGCACCTACCTGCGGCTTGGCGCGGTCACAGCCCACGACCCAGCCTCGCGCACGGTTGAGGTCCGCAACCACGAGGGCGAGACCGACGAGGTCCACTACGACGCCCTGCTGCTCGCCCTGGGCTCGGTTTCGCGGGTTCTTCCCGTGCCGGGGTTGGACCGCCACGCAATCGGCTTCAAAAGCCTCGCCGACGCGATCTGGCTCCGCAACCACGTGGTCGAGACGCTGGAGGCCGCCAACGACACCGAGGACCCGGCCCGCCGCGAGGAGCTGCTCACCTACGTCTTCGTCGGCGGTGGCTACGCCGGCCTCGAGGCGCTGGCCGAGTTGCAGGACTTCGCCGCCGACGCCATGGAGCGCTACCCACGGGCGCGCCTGCACGGGATGCGCTGGGTGCTGGTCGAGGCGACCGACCGCGTACTCCCGGAGACCGACCCGGGACTGGCCGAGTACGCGCTGCGCGAGCTGCGGGGGCGCGGAATCGACATCAGGCTGGGCACGACCTTGGACGAGGTCACGGCGCACGGCGCCACGCTTTCGACTGGCGAGACGCTGCCGACCCGCACGGTGGTGTGGACCGCCGGGGTCGCGCCCCACCCGAGCCTTCGCACCCTCTCGGTGCCGCTCGACGAGCGCGGACGCGTCACGGTCGACGAGTACCTGCGCGTCGAGGGCCTCGAGCGCGTCTGGGCGGTTGGCGATTGCGCCGCCGTGCCCAACCCGGGCGGGGGCGTCAGCCCGGGGACCGCGCAGCAGGCCGTGCGTCAGGGCCCCGTGGCGGCGCGCAACATCGCCGCCGAGCTCGGTGTCGGCAGCCCGCGGCCGTTCCGTTACCGCGACAGGGCGTCGTTCGTCAACCTCGGGCGCTACAAGGCGGTGGGCCAGCTGGGCCAGCGAAGGTTCCGCGGCTTTCCGGCCTGGTGGATGGCGCGCACGTACCACATGAGCCAGATCCCCGGCGTTGCCCGCAAGGTGCGCGCGGTCGTCGATTGGACCGTCAGCCTTCCCTTCAGCCGCGACGTCTCGGAGGTCGGCTCGATCGGCCATCCGCGCCCGCTGAGCGACGAGGCCTACCAGCACGGTGGAAGCCACAGGCCGCTCGACGAGTGACGTTGGCCGGCGCGTTGCGCGCCGGCACAGGCGTGTCAGGCGGCGAAGCCGCCGCAATTGTGCCGCCCCGCTGACGCGCCCAGGGAGAATGTGCCCGTGGGCTTCGAGTACGTGCCGATCGCGTTCAGCTTCGGCCTTGCCACGGCGATCATCGGCCGGGCGAAGGGCAGCTCGTTCTTCATCTGGTTCATCGTCGGCACGGTGCTGCCGCTCATCGGCTTGGTCGCCGTCCTTCTCTACCGGTCCGAGAAGCAGGAGCCGGAGCGCCGCTGCCCGCGCTGCGGAAAGGTGCTGAAGCTCTACGTCCAGGTCTGTCCCCGCTGCGGCGAGGACCTCTACCTGCCCGACCCCTCCGAGGTGCGCCAGCCAGAAGTGTGAAGGCGGCCCGGCGGCTACCGCAGCCAGGTACGAACGATCGCGTTCGCGAAGCCGAGGCCGTAGCGGACCACCGCCGGCTTCTTGGAGTGGCCGTGCAGGCGCTTGACCACTGTCACCGGCACCTCCTCGGCGGGGATGCCGCGCTTTATCGCCTCGATCAGGAACTCGGAGGTGTGGAACTGCTCTTGTCGCAGCACGAGCTGCGGCAGCGCGGAGGTGCGGACCGCCCGGTAGCCGTTGGAGCAGTCGGTGACGTGGGTGCGGGTGATCAGCGAGACCACCCGGTTGAAGAACACGATTCCGATCTCGCGCGAGACATGGCCGCGCTCGGACTCGCCGAGCACCCGCGAGCCGTGTGCGACGTCGACCTTGCCGCTCAAGACCGGCTCGACCAGCCGCTCCATCTCGGAGGGCAGGTGCTGGCCGTCGGCGTCGAGGGTGACGACGATCTCGGCCCCCGAGTCGGCGAGCAGCCGGTAGCCGGTGCGTAGCGCCGCGCCACCGCCGCGGTTGATCACATGGCGTGCGACCGGCGCGCCGTGCTCGGCGGCGACGTCGCCGGTCCCGTCGCGGGAGCCGTCGTCGACCACCATCACCGCCGTCTGGCGTCCACAGACCTCGGTCGGGATGCGGTCGAGGACGTGGCCGATGTTCTCGGCCTCGTTGTAGGCGGGCACCAACACAGCCACCTTGTTGCGAAAACGCTCCGGCAGGCCGGCGTTGCGGAATTCCTCCCAGGCGAGGCCTTCGAGCACCGCTGAGAGCTGGCGCGAGTTGCGCCCCGCCTGCGAGAGGGCGCGCAGGATGAGCAGGAAGAGGATGAAGATCGCGAACACCGCGAGCCCGAGGATGCGGCCGCCGTTGCCGCGCTTGAACGAGAACGCAGACAGAAGCTTGTCGGTGATCTCGGTTCCCGAGACGATCGCAAGGCCGAGCGCGACGAGGACCAGGATCAGGACGTCGGCGTTGCGCAGAGTGCGTCGCCGCACGATCGCAAAGACGACGATGCAGGCGGCGGCGATCAGGCCTGCGCTGCGCAGCGCGGTCAGCTCTTCCGGGAACAGGTTTGCGATCGGGGTCATCAGCGAATGCAGGATAGGGAGCGCCTCGGGGCTCACCTGAACGCTCTCAATCAGGCGGGGGTCGCCGTGCGTCGCTCCCCCAGGCGCGTGCGGGCGTAGTCCCAGGCCCAGACCAGGACGGCGGCGGCGAGTGGGATCACAAGCGACATCAGCACCTCGTTTCGCCGCGTGCTCGCGAGGCTGACCGCCCCGACCAAGGTGACAAGGGCGATCGGAATGGCAAAGGCGGTGAACTCCCACCATCGCCGTCGCCAGGCGATCGTCACCAGCCCGCTGAGCCCCAGAAGCACCAGCAAGCGCTGCACGGCGCGCCCCAGCGTCGAGTCCATCGTCGGCCCGACGCCCTGGTCCCACATCCGCCCGGTCTTGCGGACCAGCATCGCCAGGTAATCGAAGGTGTGAAAGCGGAGGTATTCGGAGATCTGGTGCCTGCCGAGTTTGCCTAGCGCCGCCTCCCGCCGCAGGTCGGGGTAGCGGGACGCGACCCGATCGAAAAGCGGGGTCGGGTTGACTGCGTTCAGCTGTGGCGATCCAGGCCGAAGCGTTCGCCCCTGGTAGCGCTCGACCAGGGCCGCCTTGACCCGCTGGTAATCGCCATCCGCTGGCAGGGAGGTGCCGACATAGAGCGCCTTGCCGGCTCCGGTGGAGATCGGCACGAAGCGGTCGAGGCTGACGATGTTGTGCACGGTCCAGGGGACGATCGGCGCCAGGAAGCCAGCGACAAGCAGTGCGGCCGCGGCGCCGCCCGGTTTCCAACCGCGCTCCCGCGCCAGGCCGACCAACGCGGCGATCGCGAAGGCGAATCCGACCAGCAGGTACTCGGGGCGAATCAAAGCGGTGAGCCCGAACAGCGCCCCGGGCACAATCCACGCCCAGGGCGCTCGCCGCTCACGCGCCCAGAGGAACGCGAGCACCGCGGCGGGCAGGGTGAAGATCGCGGGGGGCTCGCTGAGCAGCGCCCCGTTCGAGTAGATGAAGGACGGGTAGATCGCGACCCCGGCCGCACCGAGCAATCCCGCCGCCGGCCCCGCGAGCCGCCTGCCGAGCAGATAGACGACCACGATCGCCGCCGCGCCGAGCAGCGCCACGAGGATTCGCGCCGCGCCGTCGCGGACGCCGCCGGTCAGGTAGTAGACCCCTGCATAGAGCAACGGTGCGCCCGGAGACCAGTCGCTGGCCTCATGGAAGCTCGGCCCGCCGTAGCTGCCGTCCACATACAGCGCCTTGGAGAGCGAGAAGTAGGCGCGCGCGTCGTCGCCGGGGTGGTCGATCGGGTCCAGCGCTCGGTGGGCGCGTAGCCCGAAGCCGACCGCGACGATCACTGCGAGGATCGTGAGGGTCCAGCGACCGTGGCGGCTTGGAAGGGAGCGGACCCGCTCGATGGCGAGCGCAGGGGGGCCAGGCATGGGCGGGAAGGATAGGGCCGGTCGGACCGGCCCCGGGGGTTGCTCAGGGCGGCCCGGCTTGGGGCGGGGCAAGACGCGCCCGGACGGTTGACCCAAGCCAGATTGCGCCGACTCCCGCGATCGAGCAGACGAGGGGCAGGAGGAGAAGGGTGCGGCGAGGCGAGGCGACGAAGATCGCCTGTATGGCGGTGACCACGATCAGGATCGTCGCGATCACGATGAATTCGAACTCGCGACGGACAAGGCCGACGAGCAGTCCAAGCAGTGCGACCGCCATCAGCGCCAGGTGAAAGACCTTCCAACCCGGCCGCTCCATTACCCGGCGGGCGCCGAACACCCAAACCCTGGCCCCTTTCTTGGCCAGAAAGCCCGCCAGGTCGAGGGGCCGGTGGACGAGGGACTCCAGATAGGCGTGCCGTCCCATCTCCGCCAAGGCCTTGTCGGTCCGCACTCCGGGATGCTCACGACTGGCCAGCGCCGCCACTACCTGGTCGAGGTAGAACGGCCCCGATCCGCTGGGCGGGCGGGGAGAGTGCTCGCGCACGAGCTCGCGCCGCAGCTCCGGATGCTGCGCAAGGATCGTCGCCTGGATGTTCTGCGGGTCCGGGCCGGCGTCGATGTAGCTGCCCTCGAACAGCGCTTGGCCTCCTCCGGTTGACACCGGCACGAACCGATCCAGTACCAAGAGGTTCCGGATCGTCCACGGGAGGATCACCAGGCACGTGGCGGCCACGATCGCCCCGGCTGGCAGCGCCACCTGGCGCCAGGGCGTTCGCGGGGCGAGGTGAAGGGCGGCGAGCGCTGGCAGCAGCACGACGAAGACCAGGAATTCGGGGCGCACCATCACCGTCGCGCCCAGAAGCAATCCGCTGCCGGTGAAGGTGGCGGGACGCGCCGATTCGCACGCCTTCAGGAAGCACAGCGTCGTGGCGGCGAGCAGGGTCGCGCCCAGGGGCTCCGTCATCAGCATCCCCTGGTACTCGAGAAGCGCCGGGTAGATCGCCATCGGGACCGAGGCCACGAGCCCTGCGTTCGCCCCGCCGAAGCGTCGTCCCAGCGCGAAGGCGAGAGGGACCGCGAGTGAGCCCAGCAGCGCCAGGACGAGGCGGGCGGCCGTTTGATCTGGTTCGCCGCGAACCTCATAGACGCCCGCGACCACGAATGGCAGCCCCGGGGAGTAGTTGGTGGCCGGCTGAAGGCGCGAGGCACTCGGCCCCGCCTGGGCAAACCGGCCGTGCTCAGACAGCTCCCTCGCGATGCGGGCGTAGGCGCGCGCGTCGTCGACCGGGGTGAAGGGCGCCCGAATGGCGTAGTCCAGTCGCAGGCCCAGCCCGAGGGCGCAGACCGCGAGCAGGGTGGCCATCTGTGACCGTCCCCCGCACCACGTCTGGAGCCTCGCGACCACGCGGGCATCGTAGGTGCCGCCTTGCCCAGCGGCGTTCCGCGCCAAGTGTCCTGCCGGCATCCGGCCCTCCCTCGCGCTACCCTGCCGCGATCATGCGCGTTCTCGTTCTCGGGGGCGACGGCTATCTGGGATGGCCGACGGCCCTGAGGTTCTCCGACCGTGGCCACGAGGTCGCGGTAGTCGACAACTTTGCCCGGCGGCGCTGGCACCTCCAGCAGTCGACCGAGTCGCTGATCCCGATCCTCACGCTCGAGGAGCGGATCGACGCCTGGCGCGACGTCTCCGGCAAGGAGATCACGGCCCACGTCGGCGACATGGAGGATGGTGACTTCGTCGATCGCGTCGTGGCCGAGTTCTCTCCCGAGGTGGTCGTCCACTACGCGGAGCAATCGTCTGCGCCCTACTCGATGCAGTCGCGCGAGGCGGCGGTGGAGACCCAGCACAACAACGTGATCGGGACGCTGAACCTCCTGTTCTCGATCCGCGACCGGGTCCCCGACTGCCACCTGATCAAGCTCGGGACGATGGGCGAGTACGGGACGCCCAACATCGACATCGAGGAGGGCTACATCGAGATCGAGCACAAGGGGCGGCGCGACACGCTGCCGTTCCCGAAGATGCCGGGCTCGCTGTACCACCTCTCCAAGGTCCACGACTCGCACAACATCCACTTCGCGTGCCGGATCTGGGGACTGCGCGCCACCGACCTCAACCAGGGCGTCGTCTACGGGATCGAGACCGAGGAGACCGCTCGCGAGGAGCGCCTGAGCACCCGCTTCGACTACGACGAGACCTTCGGCACGGTGCTGAACCGGTTCTGCGTGCAGGCGGTGATCGGCCACCCGCTCACCGTCTACGGCAAGGGCGGCCAGACGCGCGGCTTCCTCAACATCCGCGACACCCTGCGCTGCGTCGAGCTGGCGGCGGAGAACCCCGCCGAGCTGGGCGACTTCCGGGTCTTCAACCAGTTCACCGAGCAGTTCCGCGTCCGCGAGCTGGCCGAGCTGGTGCAGAAGTCAGCCGCCGAGCTGGGATACGAGGTCGACGTGCAGCAGTTCCCAAACCCGCGGGTCGAGATGGAAGAGCACTACTACAACCCGGCCCACACGAAGCTGCTCGACCTCGGCCTGGAGCCGCACTTCCTCGGCGAGGAACTCGTGCGCTCGATGCTGAAGATCATCGAGGTCCACAAGGACCGCGTGATCGAGCGCGCGATCGTTCCCCGCACCCGCTGGAAGCCGGGCGAGCTGGAGGGCGGCGTGCTCGGTCCCGTAGAGGACGAAACTCGGAGCTGAGTAGCGGCTTGTTTGGCGCGGCCCCGGGGCGTACGCTTCAGGCGATGCCCGGCTGACGCTAGACAGCTCGCTTTTCGCCGACTTGGGGTCGTACCGGACCTGAGTGGTTCGGTGGTGGCCCGCGTGCACCTCCCGACCTCATAAGTGGCGCCAAAAACCCTGCTGGGCAGCCGGGGGCCGAACACGCGCAAACCGAGGCCCAGCCCATCCCCGACTAGGTCGAGTTCGCGACCGCCACCTCAGCTTCATCGGCGGCCTCCGGCGTGACAAGAATCGCGCCCTCGCCGGTCGCGTACGCCTCCTCGCCGTGGTGGGTCACGTCCATGCCCAGCGCTTCCTCGCGCTCCGGCCCGCGCAACGGCATCACCAGCCCGATCAACCGCAGCAGCACGTAGGTGGCGCCGAAGGCATACGCGGGGGCCGCGATCGCCGCCAGGACCTGGTCGAGAAGCTGGCCCGGGTTCCCATAGAGGATGCCATCCGATACGCCGTTCCATCCGCTCTGGGCGAAAAAACCGATGAAGAGAATGCCGGTGAAGCCCGCGACCCCGTGTGCGGCCAGCACGTCGAGCGTCTCATCGACACCAAACCGCGGTCGCCAGAGGATCACCGCGTAGCACGGCAGCGCCACGAGCGCGCCGAGCAGCATCGCCCATCCCGGGCTGACATAGGCGCCCGCGGGCGTGATCCCGACGCAGCCGACGATGATCGCGGTCGCCGCTCCGATCGCCGTCACCTGCCTGCCGCGCAGGGCGTCGAGCGCGAACCAGACCAACAGCGTGCATGCCGGGGTCAACAGCGTGTTCGTGAACGCGAGCACGCTGGGGTTACCGGTCGAGATCCCGCTGCCACCGTTGAAGCCGAACCAGCCGAACCACAGCAGCCCGGCGCCGAGCAGCACATAGACCGCGTTGTGGGGCAGTAGGGCCTGGCGCCCGTAGTCCTTCCGCTTCCCGACCACCAGCGCGGCCGCCAGGGCCGAGAAGCCCGACCCCATCTCGACCGGCACGCCGCCGGCGAAGTCGAGGGTTCCGCGCTCGAACAGCCATCCGCCACCGAAGGCCCAGTGCGCCATCACCGCATAGACGAGCACCGACCATAAAGCGGCGAAGACCAGGAAGGCCCCGAATCGCATCCGCTCGACGACGGCGCCTGAGACGAGCGCGGTGGTGATGATGCAGAAGGTCGCCTGAAACGCCATGAAGAGCAGGTGCGGGATCGTCGTTCCCTCGCGGGGCACGAAGGTGACGTCATGAAGGCCGATATAGCCGAGACCGCCGACGAGGTCGCCTGTTCCGTCGAAGGCGAGCGAGTAGCCGATCAGTGCCCAGGTCACCGCGGCGACGGCGATCGAGGCGATGCACATCATGAAGGTGTTGAGCGTGTTCTTCGAGCGCACGAGCCCGGCATAGAAGAGCCCGAGCGCCGGGGTCATCATGAGGACGAGCGCGGTTGCGGCCAGCATCCAGGCCGTGTCGCCGGTATCGACTCGGGTGATTTGAGCCAGGATCGCGAGGCCCGTCATGTGCCCACCGGTGTCACGGCAGCGTGGTCGGTCTCGGCGGTGCGGATTCGCACTGCCCGCTCCAGCGGTACGACGAAGATCTTGCCGTCGCCGACCTCGCCTGTGCGTGCGCCGTCGCAGAGGGCGCCGATCGTCGGCTCAACGAAGTCATCGGAGACCGCGATCTCAAAGCGCACTTTGTCCGCGAGCCCCACCTTTACCGTCGTTCCGCGATACGTTTCGACCCGGTCGAGTTCCCCTCCATGCCCCTGGACTTGGCTGATTGAGACCCCGCGCACCTCGGCTCGGTAGAGGGCTTCCAATACGTCGTTCGCCTTCTCCGGCCGGACTATGCCGATCACTAGTTTCATAGCCCTTCCCCTTTTCAGATAGGTCAGCGTCAGCGGGCGGTCAGATCTCGGACTGCCTCACCGAGCGTCTGTGCTTCCCCCGATTGAGCGCGCGAGCCTAACCTCACCCCGTCCAAGGGGTCAAGTCGCACGCGAAGCCCCACCGCTTGCGAAGTCGCTACGACCGAAAAACCCGTGTCCGGTGGCGCGCATTTGTTCAGCGCCAGGTTGAGCGCGCCGAGCGCCAAAAACCCTGCTGGGGAGCCACAAGGCCGCTGCTACCATCGCTCGCCCATGCGTGCCGCCGATGCATTGATGGAATCGCTGAAGGCTGAGGGCGTCGAACACGTCTTCGGGATACCCGGCGGCGCCAATCTGCCCACCTACGACGCGCTCGTCGACGCCGACCTGAAGCACATCCAGGTGCGCCACGAGCAGGGCGGGGGTCACGCGGCGGAGGGATACGCGAAGGCCTCGGGTCGGGTCGGCGTCGCCTTCGCCACTTCGGGCCCTGGTGCGACCAACCTGGTCACCGCGATCGCCGACGCGATCATGGACTCGGTGCCGACTGTCTTCATCACCGGCCAGGTGCGCACCGAGCTGATCGGCACCGACGGCTTCCAGGAGGCCGACGTGACCGGGATCACGCTGCCGATCGTCAAGCACTCGTTCCAGGTCACCGACCCGCGCCACATCCCCCAGTACGTCCACGAGGCCTTCCACGTCGCCTCGACCGGGCGCCCCGGACCCGTGCTCATCGACGTCCCGCAGGACCTCTCCCGGGCCGACATCGAGTACGAGCCCGACACCGACCCGGTCGAGCTGCCCGGCTACAAGCCGTCGACCGAAGGCAACATCAAGCAGATCCGGATCGCCGCCAAGGCAATTGCCAACGCGACCCGGCCGGTGATGTACACCGGCGGCGGCGTGGTCAACGCCAACGCCGCCGAGGAGCTGCGCGAGCTCTGCGCGACGGACCGCTTCCCGGTCACCTCGACGGTGATGGGCCTCGGTGCCTTTCCGGCGCCGCACGAGCAATGGCTGGGGATGCTCGGCATGCACGGCACCCGCACCGCCAACTACGCGATGGACAACGCCGACCTGATCGTCGCCGTTGGGGCGCGATTCGACGATCGCATCACCGGCAAGCTCTCCGAGTTCGCGCCGCGTGCCAAGTTCATCCACATCGACATCGACCCGGCGGAGATCTCCAAGAACGTCCCCGCGCACATCCCGATCGTCGGCGATGCCAAGCAGGTGCTGACCAAGCTTTCGAAGGAGTACCGCGCCCTTCAGACCGACCCGGGCCGCCTCGACGCCTGGTGGAAGCAGATCGGCGCCTGGCAGGAGGAGTACCCGCTGCACTACGAAGCCGGCGAGGGCGGCGAGATCAAGCCCCAATTCATGATCGAGGCGATGTACCGGGTGACCGGCGGCGACGCGATCATCACCTCCGACGTCGGCCAGCACCAGATGTGGTGCGCCCAGTACTTCCACTTCAACAAGCCGCGTCGCTGGATCAACTCCGGCGGGCTGGGGACGATGGGCTTCGGGCTGCCGGCGGCGATCGGCGCCAAGGTGGCCTGCCCCGACGACCAGGTCGTCTGCCTGGCTGGCGACGGCAGCCTGGTGATGACCTGCCAGGAGCTGGCCACTTGCGTGCACCATGAGATCCCGGTCAAGATCTTCCTGATGAACAACGGCTACATGGGCATGGTGCGCCAGTGGCAGGAGCTGTTCTGGGACGAGCGCTACAGCTCGGTCGAGATGGGGCCGAGCCCCGACTGGGTGAAGCTGGCGGAGGCGTTCGGCGCCACCGGGATGCGCTGCGAGGACGAGGGCGACCTCGAGGAGATGATGGGCAAGGCACTGGAGATCGACGGTCCCGTCCTGGTCGATGTGCGGGTCACGCAGAAGGAGAACTGCTACCCGATGATCCCCGCGGGCGCGGCCGCCCGCGACATGGTGGGCTAGATGAGCAACCCCACGACCCCGCACGCGCGGATGACGCGCATGGCACATCGCACCCAGCGCCCGCAG
>JBBQNM010000042.1:0-20186 GCA_038329895.1 Solirubrobacterales bacterium | reverse complement strand
CGTCATGCACTCTCACGGCGGGCTCGGCTTCGTCACCGACTCGATCATCGAGTACCTCGAGATCAGCCCCGACGACAGGGTCCTCAATCTGCTGCCGCTCTCGTTCGGCTACGGGCTCACGCACCTGCTGTTCTGCCTGCGCTCCGGAGCGACGCTGGTGCTGGAGCCCGGCGTCGGGCTCCCGGGGCGGATCGTGAAGCTGCTCGAGGAGCAACAGATCACCGGCCTGCCAGGGGTGCCCACCGTGTTTCAGGTGCTCCTGACGCTGCGCGGGCTCGCCGAGCGGCCGCTTCCTCATCTGCGCTTCCTGACCAACGCGGGCGCCGCCCTGCCGACCCCTGCGATCGAAGAGGTGCGGCGCACCTTCCCCAACGCGACCCTCTACTCGATGTACGGGCAGACGGAGTGCATTCGGACCTGCTACCTGCCGCCGGATCAGCTCGATACGCGGCCGGACTCGGTGGGGGTGCCGATCCCGGGGTCGGAGACCTGGATCGAGGACGACGAGGGCAACGAGGTTGGCCCCGGGGTGGTCGGCGAGCTGATCGTCCGCGGGCCCCACGTGATGCAGGGTTACTGGCGCAATCCCGGGGCGACGGCGCAGCGGGTGCGCGAGGGGCGCCACCCTGGGGAGCGGGTGCTGGCCAGCAACGACCTCTTCCGCACCGACGAGGAGGGCTACCTGTACTTCGTCGGCCGCCGAGACGACATCATCAAGTCGCGCGGTGAGAAGGTCCCCCCGCGCGAGGTCGAGGAGGTGCTCCACCTCGACCCCGCCGTCCACGAGGCGGCGGTGGTGGGGGTGCCCGACCGCCTGCTTGGCGAGGCGGTGCACGCTCATGTCTCGGCCCGCGAGGGCGAGGAGCTCGAACCGGCGGCGCTGAAACGCCTCTGCGCCGAGCACCTGGAGGACTACATGGTCCCTCAGCGGATCGTCATCCATGACGAGCTGCCGCGAAACCAGAACAACAAGGTCGACCGCCTCGGCCTGGCCGGCGGCTGACTGCCGGCGCCCGGGCCGGGCGAGCTCAGGACCGCCGTGAGGTCGGCAGCATGCCGGCGAGCGAGCGAGCGACGCGCCCAACCGCCGGGCGGTCGGCCAGGCGCCGTCCAAGTCGGCGAGCGCCTGCCTCGCCGGCGACGAGGAACCGAGTGGGGCTCGCCGCGTTGGCCAAGATCACGGTCTCGGCAGCCCGACCCGTGGTCGTGAAGGCAAGCTTGTACCCCTCGGTGCCGAGCAGGAAGTCGAACTCATCGGCGCGCTCGTCCATCGCCTCCCTGATCATCAGCGTGGCGAGCACAAATCCCGGGCTGTTGTCCGACCAGGCCGGGTCGAACCCCTGCTGATAGAAGGCGTAGACGCTGCCGAGGCGCCAGCCCAGGAAAGCTGCCGTCGCGACGCCGTCCACCTCCAGGACGCTGAGGCGGAGCCATTGGCGGCGCTGAGCCTCAGCGGCGAAGCTCGCCAGCACCTCCTTTGCGCCCTTCGTCTCCAGTGAGGATCGTCCGCGGTCGCGCCAGCGCAGGGCGTGCAGCGCGAAGAACCTATCCAGGTCCGCCGCCAGGCTCTCCTCGGTGGCCATGTGCATCCGCACCTCGTGGTCGCGTCGCAGCGCGTTCTCGCGGCGACGGACTCGGCGGCGGAAGTTCTTGCTGCGGCTGGCGAGGTACCGCTCCCAGTCCCATCCATGCAGCGGGATGTAGGTCAGTTGGGTCCGCTGTTGCCTGATGGCGGCGAGCCGTCTCGACGAACCTTCCTGCATCTGGCGCCACCACCATCGCTGAGGGTCGATGTGCTCGAGCAGGAACATCCGGCGGCCGAGCCCCTGTCGCTCCAGAGCCGCCATCGCCGTCGCCGCCACCGCGCTTTCGTCCTCTTCACGGGCTGCGGGATGGAAGCGGTCCCCGAGCGTCGCGCCGGCGAAGCGGATCGCGCGAGGCCGGCTGGATTCGTCGAGGACCAGCGGCATCACTCCGACCAGCGCGCCGTCCTCGTCGTGGGCCGCGACGATCAGCGGAGTGGATGACTCGCCCTGGTGCGCCCACCAGCTGCGGAACCATTCTGGGGTTACCGAACGCGTTCGACCGCAGCTCAGCGAGCCTGCGCCACTCATCCTCGATCTCCGCAATGCCCGCCGGATCGCTGATCAGCACTGGCTCCAACCCCGATGGGTGCGTCCTGCCTGCCATCCGAGCGTAGTTTCGCCCACCAAGCGGCGGCAGTGCCTCGGACATCGGGCCAGGCGTCTGCTTCAATTGTCGGCCCGATGCCGAAGATGAAGACCCATTCAGGCGCCAAGAAGCGGTTTCGCAAGACCGCGAAGGGCAAGCTGCGCGGCAGGCGCGCCTACTCGAGTCACATCCTCGAGAAGAAGTCGCCGAAGCGCAAGCGCCGCTTCGCGCGCCCGGTGGAGATCTCAAAACCGGATCAGAAGCGGGTGCGCACACTTCTGGGCGGCGGCAAGTGACCAGGGTCAAGCGCTCGGTCCCCGCCCGCAAGAAGCGGCGCGCCACCCTGAAGGCCGCGAAGGGCTATTGGGGTCGCAAGAAGTCCTCCTACCGTTTCGCCAAGGAGCAGGTGCAGCGCTCCGGCGCATACGCGTACCGCGATCGGCGCAACCGCAAGCGCGACTTCCGGCGCCTATGGATCATCCGCATCAACGCCGCCGCCAGGCTCGAGGGGATCAGCTACTCGCAGCTCATGCACGGTCTCAAGGAGGCCGGCGTCGAGGTGAACCGCAAGATGCTCGCCGACATCGCGGTCAACGACCGCGAGGCGTTTCGCCGATTCGTCGAACTTGCCCGGGAGGGTGCGGCGGCCTAGCCAAACCCAACTTCGAATCTCCCGGGCGGATCCAAAGGGTCCGCCTTTTCATTTGGCAACACCCCCGAGCACCGAGCACCGAGCACCGAGCACCGAGCACCGAGCACCGAGAGAGAAACAAACCTTCACATGATCACCAGCCCCCACAACGAAAAATTGAAACTCATCCGCCGCCTGCAGGAGCGCCGCGGCCGCGAGCGGGAGGGCCTGTTCGTCACCGAGGGCGAGGACCTGCTCGAGGCCGGACTGGCGAGCGGCGCCCAGCCGCGGCTGCTGCTCAGCGCCGGCGGCTCGGAGATTGGGGGACTTGAAGTCGAGCCGGAGCTGCTGGCGCGCTTTTCGACCCTCGGCTCGGGGACGCGGGCGATCGCGGCTTGGGATCAGCGCTGGGAGCCGATCGAGGGTCCGGTATGCGTCTACCTGCACGGGGTCGGCGACCCCGCCAACGTCGGCGCGGTGATCCGCTCCGCGCACGCGCTGGTCGAGGGCACGGTGGTGCTGGGGCCCGACTGCGCCGACCCGTTCTCGCCGAAGGCGGTGCGGGCCAGCATGGGCTCGGTGTTCGGTCAGCCGCTGGCGCGGGGGGCGGTCGGCGACACCCCGACTCCGCGCCTCGCGCTGCTAGCCCACGGCGGCGAGCAATTGGGCGGTTTGGAGCCGCCGCTGACGATCTGCCTCGGCGCCGAGCGGGAGGGCTTGCCCCAGGAGGTGGTCGATGCCTGCCAGAGCGCTGCGACGATTCCTCTCCGCGCCGCCGGCGCCGAGTCGCTGAACCTGGCCGCGGCGGCTGCGATCGTCCTGCAAGGGATATCGTCGCGCGCGCCCGGCGGGCGGCCAGCATCGAGGTCGGAAGGTGAGCCGAATGGTTGAGCGGATCGAGGAGATAAGGCGCGAGGCGCAGGAGGCGATCGCCGCCGCCGCATCGACCGAGGAGCTGGAGCAGCTGCGGGTCCGCTATCTGGGCCGCAAGGCCGAGCTGACCGGGATCCTGCGCGGGATCGCCGATCTGCCCGACGATCAGCGCGGGCCGGTCGGCAAGGCCGGAAACGAGGCCCGGGGGGCGATGGAGTCGCTGCTGGAAGGCCGCGCCGCCGAGCTCGACTCGACCGAGATCGACGCGCGCCTCGCCGAGGACCGCATCGACGTCACCCTGCCCGGGGCGCCGGCCGTCCCGGCCGCGTCGCGCAACCTGCTCCAGCGCACGATGCGCGAGATCGAGGACGTCTTCGTCGGGCTCGGGTACCGGGTGATGGAGGGGCCCGAGGTCGAGCTCGACTACTACAACTTCACGGCGCTCAACCATCCACCGGGTCATGCAGCCCGGATGGCGCAGGACACCTTCTACGTCGACCCGGCCAGCCTCTCGCCCGAGCTTCGGATCGAGCCCGCGCCGACGGTGCCCGGCGAGCAGGTCTCGGGCCCGGCGCTGCCGCCGGGGCCGGAGGACGTGGTCCTGCGCACCCACACCTCGCCGATGCAGGTGCGGGCGATGGAGACCCAGGGGCCGCCGATCTTCATCGTCGTGCCCGGCCGCTGCTACCGCAGCGACCCCTTCGACGCCACCCACAGCCCGGTCTTTCACCAGGTCGAGGGGCTGGCGGTTGGCGAGGGGATCACTCTGGCCGACCTCAAGGGGACCCTCGACGAGTTCGCGCGGGCGATCTTCGGGCCCGAGCGCGAGACCCGCTTCCGCCCCGGCTTCTTCCCCTTCACCGAGCCCAGCGTCGAGGTCGACGTCTCCTGCTTTCGCTGCGGCGGCTCGGGTCAAACACCGGAAGGCCGTTGCTCGATCTGCAAGGGCACCGGGTGGATCGAGATTCTCGGCTCCGGGATGGTCGACCCGAACGTGTTCGGCTTCGTCGCCCACAACGGCTACGACCCCGATCGCGTGCAGGGCTTCGCCTTCGGGATGGGGATAGAGCGCATCGCGATGCTCAAGCACGGTGTCCCCGACCTGCGCAAGTTCTTCGAGAACGACGTGCGAGTGCTGGAGCAGTTCCGATGAAGGTGCCGTACTTCTGGCTGCGCGAGTACTGCGATCCGGCGATGCCGGCGGACGAGCTGCTCGACCTGATCGCGCTGCGGACCACCGATGTCGAGGGGATCTCCTACGTCGGGCCGCCGTCGGCGGACGGATTCGTGGTCGGCAAGGTGGTCTCGGTCGAGCCGCATCCGGACGCCGACAGGCTCAGCGTCTGCGAAGTCGACACCGGCGATGGGACCCGCACGATCGTCTGCGGGGCGCCCAACGTTGCCGCAGGCCAGACGGTGCCTGTGGCGCTCCCGGGGGCGACAATGCCTGGCGGCGAGGAGCTGGGGAAAGCGAAGCTGCGGGGGGTGGTCTCCGACGGGATGATCCTCTCCGAGGCCGAGCTTCAGATCGGCGACGACGCGGACGGCATCGCGGTGCTCGACGACGCCGCCGCCCCCGGAAGCGATCTCGCGGAGGTGCTGCCCCTGGCCGAGCCGGTGCTGGAGCTGGAGGTGCACTCCAACCGGGTCGACTGCTTCGGCGTCTACGGGGTCGCGCGCGAGGTGCACGCGATCACCGGGGCGCCGCTGGGCGATGCGCCCTGGGAGGGCGACGCCGAGGCCAGCGGTGAGGGCGAGGCCTCCGACTACGCGTCGGTGACCGTCGAGGTGCCCGAGCTTTGCCCGCGGTTCACCGCCCGCGTCTTCACCGACGTGACGATCGGGCCGTCGCCGCTGTGGCTGAAGGCCAAGCTGCTGGCAGCAGGGCAGCGCCCGATCAACAACGTCGTCGACGTCACCAATTACGTGATGCTGCTCACCGCCCAGCCCCTGCACGCCTTCGACCTCGACCAGGTCCCGGACGGGGCGCTGATCGTCCGCAGCGCCTCCGAAGGCGAGAAGATGACGACGCTGGACGGCGTCGAGCGCACCTTCGATGCCGACACGGTCCTGGTCTGCGATCGCAACGGGCCGTCGGGGATCGCCGGGATCATGGGTGGGCAGGTCTCCGAGGTCTCCGACTCGACAACGCGGGTGCTGCTCGAGGTCGCGACCTGGAACGGGGTCAACATCCTGCGCACCTCGCGCAAGCTGGGGCTGCGCTCCGACGCCTCCAATCGCTTCGAGAAGCAGCTTCACCCCGAGCTCGCGATGCGCGCCCAGCGGTTCGCCTCGCGGTTGTTGGTCGAGCTGTGCGGGGCGCGGCTGGTGCAGGGGACGATCGACGTTGCCGCCGAGATCCCACCGCCCCACGGCGTGCAACTGGGGCCCGGCAAGGCGGAGCGACTGCTCGGGATGCGGATCGAGCCCGAGCTCTGCGCCACATACCTCGAGCGGCTCGGCTTTGGAGTTCAGTCAGAGGGCGAGGGGCTGACCGCGGAGGTTCCCTTCCATCGCCACTACGACGTCGGTCGCGAGGTCGATCTGATCGAGGAGGTGGGGCGGATCCACGGCTACGACGAGCACCTGCCGTCGACGCTCCCCGAGGCGTTTGGGCAGGGCGGACGGTTGAGTCGCGAGCAGTCGCTGCGCCGCCGGGCCGAGGACGTGATGCGCGACCTCGGCTTCGACGCCGTCGTCAACCTCAGCCTCACCGACCCGGGCATGCCCGCCCGCCTGCGCCTGCCCGCCGGGGATCTGCGCCGCGAGCCGATCAACGTCTCCAACCCGCTCTCGCTGGACCACTCGCAGCTGCGCACGACGCTGCTCGGCTCGCTGCTCGATGCCGCCCGCTACAACCTCGCGCACGGCGCCGAGCGCGTGGCGCTGTACGAGTCAGGCCGGGCGTATCTGCGCGAACCCATCGGTGACCCCGCGGCGCCCGGACGCGAAGCGGAGGACGCCGCGGGCATTGGTGTCCTCGGGGGCCACTTCGCGGGGGATCGCCCGCCGCCCGCCCACGAGCCGCATCGGATCGGCTGCCTCGCGGTCGGTTCGATTTCGCCACAGAGCTGGCGTAAAGAGGACGAGGCCGCGGACTTCTTCGCGCTCAAGGGGGCGCTGGAGGCGCTTGCCGCCCAGCTCGGCGCCGAGCTGGAGGTTGAGCAGGGCTCGGAGCCGTTTCTGCACCCGGGCCGTTCCGCCACCGTGCTGCTCGGCGGCGTCGAGGCGGGTTGGATCGGCGAGTTGCACCCGCTCGTCTGCCGGCAATGGGATCTCGAGGCCGCCGCAGGCTTCGAGATCGGGTTGGGCGAGCTTGCCAAGGCGGCGTCGCTGGGCCGCGAGCAGTACGAGGACGTGACCAGCTTTCCCGCTGTGCGCCAGGACCTGGCGGCGGTCGTCGACGAGGACGTCCCCGCCGCCAAGGTGCGCGATGCGGTGCTGGGCGGGGGTGGCGAGCTGCTGCGCTCGGCCGATGTGTTCGATCTCTACCGCGGCGAGCAGGTAGGCGAGGGGCGCAAGAGCCTGGCGCTGCGCCTCACCTTCCGCGCTCCCGACCGCACCCTGACCGACGACGAGGTCGTCGGGCTGCGCGAGCAGATCCGCTCCGAGCTCGCCGAGCTTGGAGGGTCGCTCCGTGAGTGAGCAACGCCTCGACGGCGATCCCGCTGCCCGCGTGATCGTCGCCGGCGCCTCCGGCTTCGCCGGGGCGTTGGCGGCGCAGCTGATCTGGGACCACCCGCGCCTGGAGCTGGTCCAGGTGACCTCGCGCAGCGATGCCGGCACCCGGCTCGACCACCTCTATCCGCGCTACCGGGTGTCGCTGGAGTTGGGCGTTCTCGACCTGGAGCTGATGGAGGAGGTCGATGCGGCGATCGTCGCCTACCCGCACGCGGCCTCGGCGTCGGTGGTCGCGCAGATGCGCGGTCTCGGAATCCAGGTCGTCGACCTCTCAGCCGACTTCCGGCTGCGCGACCCCGAGCTGTACGAGAAGTGGTACGGGCCGCACGGCGAGCCGCAACTGCTCGCCGACGCCGTCTACGGGCTCACGGAGCTGAACCGCGAGCGCGTGCGCCAGGCCGAGTTGGTGGCGAACCCTGGCTGCTATCCGACCGCCGCCGTGCTGGCGCTCGCGCCGCTGGCCGAGCAGGGGCTGATCGCCGACGTCGTGATCGACGCCAAGCAGGGCATCTCCGGCGCCGGGCGGGGCGGGGGGGACGAGATGCATTTCGTCTCGCTGGCCGAGAACGCATTCGCCTACAACGTCGACGCCCACCGCCACACGCCGGAGATCGAGCAATCGCTAAGTGAGCTGGGCTTCTCACAGCCTGTGACCTTCGTCCCCCACCTGCTGCCGCTCGACCAGGGCGAGCTCGTGACCTGCTTCGTGACCCCGAGCCGGGAGATCGACCCCGGCGAGCTTCGGTCGATGTACGAGGACCGCTACGCCGACGAACCCTTCGTTCACGTCACCGACTTACCGCCGGGCGTGCGCGACGTGCGCGACACGAACGAGTGCCGCATCCACGTGGTCCGAAACGGCGCCAAGGTTGTGGCGCTGGCGGCGGTCGACAATCTCTGGAAGGGGGCCTCGGGCCAGGCGGTCCAGAACCTCAACCTGATGCTGGGGCTGGATGAGACGGAGGGGCTGGCGTGAGCGGGTTCTTCAAATCGCGGTGGGTGACGGCGCCGGACGGGGTCGAGGAGCTCGATCCGGCGCAGTTGGCGCCCGGTTTCCGGGCCGCGGGCGTCGCCTGCGGGCTGAAGGGCGACGGCGAGACCGATCTCGCCTTGCTGACCTGCGACGCGGGGGAGGTCTCCTCGGCGGCGCTGCTGACCCGAAACGCGGCCGCCGCGGCACCGGTGCGCGTCTGCCGCGAGCAGTGCGAGCTGGACTCGCTGCGCGCCGCGGTGATCAATTCCGGCAACGCCAACGCGGCTACCGGCGAGCAGGGCTACCGCGACGCGCTCGCGATGCGGGACGCGGCGGCGAGCTCGCTGGAGCTGGATCCTTCCGCGGTCGCCGTCGCCGAGACCGGGGTGATCGGTGTGCCGCTCGACCTCGACGCGGTCCGCGACGGGATCGAGTCGGCGGCGGCGGCGCTTGCCCCGTCGGGCGGCGAGGACTTCGCCACCGCGATCTGCACCACCGACCGCTGGCCGAAGCGCTGCACCGTGAAGCTCGACGGAGTCACCGTCTCGGCGCAGGCAAAGGGCGCCGGGATGATGGAGCCCGGCTTTGCCACCCTGCTCTGCTTCGTGCAGACCGACGCCGAGGTCTCCGACCCGGAGGCCTCGCTGCGGGAAGCGAGCGCGGCCTCGTTCGAGCGGATCACGGTCGACGGCCAGATGAGCACCAACGACACCGTGCTGCTGCAGGCGACGGGGTCGGCCAGCCGCCCAGTGCCGGAAGGCCTGATCGACGCCGTGCTGTTGCAGCTGGCGCTCGAGATCGTCGCCGACGGGGAGGGGGCGAGCCGGGTCGGCAGGGTGGAGGTCGAAGAGGCCGGCTCCGAGGGTGAGGCGGAGCGCGTTGCCCGCGCGATCGCCAACTCGCCGCTGGTCAAGACGGCGCTGTTCGGCCGCGACCCCAACTGGGGCCGGATTGCCCAGGCGGCCGGGATGGCGCTTGCCGGCGAGCAACTGGCCGAGCTGGGTCCGGCCGAGATCGACGCCGGCGAGCTGGCCGGGGAAGCGTCGGAGGCCCAGCTCACGGTGCGGCTCGGGCGCGGACACGCCGCCGCCCTCATCTACTTCAGCGACCTGACCTACGACTACGTGAAGCTGAACGCCGAATACACGACATGAACAAGGAAAGCCACGCAAACGTAGAGCTGCTCCTAGAGGCCCTCCCGTACATACGCGAGTTCCACGGGCGCACGGTGGTGATCAAGTACGGCGGTTCTGCGATGCGCGACGAGGAATTGCGCGAGGCCTTCGCCACCGACGTCGTGCTGCTCAAGTACGTGGGGCTGAACCCGGTGATCGTGCACGGCGGCGGGCCCGAGATCACCGACTACATGGAGCGGCTGGGGATGGAGGTCCGCTTCCACGAGGGTCTGCGCGTGTCCGACCCCGAGACCGTCGAGGTGGCGAAGATGGTGCTGCTCGGCAAGCTGAACTCCGACATCGTGCTGCGGCTCAACCGTCACGGTCAGCCGTCGGTCGGACTCTCCGGCGAGGACGGCTGGCTGTTCGAGATCGAGCCGGCGCCCAATGCGGCGGAGGTCGGGTTCGTGGGCTCGATCCAGCGGGTCGAGGTCGACGTGCTCAACCACATCGCCGAGGACTACATCCCCGTGGTCGCCTCGGTCGGCGCCGACCGGGCCGGCAACTCCTACAACGTCAACGCCGACGAGGCGGCCGGCAAGATCGCCGCTGCGCTTGGCGCCCACAAGGCGATCTTCCTCACCGACGTCGAGGGCTGGCTCGCCGATCCCGAACAGCCTTCATCGCTGGTCTCTCTCGCCACCGTCGACGAGGTCGAGGCCAAGCTCGACTCGGTGGACGGCGGGATGCGGCCGAAGCTTCAGGCCTGCATCGACGCAATCCGCGGCGGCACCCAATACGCGCACATCATCGACGGGCGCAAGCCCCATTCGTTGCTGCTCGAGCTGTTCACGGACGCGGGGATCGGGACGAAGGTGACACCTTGAGTTCCTCGTTCCTCGTTCCTCGTTGCTCGGGGTAAGGGCCATGGAGCTGACGGCATTACAGGAGCTGGAGGCGCGCTACGTGATGCCGACCTATAGGCGGGCGCCGGTCGAGTTCGTTCGCGGCGAGGGAGCCAGGCTGTGGGACGCGGACGGGAAGGAGTACCTCGATTTCCTCACCGGGATCTCGGTCTGCTCGATCGGCCACTGTCATCCGGCCGTCGTCGAGGCGGTTCGCGAGCAGGCCGATCGGCTGATGCACGTCTCCAACCTGTTCTATTCCGAGCCGGCGGTGCGGCTCGCCGAGCGGCTCTGCGAATCGAGCCTCGGCGGCAAGGCCTTCTTCACCAACTCCGGCACGGAGGCCAACGAGTGCGCGATCAAACTGGCCCGCAAGCACGCCCATCGTCGCGGTATCGCCGAGCCCGAGATCGTCAGCCTCGAACCTGCCTTTCACGGTCGCACGATGGGCTCGCTTGCCGCGACGCCCGGGATGGCGAGCAATCCCGACTTCGCGCCAATGTTGGCGGGCTTTCGGGCGGTTCCGATCGACGACCCCCCGGCGCTCCGCGCCGCCGTTGGCCCAGCGACCGCAGCGGTGATGATCGAGCCGATCCTCGGCGAGGCGGGTGTCTACCCGGTGCCCGACGAGATGCTGGTCGCCGCCCGGGAGGCCTGCGACGAGGCTGATGCTCTGCTGGTATTCGACGAGATCCAGTCGGGGATGGGTCGAACGGGCTCGCTGTGGGCCTACCAGCAGACCCCGGTGCGCCCGGACGTGATGACCACCGCCAAGGCGCTCGGCGGCGGGCTGCCGATCGGCGCTTGCATCGCCTCACCCGATCTCGCCGACGCGCTTGCGCCCGGCGACCACGGCTCCACCTTCGCGGGCGGTCCGCTGATCGCGAGCGCGGCGCTCGCGGTGCTGGACATCGTCGACGACCCGCAGCTGCTGCGTCGGGTGCGCGATCTCGGGGCAACGCTCTGTGAACGGCTCGAGGCTCTGGATGGGGTGCGCGAGGTTCGCGGCCGCGGCCTGATGATCGGGGTGGGGCTCGATGACGGGATCGACGCCGCCCAGGTGGCCGCCGCGGTCCTGGAAGCGGGCCTGGTGATCAACGTCCCGGAGCCGGGCTCGCTGCGGTTGCTGCCGTCGCTGGTGATCGGGGAAAAAGAGGTCGACCGGGCGTCGGGGATGATCGCCGACGCGATCGGCGCTGCGCAGGGCGGGTAGGGCGCCGCGTCAGCGGTCGTTGAGGAACTCGGCAACCCGCAGGCATTCGGCCTGAATCGTCGCGCCGCGGACCAGCTCGTACCCGGCCTCGGTGCGGCGATTCCGCAGCGCCTCGTCCTCGCTCAGCTCCTGGAGCGCCTGCGCGGCGGCGGCTGGGTCTCCCGCGGGTACCAGGGTCGCGGCACCGGCAGTTGCTTTCCGGACCCCGCCGACGTCTGTGGCCACCACCGGCAGCCCAGCGGCAAAGGCTTCGTAGAGGACCTGCGGCAACCCTTCGGTCCAGGAGACGTGGAGGAGCATCTGGCACTCGCTGTACAGGGTGCTCAACCCCCCGTCCTGCGGTACGTAGCCCCGAATCTCTGCGTTGCGGTCGACTCCGAGCTCCTGTAGCCGAGCATCGAGTTGGTCGGTGAGAGAGCCTTCCCCGCAGACAATCAGGCGCCACCGCGGATCCCCCTCGACCAGCCGGGCTAGAACGTCGGCCAGCATCAGGGGGTTCTTCTCGGGATCGAGGCGGCCAACGCTCAGCACCTTCAGCTCGCCGCGGTAGTCGAGCCGCTTCGATTCGGGCGCCACGATGTCGGACTCGTCGACCAGTGAGACGGTCAGCTGAAGCAGCCGGCGCGAGTGCCGATAGTGCTGAGCGAGCGTGGGACCCACGGCGACCACGGCGCAGAAGTGGCCCAGGGCCCGGAAGGCCCACTCAAGAACCAATGCGGACAGCCGGAGCATCTTGCGGCCTGGATGCCGATTGCGCACGTACTCGGGGAGGTCCTGGCGGACCCCGAGCACAACCTTCCTGCGCCGCAGCCATGCGATGGCCGCGAAGAGAAAGGCAATCGGATGGGGCCCGAGCAGCCAGACGCAGTCGGTATTATCCAGCGCCTTCCAGTATTGGCGGATCGAGCCCGCGAGGCCCTTCAGCACGGGCAGCGGCTCACTAAGGCTGCGGTAGTACGGAAGCGGGACGAACTCGACCTGCTCGCCGAGCGCGTAGCGACCGCGGTCCGCGTCTGGCGCCAGCCGGCCGATCACGGTGAAGCGCTCGAAGCGCGAGCCCAGCCGCGCCAGGAAGACCGCGAACGCACGCTCCGCGTAGACGTTTCCGCCGGCACGGTGGTATAGGTAGTCGGTGTAGACCGCGAGCCGCATAGCGGTTTCAATTCTTGCGGTGCCGGTGCTGCCGCGCTGAGATGAGCGGCGTGCAAACGGGAGACCGCCGCGGCGATCGAGTGCTTGGTCCCAGACGCTGGCGGAGTGGTGGGCGTCCCGGGCTGGCAGGGTCGGAAGGCCGATCGGCAAATACAGTCCCACGGATATGGAGATCACGGAGCCAGTGAAGGTCGTGATCCTCGTTCACCTGGTTGGACCGGGGGGCGGGGAAACGATGGCCGTCGAATCGGCAATCGGGTTGGATCCAAAGCGGTTCGACCGCGTGCTCTGCGTAGGCCGGTTGAATGAGCCGGAGGACGAGGAGGTCGCCGCCGGCATGCTGCGGCGCGTCCGCGCGTCCGGGGCTCGAGTGCTCAGACTTCGTCGCGGTTCGCGGCTGGCGATCTGGGCGTGGTGGCCCCTGCTCCGGCTGCTGCATCGCGAGCGGGTGGACGTGTTGCACGGTCACATGTTCGGATCGAACGTTTGGGCATGTCTGCTCGGCCGGCTGGCGCGTGTACCGGTGGTGGTCTGTCACGAGCACATGTGGTCGTACGGTGGGGGACGCTTGCGCACCCTAATCGACCGATGGCTGATCGCACGTTGGTCGAATGCCTTCATCGCGGTGTCAGAGGAGGGGCGCCGCTCCATGGTCGAGGTGGAGCGAATCAGGCCGGAGGATGTCGTGCTCTTGCGCAACGGCCTGCCTCCTCTGGCGCCCGGTGACCCACACAAGGCGCGCGAGGAGCTTGGGATCGGTGCTGAGCAGCCGGTCCTCGTCACGTCCGGCAGCCTGCGGCGCGAGAAGGCATACGAAGTCCTGATCGAGGCAGTCGCCGCGCTTGCGCCGTCCGCCCCCGGCCTCAGGGTCCTGATCGCCGGAGATGGGCCGGAGCGCCCGCGGCTGGAGGAGCTGATCCGCAAGCTGGGATTGTCCGGGGTCGTGAGCCTGCTAGGCGTTCGCGCCGACATCCCGGACCTGCTCGCCGCTTCCGACATAGGCGTCTGCTGCTCTGACTTCGAGGGAGGACCGCTGTCCGTGATGGAGTACATGGGCGCCGGCTTGCCGATAATCGCGACCAGGGTCGGAGGCCTGCCCGAGCTGGTGCAGGACGGCGTGAACGGCGCCCTCATCCCGCCTCGCGATCCCGAGGCGCTCGCCGAGGCCGCCGCCGGCCTTCTCGCCGACCCCTCGCTCCGC
Organism: Solirubrobacterales bacterium; assembly: GCA_038329895.1. Taxonomy (GTDB): domain Bacteria; phylum Actinomycetota; class Thermoleophilia; order Solirubrobacterales; family 70-9; genus Mayfieldus. The sequence goes on along the minus strand of JBBQNM010000042.1, from coordinate 6,270 downwards.
GAGCGGATGGGCAATGCGGGAAGGGAGCTACGCGAGCGCGAATACGGGATCGATAGCTACATCCACAGGCTCGAGTCCCTCTACCGGCGACTCCTGGCCGAAGCCTGAGCTGACAGACGAGCGGCCCGCTGCCGGCGTTGGGCTCTTCAGCGTCCGCGGACCGCGTGCATCAGCTTCGCGATCGGAAGCCAGGCGCGCGATCGGCGAAAGCGGCGGACGGCGGGAGACACCTTGAGACGGAAGGCGCGGCGTCCGTCCTGCTGGTAGAGGCCGATTCGGGGGCAGGTAAAGCGCGAGGCGCGATCCAGCCGGGTGGAGAGCATCGCCGCTGCCGAGTAGCCGGCCGCCTCGGCTTCCCGCACGACCCGGGCGTCGGCATCCCCGTACGGGAAGGCGATTGAGGTGCAATCGACCCCCATCATCCGGGCGCACTCCTGGCGCGATTCGACCAGCTGCTCACGCAGCTCGGGGGCCTCGAGGGTGGATAGACGAGGATGGGTGAGGCTGTGCGAGCCGATCTCCCAGCCCGCATTGGCGAGTGAGCGAAGCTGCTGCCAGGACATCGGCAGCAACTCGTTCTCGTGCGGGCCGTCGAGCCACTGGTCGATGCCCGTCCAGGCCATCGGTTTCTCGGAGTCCATGAACCTCGTGGGCACGAAGACGGTCCCCGGAAACCTGTAGCGGTCGAGAATCGGGCGTGCAATTTCGATGACCGAGCGGTATCCGTCGTCGAAGGTCACCGCCACCACTTTCCGGTCCGGCTCCGAGAGCGCGGCGTCGGTGAAGGTCGCGCCCCGGTAACCCCGCGAAGCGAGCAGGCCGACCTGAAACTCGAACTCCTGCGGGGTGACCGACAGGGTCGCCGGCCAGTCCTCGCTGACCGCGTGGTAGCAGAGCACCAGCACGTCGCCGTCTCCGGTGCCGCCGTTCGGTCTCGGGTCGGTGCTCGAGCGCTGCACGGCCGGCGATGGTAGCTCGGCCGCGGCGTTTTCCGGAACCGCCCATGGTTATGCTCGCCCGCGATGCGGGTCCTGCTGCTCACCCAATACTTTCATCCCGAGATGACCGCCGCCCCGCTGCGGCTGCGCCCATTCGCGGCCGGGCTGGTGGAGCTCGGACACGAGGTCGACGTGGTGTGCGAGATACCGAACCACCCCCAGGGGGTCGTCCACGGGGGGTATCGGGGACGTCCGCTCGTCCGGCGTGAGCTCGACGGCGCGCGGGTCTCCTACGTCTGGGTCTATGCCAGCCGCTCGAAACGGGCCCGAGCGCGACTCGCCAACTACGCGACCTACGCGGCCTCTGCGACCCTGATCGGCGGCGCCCGCCGCCGGCCGGACGTGATTTTGGCCTCCTCTCCACCGCTGTCGGTTGGCCCGGTGGGCGCCCTACTCTCGAAGCGGTTTAGGGTGCCATGGGTTCTCGACGTCCGTGACCTCTGGCCCGAGGTGGCCGGGGTGCTCGGGGAACTGTCGGATCCGCGAGTGCTGCGCTTCTCCTACTGGCTCGAACGCCGGCTGTACCGCAGCGCGGCGGCGATCACGACCGCCACCGAGCCATTCGTGGACCACATCGCGGGCCTCACCGAGCGGGCCAAGGTGCACCTGATCCCGAACGGGACCACCCAGATGTGGGTCGACCTGGGAGCCGCAGAGGTTGATCGAGCCGAGGTCGATCTCCCAGCGGATCGCTTCGTCTGGACGTACGCCGGCAACGTCGGGCTGTCGCAGGACCTGGAGGTGGCCGTGGAGACTGCGGCGCTGCTCGGGGAGGGCTTCCAACTGCTGATCCTGGGGGATGGCGCGTCGCGTGGGCGGCTCGAGGAGAGGGCGGCGGGGCTTCCCGACGCGCAGGTCACCTTCCGCGACTCCGTGCCGGCGGACCGGGCCGCCCGCTTCATGCGCGCCTCCGACGCTCTGCTGGTGCCGCTCGCCGACGACCCGGCGCTCGGCAAGACGATCCCGATCAAGCTCTACGACAGCTGCGCAGTGGGCCGGCCGGTGGTGGTTGCCGCGCCGGGGGAGTCACGGCGCCTTGCGGCGAATCAGGGGGCCGGGGTCGCGGTGCCGCCTGGGGACCCGCCCGCGCTTGCGGAGATGATTCGGCGGCTCGCCTCCGACCCTGCATTCCGCGACAGGGTGGCCGAACAAGGGCGTTCGTTCGCGGCGCAGCATCTTCGCGAACGCGGGGTACCTCGACTGGAGCAGATCCTGGCCGAGGTCGCCGGCCGATGAAGCGGCTCGTTCACCTGGCTCCATACGCGCTGCCGCACAGCGGCTCCTTCGTCCCTTTCATGCGGACCGCTCTGGAGACCGCACAGCAGCGCGGCTGGGCTGTCGAAGCCGTGCTTCCGCCCGGGGCCCGGGGCCGGCCCTGGATGCAGGGCTTTCACGAGGCCGGAATCCCGGTCGAATTCGCCGACGGAACCAGGTTGCAGCTCACCCAGTGGCTGCGGGACAGGTTTGGCGATGGCCAGGAGCCGACGATTCTGCATACGCATTTCACGGTTTACGACCTCCCCGCCGCCCTCACAGGCCGTGGCCGCCCACACGTGCACGTCTACTGGCACCTGCATACGGTGCTCTCCTCCCGGCCCCGCGCCGTGGTCGCCAACGCGCTCAAGTTCCTGATCTTCGGGCGCTACGTGGAACGGATCCTGACGCCGTCGGCCGACGTGGCCGCGGAGGTGAGGCGGCGGTTCGGCCGCAGCGCGAAGGTCTCCGTGTTCCCCAATCCCGTCGATCAGAGCGCCTTTCCCCCTCTTTCGCGCGAACAGCGGGCGGCATTCCGCGAGGAGCTGGGGGTGCCCGGCGGGGTGCGGGTCCTGCTGCACTTCGGGCGCGATTGGCAGATCAAGGACGGTGACGTCTTCCTCGACGCGCTCGGGGTCCTGGTGAACGAGGGACGATCGGTGATCGGACTCATAAACCAGGGTGGGGAGGAGGCCGCGAGCGCGGCGGCCCGGCGTGGGCTCGAGCAGCAGGTGAAGCTGACCGGGCTGCTGCCGCAGCCACAGAAGCTGTACGGCGCGGCCGACGTGATGGTCGCCTCGAGTCGCGGCGAGGGGATGCCATACACGGTGGCGGAGGCGCTTTGCAGTGGCGTCCCCGTGGTCGCCAGCGACCTCGCGGGCCACAGGTATCTTGGCGACGAGCTCGAGGCCTGCTCGATCGTTCCGCGGGACGCCGGAAGGTTCGCGTCCGCGGCTGAGGCCTTCCTGGACATGGACGCCGACGAGACAGCCCGACTCTGCGCGACGGCCCGCGAGTGGATCGTGGAGCGGCTCGACGTGGCCGCCGCCGCCGCTCGTTTGGTCGATCAATACGAGCAGACGATCCGCGATTCATCCACACAGCCGCAGGTCGGATCGAGTTGACGGCGCAGGGAAGCATCTACGTCGCACCCGGCTCGCGGATCGGCAACTTCGCCCAGGCCGTCGCCTGGCTTTGGCGCCTCGGGCCGCTGCTCGATTCCCCCGATCCAGCCGCGGTCGGACTGGGCTGGCTCGACGATGCCGCGGAGCTCAACGCACTTGTCGACTCCGGCCGGCTGGCGGGCGCGGCAGTGTTCGCGACGCGGCCCGGGCCGAACGACGGGCCAATGCCGAGCCGCGCCCGGGTGACCGGCGTCGCTTCCTTCGGCAGGCACTCGCGGGTCGCGGGGCAGTTCTACGTCCTGGAGGGGGGAAAGGCGGCGGTCCGCTCGTCGCTCGGGGTGCACGCCGTGCGCGACGACCGCTGGATGGTCCTCGGCGCCGACCCCGACACCAGCTGGGGGGCGCTGGACGGTTTCTGGGTTCTCCGGGCGCTTGCGGATTTCATCGTCGACGTCCTCGACCGACCGCTGGTCACCCTGCCGTCGGTGGGCTGGGTTCGCTACGACGACGTGCCGGGCACCGCCTACCACCAGGTCGCCGGCAACGACAAGCCCGACGACAAGATGCGGCGCCGGATCGAGTCGGCCGCGAAGCTGTTCGCCGCCCACGATGCCCGACTCAACCTCGCGATCGCGTCGAGGGCCCTGGTGGACGGCAGCGAGGCGGCCATCGACGACGTTTGGCCGCAATCGGTGGCGGCGATCGGTCGCGGCATCGAAGACGGGGTCATCGAGCCGGTCTGCCACGGCTACATGCACCTGGACACAGACGCCTGGGCCAGAGGCGAGATCAACCCGCGGGAGTTCAGAGGGGTCGATCGTGAGGAGGCTGACCGTCGTCTCGACGTCTCGCTGTCATGGTTCGAGGGGGCGCTCGGAACCCGTCCGAGGACGTTCGTCGCACCGACCTGGGCGTACAGCGCGGGGCTGATCGAGGCGCTAGCCGGTCACCAGCTGCCCGCATGGCTGCCGCCCGAGCCCGGCCCTCTGGTTGAGGGAGGCAATGGTCGCGAGACCCTCTCCAGCGGGTTGGAAGGGCTTTTCCGCCTCGATTACGGACCGTTCGGTGCCCTGGCGAGGGCGGGGCTTCCGCCGTCGATCGTCGTGCACGGAGGCCTCTTTGACTCACGGCCGTTCACCCTGCGCAAGCTCCGCGAGGCGCCGACCACCGCGCGACTGGTGCTGCGGCGCGATCTGTTCAGGTTCCCCTGGGTCTCCGGGGTTCGCTGGATCGGTGCGGGGGAGCTGCTCGACCGCCTCCGGGGGCACGGCGAGATCGAGGTCAGGGGCGACGAGATCGACAATCCCGCTGGCTTCGACGTCGTCGTGCGCGATCGCACCGGCCGGCGACTCACCCGCGCCTGAGCGTTGCCGGCTGGCGGCCAGATCGCGTTGGCGCCCCGAAGGGCCGCTGCTACAGTGCCGCCCCTCCGTGGAGTGCGAGGCAACCGAGCAGAACAATCTCGAGACGGCGCTGGAGCGGCTGCCTGTCCAGGAGGAGTTCACGTCACGCCTTTTGCGCCGCATGCAGCCGTTCTTCTCCCTGCAGCCGTCCGCTCGGGTGCTCGACGTGGGGGCTGCCCAGGGGGTGTCCGTGACGACCTTCAAGCGTCAGGGCTTCGACGCGGAGGGGGTCGAGCCCTGGCGCCCGGCGATCGAGATCAGCCGCGAGCTTTCGCGCCATACAGGCGTCGAGACCACGATCGTCCCCGGCTATGCCGAGTCGCTTCCCTTCGACTCGGAGTCGTTCGACTTCGTGCAGGCGTACTCGGTGATGGAGCACGTCGACGACCCTGAGGCGGTGTTCCGGGAGGCCCACCGGGTGCTGAGGCCGGGCGGCGCGTTCTTCTTCTCGACCACCAGCGCGCTCTGCCCGAAGCAGTTCGAGATCGCTCGCTTCCCGCTCTTCCCCTGGTACCCGCCCCGCCTGCAGCGGGCGATCATGGACTGGGCGATGAAGCGACGGCCGGCGCTCGTCGGACACACCACGCGGCCCGCCTATCACTGGTTCAAGCACCGCAAGGTGCGGCGGACGCTCGCGGAGGTCGGGTTCTCGCGCGTCGTGGACCGCTGGGAGCTGCGCCGCGGCGAGTCCGGAGGGCTGCGAGGCAGATTGATCGATGCCTGCGCCGCAAATCGCGGCGCCAGGTTCGCGGGGGACCTTGCCCAGTCGGGGATGGAGTATCTCGCGCTCAGGGGATAGCCGCTCCCCCTGGGCCCATCGGCACGACCATGCGGCTTGCGGAGGATTGGATCGCCATCGCCCTCACGTCCGCCACAACGGCGGCGCTCGCCGCCGTCTTTCCCTCCTGCTCCTCTGAGAGATCCTCGTCGGGCGCTCCGCTCGGCGAGCCGCCCGGGCAGGCCAACCCTGCTTCGACGAAATGCGACCGGGTCGCCTCGACCTCCGGGACCGACGGCTCGGCCGGAACGGTCGACTCTCCCTGGAGGACCCCGCAGTACATGGCCGACCACCTGACGCCCGGCCAAACGGGCTGCTTTCGCGCCGGCACGTTCGTGTCCACCGAAGTGACCGACGTCACCCAGTCCGGCATTACCCTGACCAGCTATCCCGGCGAGCGGGCGACGCTGAGGGGGGCGCTGAGGGTCCTAAAGACCGCCGATCAGGTGACGATCAGCAACCTCAACCTCGATGGGCGCAGCCCGGTGACCAACATCGGTCCCACGGTTTTCGCCGCCAACACGACCTTCGACAACGACGATGTCACCAACTACCACAGCGAGATCTGCTTTGTCGTCGGAGCCGCCAACCCGGCCGACGGACGGGCGTCGCACACAGTGATCGAGAACAGCCGCATCCACGATTGCGGCAAGCTGCCCTCGGGCAACCAGGACCATGGGATCTACGTCGATCACGCCACCGATGCGGTGATC
>JBBQNM010000041.1:0-20500 GCA_038329895.1 Solirubrobacterales bacterium | reverse complement strand
GGCGAGGTGCCTCAGCTCGGGATAGATCTGTCCGTAGCTCGCCGCCCAGAAGAAGCGCGTCGAGTGGTCGACGGTCGCCTTGATCTCATAGCCCGACTTCGGGGCCGTGCGCAGCATCCCGAGGATCACGTAGGCGGTGGGGCTGAGATCCATGCCCGCAGATATATCGCGCCGATATATCCGCGTGTGTGAGCTGCGTCACCTGGTGCGGGGGGGCATGGAGTCGGACGCCCCGGCAATGACCCGGGGCGTCCGACCGATCAAATGCGAACTTGTCGAATCCCGCCTACGGCCCGAACTCGCAGAACGTGCCTGAGGGCCCCGTCTCGCAGACCTTCAATTTGTCGATATGTCCCCGGACGGCGATTCCGCACTTGCCACCGGCGCCGTCGGGATCCCAGACGGTCTGGATGTCGTAATAGCCCTGGGGAGTGCGGTTCCACGCCTCGGAATAGACGCGCTGACCATCCTTCTCAGCGTCGCAGGCGGACCACCGGGCATGATCGTTGGTGACGCAACCCCAGTCATAACCCTGATGGACGCAGTAGTCATGAGCAGAGGCTCTTGGCACCGGGATTGCCAACAGCAACCCCATGATCCCCACGATCGCCAGAGCTCGCTTTGGCATCAGTCTCTTCGCCGCCATGATCAGCACCAGTTCCATCCGCGTACCTTCGGAGGGATGAACGCCCCCCAGCTCCACAGGTCCCACTGGTAGAGATGATTGGGGATCATCCTCGTGCAACCGCCGTCGAAGCCGTTGATCACATCCGGCTTACGCCGGATCGTGACTCCTGTGCAGCGGTTGTATGCGTTGACCCCAAAGGCGCCATACGGTCCCGGAAATTCATTCCAGTGCACGCATCCCTGGACGTAGGTCGCGCCGGCGCTCGGTGCCGAGACCATGAAAATCGGCACGAGGGCGAACGCGGCAATCGCCAGGATCGCGATTCTTCGCCTCATCGATTGAACCTCCCTATTCGTTCTTTGACTTGCACTTTGCCGACCGCTTGATCGGCGACCGGGCAACGGTCTCAGTCCCAGAGCGGTTTGTCTGTCCCCCAAACGGCTTGATCTCGTGTCTACCGATCGGACGACACGGTTCGAGAGCTCAGCCTGGGCCGTGCGTATCCTGATCCGGGATGGGCACAGGAAGCGACATCGTGGTGATGAAGTTCGGCGGCACCTCCGTGGCCGGCGCCGAGCAGATCGTGCGCGCCGCGCAGCGGATCGTCGCCGCGCGCGAGGCCGGCAGCCGGGTCGTCGCTGTTCTCTCCGCCCGCGGCAAGACAACCGACGAGTTGGCCCAGATGGCGTTTGAGATATCGGATCGCCCAAAGCCGCGGGAGCTGGACATGCTGCTGTCGACCGGGGAACGGATCTCCTGCGCGCTGTGCGCGATGGCGATCCACGACATGGGTCACGAGGCGATCTCGCTCACCGGGTCGCAGGCCGGAATCGTCACCGACGCCTCGCACACCAAGGCGCGCATCCTCGACGTTCGGGCCGACCGCATCCGCGAGGCGCTGGACGAGGACCGTATCGTCCTCGTCGCCGGCTTCCAGGGGGTCTCGACCGATAGCCACGACGTGACCACCCTCGGACGCGGCGGCTCCGACACCACCGCGGTTGCGCTCGCCGCCGCCCTGAGCGCGTCGGTCTGCGAGATCTACACCGACGTCGCGGGTGTGTTCAGCGCCGATCCGCGCATCGTCTCCGCGGCGCGCAAGCTGCCGATGGTCTCCTACGAGGAGATGCTCGAGATGTCCGCGTCGGGGGCCAAGGTGCTGCAACTGCGCGCGGTCGAGTACGCGCGCAACCACGGCGTCCGCATCCACTGCCGAAGCTCGTTCGAGGACGCCCCCGGTACCCTCGTTTTAGCCGAGGACGAGACGATGGAACGACCGATGGTCACAGCCGTAACCCACTCCGACGGGGAGGCGCGAGTCACCCTGACCGGGGTGCGCGACGAGCCGGGAGTCGCCGGGCGGATCTTTGGCGCCCTGGCCGACGCCAACGTGAACGTCGACATGATCATCCAGAACGAGCCGGTATCCGAGAACGATCTGGCGGACCTCTCATTCACGGTCGAGCGTGACGACCTCGCCACCGCCCGCGACGTGATCGCCGGCCTCGACGGGGTGAGCACCGGGATCGAGACCAAGGAGCAGATCGGCAAGGTGTCGATCGTCGGCGCCGGGATGCGCAGCCACCCCGGCGTCGCAGCGAAGGTGTTCCAGATCCTCGGCGACGGAAAGATCAACATCGAGATGATCTCCACCTCGCCGATCAAGATCTCCTGTGTCATCGACGCCGACCAGGTGCCCGACGCGGTGAAGGCTTTGCACGAGGCGTTCGAGCTCGATTCCGACGCGGTCCGCCGAGAGGACCCGACCGGGACCGAGCACCGACCGACGATCTCGTCATGAACGGGCAGACGGGCTACAGGGTGGGCGTCGTGGGCGCCACCGGGGCGGTCGGCTCAACGATCCTCGAGGTGCTCGCGGAGCGGCAGTTCCCGGCTGCCGAGGTCGTCGCCTACACCTCGGAGCGCTCCGCCGGCAGGGAAGTCCCGTTCAACGGCACAGTGCTCGAGTGCCGCAGGCTCGCCGACGACGCGATTGACGGACTCGATCTGGTGCTCTCCTCGGCGGGCGGGGCGGTCAGCGCCGAGTGGGCGCCGCGACTTGTCGAGGCGGGCGCTGTGGTGGTCGACAACACCAGCTACTGGCGGATGAACGACGACGTTCCCCTGGTCGTGGTCGAGGTAAACCCTGACGCCGTCGCCTCGCACAAAGGAATCGTCGCCAATCCCAACTGCTCGACCATGCAGATGGTCGTCGCGCTGGCGCCGATCCATCGCCAGGTGGGGATCGAGCGGATCGTCGTCTCGACATACCAGTCGGTCTCCGGTACCGGGCGCACCGCGGTCGAGGAGCTGCGCGAGCAGTCGCGCGCGGTGCTCGAGGGAAGTGAGCCCGAGGCGAGCGTCTATCCGCACCGCATCGCCTTCAACGTCCTTCCCCAGGTCGAGACCTTTCCCGAGGGAGACGCCTACACAACCGAGGAGCTCAAGATGATGGGAGAGACGCGCAAGATCCTCGGCGCCGGCGAGGAGCTGGGGATCTCGGCGACCTGCGTCCGCGTCCCCGTCTTCACCGGCCATTCGGAGTCGGTCAACATCCAGACCGCGGAGGATCTCTCCCCGGATGCCTGTCGTGAGCTGCTCAGCTCCGCACCCGGCGTCACGGTGGTCGACAACCCCGCCCAGGGCGTCTACCCGCTGGCCACCGCGGCGGCGGGCCAGGACCAGGTACTGGTCGGCCGGATCCGCCGCGACCCGAGCCGCGAGCGCTGCCTCAATCTCTGGATCGTCGGCGACAACCTGCGCAAGGGCGCCGCCACCAACGCGGTGCAGATCGCCGAGCTGCTTGCCGAGCGGGGCCTGATCGGTAGCTGACCATCGACCCGCCGGTCCACCGGTTGTTGACCACGGGTCTGCGAACTGCTGCTATCAAGCGCCCATGGGACGGCGCGGACTCCGCGGGACGAAGCGTCGGTTGAGGGTCGCGACCCAGCGCGCGGCGCTGCTCGCGGTACTCGGGTGCGGGCTTTGTGCGGGCGCAAGCGGGACGGCGAGCGCCGCGTCGCCGACGATCAATCACGTCTTCGTGATCCTGCTCGAGAACAAGTCCTACGACAAGACCTTCGGCTCGTCGCCCGGATCGCCCTACCTGGCTCGCACCCTGCCCTCCGAGGGGGCGCTCCTGGAGCGCTACTACGGGATCGGCCACCTGAGTCTCCCGAACTACATCGCGCTGGCCAGCGGTCAGCCGCCCAATACCCAGACCCAGGCCGACTGCAATTCCTTCAGCAACATGTTTCCCGGCTCGATCGGGGCCGACGGGATCGTCCTCGGTCAGGGCTGCGTGTACCCGGCCGCCACGCAGACGATCGCCAACCAGCTCGACAGCGACGGCCTCAGCTGGCGCGCCTACGCCCAGGACATGGCCAACTCTGTCTCGGCCGGGCAGGCGGCCAGCTGCCGGCACCCGACGGTCAACGGCCAGGACAACACCCAGAGCGCGAAGGCGAACGACCAGTACGCGGCGCGCCACGTCCCCTTCCTCTACTTCCACTCGATCATCGACACCACCTCCTGCGCCACCGACGTCGTCGACCTCAATCAGCTGCCGGGCGACCTCAAGCAGGAGAGCAGCACGCCCAACTACTCGTTCATCGTCCCCGACCTTTGCGCCGACGGGCACGACCCGAGCTGCCCGGACGGCTCACCCGGGGGCTATGACGGAATCGACCGATTCCTGCGCGAGTGGGTGCCGCGGATCACCGGCTCACTCGCCTACGAGGACCGTGGTCTGTTGCTGATCACGTTCGACGAGGCTGGAGGGACGATCGGCGAGGAGGACCAGAGCGCCTGCTGCAACGAGCAGCCGGGGCCGAACACCCCCAACCCGGGCGGGCCGTTCACGGGGCCCGGCGGCGGGCGCGTCGGTGCCGTGGCGCTGTCACCCTGCATCACGCCGGGGACCGTCTCCGACCATGCCTACAACCACTACAGCCATCTGCGCTGGATCGAGGACAACTTCGGCCTTACGTATCTCGGCTATGCCGGCCAGCAGGATCTGAAGGCGTTCGGCTCAGACGTCTTTACGCAGCCCGGCTGTGAGGAACAGCCACAGCTGAAGGTCAGGCCGCGCCACCCGCGGGCCGCCAAACGCACCGTGTTCCACTTCCGGGTCGACTCGCCGCTGCGCCGCTGCAAGCAGGGGGTCCGGATCGGCTTCGCCGGCAAGCACCGCAAGACCAACGTGAAGGGCAAGGCGCGAATCGCGAAGCGCTTCGCGAAGGCCGGCGTGCACCTAGCCAGGGCCCGGGCGCCGGGATGCGACCTGGCGCGCAAGCGGGTTCGCATCCGCCCGCCCGGCTAGCCGAACATTCAGCCAGCTGACCGCGGGCGTGCGCGCGGGCGGGCGCGACCCCGTATAAGCCCTTCATGGAGATCGGCTTCGGCGATGCGATCCTGCTGTTCGGCGGGCTGCTCGCCGTCTCGGCGGCGCTGTCGGGCGTCATGCGCGGCACCGTCCTCTCGATCTCGGTGCTCTCGGTGGCGCTGGGGATCGCGCTCGCAGAGGCCGGCGCGGTCAGCGTCGACGCCGGCGACAAGGCCATCGTCCACCTGGTCGAGCTGGCGCTGATCGTGACCCTGTTCTCCGACGGGATGTTCGTCGAGCGGGAGCTATTGCGAGTTCATTGGGGGCCGGTGACGCGCGCGATCGTGATCGCGATGCCGATCACCCTCGGCCTTCTGGCGCTGGCCGCGAAGGTGCTGTTCAACGACATGGGCTGGGCAGAGGCCTTCCTGCTCGCGGCCGTGCTGACCCCGACCGACCCGGTGGTGACGTCGAGCGTCGTCACCTCGCAGCGGGTCCCTTCGCCGATCCGCCACATGCTCAACCTCGAGTCGGGGCTCAACGACGGCCTGGCGCTGCCGTTCGTGCTCTTCTTCCTCGTCCTTGCCGCACCGGGCGGAGACGCCGGGGGGGAGGCGGCGAAGCTTCTCGGGGAGGCCGCGTTCGGCGCCGTGGTCGGCATCGTGCTCGGCTTGGTCGGCGGCAGGCTGCATCACCATTTGCCGGGCGGTGGCCTCACTCCCCGCTACGAGGGCATCTACGCAGTCGGCTTCGGGCTCGCAGCCTTCGGACTCGCCGACGTCACGATCGGCAATGGCTTGATCGCCGCCTTCGTCGCCGGGATCGCGATGGGCGCCGCCGAGCACGACGTTCCCGATGCCTTTCTCGATTTCGCCGAGAACGTCAGTGCGATCTTGCAGGTGATCACCTTCTTCGTCTTCGGGGCGCTGATCGTGGCGACCGGCTACCACGGTGAGATCTGGCGCCTCCTCCTCTTCATCCCCTTTGCGCTACTCGTCGCGAGACCGGGGGCGATATGGCTTTCGTTTCTTCGTGAGCGCATTCCAGGGCCGCACAAGCTGTTCGTGGCCTGGTTCGGTCCCAAGGGCGTCGCCTCGATGCTGTTCGCGCTCTTCGTCCTCGATTCCGACGTCATCGGCCGCTCGTTGATCTTCGACGTTGCCGCATTCACGATCCTCGCCTCGATCGTGGCCCACGGCCTCACCGATACGGTGGGCGCGCGCTGGGTCGAGAGACGGATGCGCTGAGCATTTCCCCGGAAGGTGCGGGAACGTCGCTCGGCGCCCCCTAGACAGGTCACTGGGGCGACGCTAGTGTCGCGCCCGCGACTGGGAGAGAGAGGAAGCCCGCGGAAGCCAGCGGTGACCGATCTCGCCAGGTGACAGAAAAGCTTTCTTCGTGCGTAGGCTACGCACAGGCAGGCTAACCGTCACCCCCAGTCGCATTTACTTTGCCTCGTCCGGTCGTCCGGCGGCATCCCTAACTTGCCCCGCGCGGCAGCAGCCGTCGGCCAGGGAGCCAGTCTGCCCTCCCAGCCGTGCGACCCGGGCGCATCGGGAGTTGGGCGCCGCAGGACTCACCCCGGGCACTGTCTGTGGCTAGCCCGCCCGCTCCCAACCTGACTCCGCGAAATCGTAAGCCGGCCACTGGGGCCGGCTTACGCTCTCTAGGGAGAGAGTTCTGAAGGAGGAGAACGGAACACCGATCGGGGCTTGGCCCGTTCGTTCATCGGTGCTCCTTCACCGTCGCCGTCATCGCCTTCGCTGCGCGATGCTGCATTGCGGGGCTCAGGGACTTGTAGGCCCGCCACAACGTCCCGCGGCACTGCTTGGAATCGAGCCCGGCGGAGCAGGCTCGGTGAATCCGATCCGCCGTCTTACGTCCGACGTAATCCTCGATCGTCGCATCGGCTTGGTCCCACCTCTGGTATGCCCTTTGGACAGCCGCTGGGTCGGTAGCACCCACGAATTTCTCGGCGGCGACACCCGTGTCTCTACTTGCTCTCGCCGCTCGACCGAGGGCTTCACTGCAAGTCTGTTCGCTGTAGACGTGCCTGTTATGGTCACCGCCGGGTCCGATCCGAGTCCCGATACAGCCGTCCTCATAACCGTTGATGGCCTGTCCGGAGATGTTGATGGACCAGCCGGCCCGGGCTTGGAGCCTGGTGAGGCACTGGCGTCCGGAGTCGTAACACTGGGACGTGTACCAGAACCAGCCCGCATTCCAAACCGTTCCGACCGGTGCCTCCGGAGTGAATACCGGGTCGCTATTCCGCCACCTGATCACGCCTGGATTCGAGCACGGAGTTCGATTAGGCCGATAACCCCAATCGGTGTACACCGTGACCTTGAAGATGTTGAAGTCTCCGATTGGAGTTCTCAAGACGGCGTAGTGCCAGATGTTCTGGAGGTTGTCCTTTCTCTTATTGCCGCAAGGGCCTGAGGAAGCCGCAGTGGCACCGTCTGGACCATCTTGAGTCTCGGATGGACCAGGTGGATACTCCCCACACGACTTGTAGTAGAAGCCCGTCATAAGCGTGAGTGCAGCACACGCGATTACGGTGAGGGTGAGGCGCCGCGTCCGGGACATCCCACGCCCTGTATGACGATTTCTTGAAGCACTCAAGTTGGTCATCTCTCCTCGTTGGGGAACCAAATGACCATATGGCCCGTGCGGCCTCTTGTCTGTCCCCCGATCGGCTAGATCTGCTGTCCACCGAACGGACTAGCCGGTCCAGCAGGCGCCGCGAAGAGCGTCTCAGGCGGGAGTCAGCGAGGCGAGTCGCTCCTCGACCCAGCCGGTCGAGGCGATGTGCTTTGACATCCCCAGCTGCTTGGGCTCGAATCCGAGCGCCAACCCGACCAGTTGCGGCAGGTGCAGAACAGCCAGGCCGAGGTCGCGGTTGACGATCTTCGCCGCCTCGGGCTGCTGCATGTCGAGGTTGAGGTGGCAGAGGGGGCAGGGGGTGACCAGGCAGTCGGCGCCGGCGTCGAGCGCGTCCCCGACGTGGGTACCCGCCTGGCGCAGCGAGGTCTCGCGGTTCATCGTGATCACCGGGAATCCGCAGCACTTGCGGGCGCCGTCGTAGTCGACCACCTCGCCTCCCAGGGCCTCGATCACTTTCTCGAGGTAGAGGTCGCGCTCCGGATGCTCCTCGTAGCCGAGCCGGTCCTTGGGGCGCAATACGTAGCAGCCGTAGAAGGGGCCGACCCGCAGGCCTGAAAGGGGACGGGTCACCTTCGACTTCAGCTCCTCGAGCCCGTAGTCCTCGACCAGCAGCCAGAGGAAGTTCTTGTTCGTCCAGCCGTCCTTGCCCTTCTCGTATTCGAGGCCGGCCCCGGAGAGCGTCTCGTTGACGTGGGCGCGGTAGGCGGAATCTGCATCGAGGCGCTGCTGGCACTCTGACTGTGCGCCCTGACAGGTCGAGCAGATGTTCATCATTGGCAGGCCCGTCTGCTGGGCAAGCGCAAAGGTGCGCGCGTTCAACGTGTCGGCCAGCTCCTGGTTGTGCTCGGCGATCACCCCGGCGCCGCAGCAGTTGGCCCGGTCGAGCTCGACCAACTCGATCCCGAGCCGCTCGGCGGTCAGCGCCATCGAGCCGTGCAGCTCCGGCGTAAAGCCGCGCGACACACAGCCGGGCCAGTACGCGACCTTGATTCCCTCGCCGCTCACTGCTCTCCCGCCTCGTCGGGCTCGGGCTCGACCGCGGCTTCGGGACCCTCCTCGTCGGGCTCCTCGCCCTTGATGTAGAGGTTCAGCTCCTCGTGGTGCTGCTCGGCGTGCTCGTAGATCTGCACCACTTCGTCCTGGGCGCCGTCGGGGAGCTTGTGGTGGACGCCCGGGATCAGCTTTGGCAGCGAGCGCATCTTGCCGGTCTTGATTCCTCTCAGCGCCGTGGGGAGTGACTCGACCAGAGCCTTGATCGCGCCTCGCGGCGGCTTCAGCTTGCCCTTGATCCCCGGCGCGAAGGACTCCTGCAGCAGCTCAGACTCGTCGAGTGTGCCTTTGCGCTCGATGATCTTTGTGAACGCCTTTTCGTGCCGGCGGCCGTTGTTGGCGTCGTCGATTCCTTCGTCGTGACCGGCAAGGCGGCGCAACCGCATGATCTGGTCCATCGGCGCGACGCCCTTCGGACAGGCGTCGATGCAGCTGAAGCAGTGGGTGCAGTCGTAGATCCCGTGCGGATCCTGGGCCAGGTCATGGAGCCGCTCACGGGACTCGGAGTCGCGCGGGTCGCCGACGAAGCGGTAGGCCTTGGCGAGTGCCGCGGGGCCGATGAAATCCGGGTCGACTTCCATTGAGAGACAGGCGGAGACGCAGGCGCCGCACTGAATGCAGGCCATCGACTGGGTGACGTCGATCATCGACTCGGGCGGAACCACGTACTCGCGCTCCGGTGGATCGCCGGCCGGCAGCAGCCATGGGGTGACGCGCCGGATCTTCGCCCAGTGGGTCGACTCCATGTCGGTGACCAGGTCCTTGATCACCGGCATGTTTCCCATCGGCTCGACCACGATCGGCTCCGAGCCGCCGTTGCGCCGGTTGGCGGCCTCGTGCGCGTGGCGAAGCTGGGTCTTGCAGGCCAGCGTCGACTCGCCGTTGATCTTCACCCCGCAGGAGCCGCAGATCGCCGCCCGGCAGGAGCAGCGCACGGCGAGGCTGCCGTCGTCGCGGTCCTTGATCTGGAGGATGCCGTCGAGCACCGACAGCGACTCCTCCAGCTCGACCTGGAACTCCTCCCAGTAGGGACCGCCACCCGATTCGGGTTGGTATCTGCGGATCTTGAGCGTGTATTCGGCCATCAGTACGTCCTTGCCTCCGGTTGCCACTGCGTGATCGTCACGTCTGAATAGCTGATCTGCGGCCCGTCCCCGTTCATCGAGAGGTTGATGTGCTTCAACCACTCTTCATCATTTCGCTCCGGGAAGTCGGTCCGGTACTGGGCGCCGCGGCTCTCGGTGCGATGCAGCGCCCCCACGCAGATGCATTCCGCGCAGTCCAGCATGTAACCCAGCTCGAGCGTTCCCAGGACGTCCTGGTTGAAGATCGCGCCACGGTCGTCGATGTAGGCGGTCTTGGCGCGCTCCTTGAGCTCCTTGACCGTCTCCAGGGCGACCTTTATCCCGGCCTCGTCGCGGAACACGCTCACGTGCTCGTCCATGATCTTTCCCAAATCGGTGCGGATCTCAGAGATCCGGGGGCCGGAGCCCTTCTCGCGGCCGGCGATGTCCTCTATTCCCGCCTCCTCGTCGCGGAGGATCGCCTCCGAGGCCATCGGCAACTCCCTGTGCTTGGCGCGCTCTGCGGCGTCCTTGCCGGAGTGCTTGCCGAAGATCAGCGTGTCGAGCAGGGAGTTGGCGCCCAGCCGGTTGCCGCCGTGCACTGAGACACAGGCGACCTCTCCGGCGGCGTAGAGGCCCGGAATCTCGGTCGCGCCCTTGGTGTCGGTCCGCACGCCGCCCATCGCATAGTGGTTGCCCGGCTTGATGTGAATCGGCTCGCGGGTGATGTCGACGCCGGCGAAGTCGCGGCCGACAAGCACGATCTCCCGCAGCGCCTCATGGATTCGCTTGCGCGGCACGACCGTGATGTCGAGCGCAACCGTGCCGTCGGGAAAGCCGCGTCCCTCGTTGATCTCGGTCTGTTCGGCGCGCGAGACCACGTCGCGCGAGGCCAGCTCCATCTTGTTGGGCGCGTACTTCTCCATGAAGCGCTCGCCGTTGGCGTTCAGCAGGTGGGCGCCTTCGCCGCGCGCTCCCTCGGTGATCAGAAAGCCCTTGCCGGCGAGCGTCGTCGGGTGGTACTGGACCATCTCCATGTCCATCAGCTTCGCGCCCACCCGGTAGGCCATCGCCATGCCGTCGCCGGTGCAGATCAGCGCGTTGGTGGTCGGCTTGTAGGCCTGCCCGTTGCCGCCCGTGGCCAGGATCACCGCCTTGGCGCGGAACAGCTCCATCGTTCCGTCGGCGACGTTGCGGGTCACCACGCCACAGCAATTGCCATCGTCGTCCAGCGCCAGCGCGGTGGAGAACCACTCCTCGTAGCGGGCGATCGCGTCGGAGTACTTCATCAGCTGCTCGTAGAGGACGTGCATGATCGCCTGGCCGGTGATGTCGGCCACGTAGTAGGTGCGCGCCTGCGAGGCGCCGCCGAAGGCGCGGGTCCCCAGCTTTCCCTCCTCGTTGCGGTGGAATGTGACCCCGAGGTGCTCGAGGTGGAGAATCTCCTCCGGCGCCTCCCGGCACATGATCTCGATCGCGTCCTGGTCGCCGAGGTAGTCGGAGCCCTTGACTGTGTCGAACGCGTGCGACTCCCAGGAGTCGTCGGGATTGAGCGCCGCGTTGATGCCTCCCTGGGCGGCGTTTGAGTGTGAGCGGACCGGGTGGACCTTGCTGACGATTCCCACCGAGACCCCCTCCTCGGCGGCCGCCAATGCGGCGCGCTGCCCCGCCAGGCCGGCTCCGATCACCAATACGTCGTGGTCAGGCACCTTGATCGCATCCTATACGCGGGCAACAGGGGCCCGGCGGCGCCGAAAGCCGGCGCTGCCCGGTGCTGAGACGGGGACCGTTCAGGTCTCGTCGCCGCGCAGCGCCCGGCCGACCGCCTCGGCGGTGATCACGCCACGCAGGCGACCGTCGGCGTCGACCGCCATCAGTGCCCCAAGCCGGCGCAGCGCCTCGTTGCCGAGCAGCGCGTCGAGGGGCGTGTCCTCGCTGACGTGCAGCGACCCCGGGTCGGGCTCGATCAGCTCGCCGACACGGGCCGTCGCCCGGCTCACCTCTGGCACTTCGTCGGCGCTTTCGCGAATCAACAGCCCTTTGAAGCGCTGTGCGGCGTCGACGACCGGGAACCAGGGCCAGCGGTAGCGCAGGAAGTACTCGTCGAGGGCCTTCTCGACGCTCAGCTCGTCGGGGATCGCGACCGGCTCGGTGTCCATTACGTCGGCGACCCGCATCCCCTCGATTCGGCTGCTGATCGCGGTTTGAAAGGCGGCGGCGCGCGCCGAGCCGTTGATCATCACGCCGATCAGCGCCAGCCAGATGCCATCGAACGTAGCCCCGCTGATGAACAGCAGGATGCCGACCGCGATGAACAGGTAGGCGAACCCCTGGCCGAGGGTGGCGGCGAAGCGGGTGGCCGCGTTGCGGTTGCCGGTCCGCCACCAGACGAACGCGCGCGCGATCCGTCCGCCGTCCATCGGGAAGGCGGGCAGCAGGTTGAAGACCAGGATCAAGGCGTTTACCGAGGCCAGCCAGGCGATCGCCGCAAGTGCTCCGGAAGAGACCGAAGCGCGGGTCCCCAAAGGCATGGCATCCCAGAAGTCGGAGGGGCCGGCGGCGACGAGCCCAATCGCGGTCAGAGCGACGACAATCGCCAGGGTGACGAGCGGGCCAGCGACGGCGATCTGGAATTCCGTGGCCGGTGAGTCGGCATCACGCTCCATACGCGCAACCCCGCCGAATATCCACAGCTGGATGCTGGAGATGCCGACGCCGCGGCGGATCGCGACGAAGGCATGGCCCAGCTCATGCAGGAGGATCGAGCCGAAGAAACCGAAGGCGCTCGCGACGGCGAGCACATAGGGCACCGAGGAGGAGTTGGGCTCACCCAGCAGGTCCCGGTAGACGCCGGTGAGCCAGAAGATGATCAAAAAGAGCACGATGAGCCACGACCAGTCGACCGCGATCCGGATTCCGCGCACGTGAAAGAGGGTTATCGAGCTACCGCCCATGCCTAGATGGTAGGCGGGCGCTGGGATTGGGCTGTCCCGCCAGGTTGCGGCGAGTAGGGTGCCACGCCTGATGCAGCCTGTCGAGTCGAGCGCTTCGATCGCCGATCGGCTGGGGAGGCCCGACCGCGAATGGATGCGCGAGCGGCTCGAACAGCTGGAGCGGATCCACCGTCCCTCGGCCACCGACGGCGAGCGCGCGGCGGCCGAGTGGCTGGTCGCGCAGTTCGCCGAGTTGGACGTCGATGCTCAGATCGAGGTCGAGGACGCCCACGGCACGTACTGGTGGCCGCTCGGCATCGGCGCCGCCGCTGGCGCACTCGGCGGTCTGGCGGCCTTGCGCGGCCGGCGAGCGTTGGGCTTCGCCCTCGGGGCGGCGGGCGCGGTGGCGATCGCGGACGACTTTCCGCCCCATCACCGGCGCCTGCGCCGGCTGCTGGCCCGGCGCCAGACCTACAACGTGGTGGCGGAGCTGGGCCCTGCCGACGCCCAGCGAACGGTGGTGCTGGTCGCCCACCACGACGCGGCTCATTCGGGACTTGTCTTTCATCCGGCGCTGCCCCAGATCGGCGATCGCCTCGGTCTGATCGAGCGCACAGATACGAGCCCGGCGCTGATGGCGCCAGTGATCGGCGGGCCGATACTGGCCGCCCTTGGCGCGCTGAGCGGCAAGCGCCTGCTCTCCAAGCTCGGGGTGCTGTTCGGCGCCGGATCGGTCGCGGCGATGCTCGACATCGGATTGCGGGACGCGGTCCCCGGAGCCAACGACAACGGGACCGCGGTGGTGGCGCTGCTGGCGCTGGCTCGGCGCCTGGGCGAACAGTCGACCGGCGAGGTGCGGGTGATCCTGCTCTCGGCCGGATCGGAGGAGTCGTTCAGCGAAGGGATGAAGGCGTTCGGAGATCGTCACTTCGGGGAGCTGCCGACCGACAGCACCTTCTTTCTCTGCGTCGACACGGTTGGTTCGCCGCACCTGAACGTCTTGCGGGGAGAGGGATTTCTGAAGATGTGGGAGTACCCGCGACCGGCGCTGGATCTGATCGACGGCCTGGCCGACGAGCTGGGGATCTGGCTGTTCCCCAACCTGCGTCTGCACAACGGCACCGACGGCCTCGAGCCGCTCGCCGCTGGATATCCGTGCGCCGCCCTCTGCTCCTGCACCGACCTCAAGCAGCCGGCCAACTATCACTGGCCCAGCGACGTCTCCGAGAACGTCAACTTCGACACCGTGTCCGACGCCGTGCGCCTCTGCGAGACGCTCGTCCGGCGCCTCGACGAGCGCTGGATTTAGTCGCCGTTCAGGTGTGCGGCGGACCCTTTTCCCGGCGGGCGACGATCGTTAGTGATGATTGGCGCTTGTCGCCCAGGCGAGTGCTACCTAAAAGGTGTCCGATCTATTAGCGTGAATTAAGCAAATGCACATGGGCGTATTCGACATCAAGCAGGACGTAGAGCGGCTCGGGGCACGCTGGCTGCTGATCTGCGATCTGGTCGGCGGCCTGGTCGGCGCCGCGATCGCGGTCGCGGTACTCGTAACCGTTCTCAGCTAGCCGTTGTTAGGGCGCCGGGGTGTGGCGCTCGACGATCCGCTCGAAGTCGGTGCCCGGGGGCAGCGTCCCGAAGACCCTGCCCCAATCGCCGGCAAGGCGAGAGGCGCAGAAGGCGTCGGCGACCGCGGGGTCGCCGAAGCGGACCAGCAGCGACCCCTGGAGCGCCAGCGCCATGTGCTCGACCAGCAGGCGCGCCCGCGCCTCCATGGTCTCGGGATCGGAGCAGAGCTCGTCGCGGAGGTGCTTGGCGAAGGCATCCAGCCGCGGCTCTGCCGCCGACCCCTCGCCGACCTCGGCGAAGAAAGCCTCCAGCGCCTCGGGGTGGCGGACCATCGCCCGTAGAACGTCGAGGCACTGCACGTTGCCCGACCCCTCCCAGATCGAGGACAGCGGGCTTTCCCGGTACAGCCGCGGCATCCCCGACTCCTCGACGTAGCCGTTTCCGCCCAGACACTCCAGAGCCTCGACCGCGTGGACGGGGCCGCGCTTGCAGATCCAGTACTTGAGCACCGCATTGGAGAGTCGCCGGAATCGCCCCGCGTCCCCGTCGCCCGCCGCCACCTCGTCGTATGCACGGGCGAGGCGCAGCGACGAGATCGTCGCCGCCTCGGACTCCACGCAGAGGTCGGCGAGCACGTTGCGCATCAGCGGCTGCTCGGCAAGCAGCTTGCCGAAGGCCGAGCGGTGCGCCGCGTGCCAGGTCGCCTGGGCGACGCCAGCCCGCATCCCCGCCGTTGAGCCGATCACGCAGTCGAGTCGGGTGTGGTTGACCATCTCGATGATCGTCGGGACGCCGCGCCCCTCCTCGCCGATCAGGCGCGCCCAGGCGGCGCGGAACTCAACCTCGCTCGAGGCGTTGGAGCGGTTGCCCAGCTTGTCCTTGAGGCGTTGGAGGTGGAAGCGATTGCGCTCGCCGTCCGGGGTCCAGCGCGGCATCAGGAAACAGGAGAGACCGCCGTCGGCCTGGGCGAGGACCAGGAAGGCGTCGCACATCGGCGCCGAACAGAACCACTTGTGGCCGGTGATCTCGTACTCGGCGCCGGGCCCGCCGCCGTTCAGCGGCTCGGCGACGGTGGTGTTGGCGCGCACGTCGGAGCCGCCCTGCTTCTCGGTCATCGCCATCCCGCACAGCGCGCCGCGCTTCTGGTCGGGCGGGATGAAGCGCTGGTCGTAGTCGAGCGAGAGGAAGCGCGGCTCCCATTCCTCGGCCAGCTCGGGCTGCGCCCGCAGCGCCGGGATTCCGGAGTAGGTCATCGAGATCGGGCAGCCGACGCCGCCCTCTGCCTGCATCAGCAGCATGAACAGCGCCGCCCGCGCCACGTGGGCGCCGGGACCGGGCTCACGCCAGGGCGACGCGTGCAACCCCTCCGAGATCCCGAGCCGCATCAGCTCGTGCCAGGAGCTGTCGAACTCGACCTCGTCGATGCGGTTGCCGGAGCGGTCGTGGGTGCGCAGGACAGGCTTTTTCTCGTTCGCCTCGAAACCCCAGCGGATCACCTGCGCCGAGCCGCAGACCTTGCCCCATTCGCGGGCCCGCCCCTCAGCCCAATCGGCGCCCTCCCTGGACAGCGCCTCGATCATCGGGCGATCCTGCTCGAAGGAATTGAAGCCCTCGAGCGGCGGGGGCTGGTTGGTGACCTCGTGGGTCGCGTGGCTGGGGCGCTCTACGGTTGCCACAGCCCCAATGGTAGGTGAGAGGCCGGGCCGTCTATAGGATGACGCGCCGATGGCGCACGAAGTCACGCTGATCCCCGGGGACGGCACGGGTCCCGAGCTGGTCGAGGCGACGCGGCGGGTGCTGGAGGCGACCGGCGTGGAGTTCGTCTGGGACGAGCACCCGGCCGGCGAAGACGTCTACGCCGAGGAGGGCACGCCGTTTCCCGATCGCACCCTGGAGTCGATCAAGCGGACCAAGGTCGGGATCAAGGGCCCGACCACGACGCCGGTCGGGGCCGGCTTTCGCTCCATCAACGTGCAGCTGCGCAAGGAGCTCGACCTCTACGCCTGCATCCGCCCCTGCAAGCTGTACGAGGGCGTGCGCTCCCACTTCGATCAGGTCGACATGGTCCTCGTGCGCGAGAACACCGAGGACCTCTACGCCGGGATCGAGTTCGAGGTCGACTCCGAGGGGGCCGAGAAGCTGCGCGAGTTCGTCGCCTCGCTCGGCGCCGGGCAGATCCGCGAGCACTCGGGGATCTCGATCAAGTCGATCTCCGTCTTCTGCAGCGAGCGGATCGTCGAGGCGGCGTTCGACTACGCGAAGGCCAACGGCCGCCACAAGGTGACCGCGGCGCACAAGGCCAACATCATGAAGTTCTCCGACGGGCTGTTCCTGGAGATGGCCCGCAAGGTGGCCGAGCGCCACCCCGAGATCGAGTTCGAGGACCGGATCATCGACAACCTCTGCAACCAGCTCGTCTCGCGGCCCAAGGAGTACGACGTGATCGTGTTGCCGAACCTCTACGGCGACATCGTCTCCGACCTCGGGGCGGGGATGATCGGCGGTCTCGGACTGGCGCCGGGGGCCAACATCGGCACAGAGGCGGCGATGTTCGAGGCCACCCACGGCTCGGCGCCCAAGTACAAGGGGATGAACAAGGTCAACCCGACGGCGCTGATGCTGTCGGGGGTCTTGATGCTTCGCCACCTCGACGAGGGCGAGGCGGGGGACCGCATGGAGGGCGCGATCGCCGCGGTGATCGCAAAGGGCGACAAGGTCACCTACGACCTGAAGCCGAGCCGCGACGATCCCACCGCCGTCGGCACGTCGGAGTTCGCCGACGCGGTGATCGAGCAGATGCAGGCCGGGTAGAGGAGGAGAGCGTGAGCAGTCCAGTCAAAGTCACGGTCACCGGCGCCGCCGGCCAGATTGGCTACGCGATCCTGTTCCGGATCGCGTCGGGTCAGATGCTCGGCGACGACACCCCGGTGGAGCTGCGCCTGCTGGAGATCCCCGACGCGATCGGGGCCGCCGAGGGGACGGCGATGGAGCTCGACGACTGCGCGTTCCCGCTGCTCAGCAAAATCGAGATCAGCGACGACCCCAAGTTCGCGTTCGACGGCTGCAACGTCGCGCTGCTGATCGGGGCGCGTCCCCGCAGCAAGGGCATGGAGCGCGCCGACCTGCTGGAGGCAAACGGCGGAATCTTCAAGCCTCAGGGAGAGGCGATCAACGCGGGCGTTGCCGATGACGTCAAGGTGCTGGTGGTCGGCAATCCGGCCAACACCAATTGCCTGATCGCGAAGTCACACGCTCCCGACGTGCCGGCCGAGCGCTTCACCGCGATGACCAGGCTCGACCACAACCGGGCGATCGCCCAGCTCGCGAACAAGCTCGGCGTCGGCGTCGAGGCGGTCACCAACATGACGATCTGGGGCAACCATTCGACCACCCAGTACCCCGACCTGGTGCACGCCAAGGTAAACGGCAGCAGCGCCTGGGATGAGGTCGACGACGAGGCGTGGATCGCCGACGAGTTCATTCCCCGGGTCGCAAAACGCGGCGCCGAGGTGATCGAGAAACGCGGAGCTTCGAGCGCCGCCTCGGCCGCCAACGCCGCGATCGACCATGTCCACGACTGGGTGCTCGGCACTCCGCCGGGCGACTGGGTCTCGATGTCGGTTCCCTCGGACGGCTCCTACGAGGTCGAAGAAGGCCTGATCTCGGGGTTCCCCTGCACCTGCTCAGGCGGGGAGTGGCAGATCGTCGAGGGTCTGGAGATCGACGGCTTCTCGCGCAAGCGGATCGACGCCAGCGTCGATGAACTGAAGGAGGAGCGCGACGCGGTCTCCTCCCTGGGCCTGATCTAAACGAACAATTTGCGGCAGCTGCGCTGCCTGACATGCCTGTGCGGCGACGTAACGTCGCAGCCCTGCGTTACTTGGCGGGGTGGTACCCGCCGCCCTTCTTGCGGACCTGACCGTCCTTTTGAAGGTCGCCCATCACCCGGTAGAGGTAGTTGGGCTTGATCTTCATCCGCTTGGCTATCTCCGATGCGGTGATGCCGGGGTTGGAGTTGACGATCTTTACCGCCTGAGCGCCGCGGGTCCCGCCGCGTCGCTTTCGGCGTCCTCCGCCTGAACCAGGCGGGCGCCCGGGGCGGCGGCGACCCACGCGGCCTCCGGTTAGATCGGCGAGCGCGCGCTCGAGGCGAGCCCGCTCCTGGTCGAGCTCCCGAAGGCGCTTTTGGACCAGCGCCCTGGCCTCGTTGAGTACGTTGCTGGTGTCCGCCATGGTTTCCTCTCTCCGGGAAGTGCCTACAACAAGCAGACTAGAGGACAGATGGATGTGTGTGTTTGTGAACTGTGTGTGGATTAGCACTTCGGCCATATGTGACAGTGAAATTTGTACGGATGTGAGTACGCGATGAGCGTGATCGCAATCGCACGGATCCTCCTGCCTGCCGGCCTCGAGCCGCTCCAGGAGCGGGCCGAGGTGCGGGCGGGCGGCCCAGATGCGACACCGGACCGGGTGCGGGAGATCGCCGCGGGCGCCGACGTTCTGGTGGCGGATCCCAGCGTCAGCGTCGATGCCGAGCTGCTCGACGTGGCCGGGCCGGGGATGCGGCTGGTCGCCAATTTCGCGGTCGGCTACGACAACGTCGACATCGAGGAGTGCCGTCGGCGCGGCGTTGCGGTCACCAACACACCCGACGTGCTCACCAACGCCACCGCCGAGCTGGCGCTAACCCTCAGCCTGGCGGCGGCCAGGTTCCTGAGCGAGGCCGAGCGCGACTTGCGGGCCGGTCGCTGGCATGGCTGGGACCCGGCCGCCTACCGCGGCCTGGAGTTGAGCGGCACCACCGTTGGCGTGGTCGGGCTGGGGCGGATCGGCGGCCGCTACGCAGAGCTGCTCGCCGGCTTTGGGGTCGAGCTGCTCTACACGGCCCGGTCCCCGAAGCCGGAGGTGGAGGCGCGGCTGGGAGCCACCCGCGTGGAGCTGGACGAACTGTTGCGGCTCTCCGACGTCGTCAGCCTCCACGTGCCGGCCAGCCCCGAGACCCACCACCTGATCGACGCCGACGCGCTGCGGCTGATGGGGGAGCGCGCGGTGCTGGTCAACACCGCGCGCGGGTCGCTAGTCGATCTGGTCGCGGTCGCCGCGGCGCTGCGCGAGGGCCGCCTCGGCGCCGTGGGCCTCGACGTCTACGAGGACGAGCCGCGGGTCCCGGCCGAGATCCTGGAGGCACCGCGCGCGGTGCTCGCGCCGCACATCGGCTCGGCGACGGTCAAGGCCCGCGACGCCATGGCCCGCACCGTCGCTGACAACGTGATCGCCTTCCTCGACGGCCGCGAGGCGCCTAATCGCGTTGTCTAGGGGACAGGGGTTAGGAGTTCTTGCGCAGCCGCGGAAGGGTGCGGAACACGACGTCCCAGAGCGGTGAGGAGACGCCGAATCCGAATCGGTGGTCGTGGAAGTGGTGGCGCATGTGCTGCTCGCGGAGCTGCTTGCCCAGCTTCGTCTTCGGCGTGTGGTGATGCACGTGGTAGTGCATGTAGTCGTAGCCCAGATAGCCGGCGATGAACCCGGCGAACAGCGGGTAGGCGGCGGGCGTCCCGAAGAGCGCGCTGAAGCCGAGGAAGAAGAGGGCCGCGAGGGGAATGCTGACCGCGGGGGGCATCACCAGGCGCAGCCGGTCGTTGGGATGATCGTGGTGAACGCCGTGGATGATGAAGTGCATCCGGCGCCCGGCGTCGTTGTCGGGCTCCCAGTGAAAGAACAGGCGGTGCAGCCAGTACTCGGTCAAGGTCCAGATGCCGAGCCCGCCGATCGTCAGCGCGATCAGCTCCAGTGCCGCGAGGCCGCGGTCAGCTCCGAGCCACTCCATGGTCACAACCACCGGGACGAAGATGATCGCCGGGATCGAGGGGTGGACGCGGGAGAAGAAGTTCAGAAAGGCGCTGTCGAAGAGTTGCGGGGAGGCCGCTAGCTGCTCGGATCGTTGCTGGTTGCCGTTTGCCATCTGTACGAAAAATAGTAGCCCGTGAAGAAGACTCAGCGATTTGCGCGAATGCCCCCTGAAGCCTTCGCAAAAGAGTGGCATGATCGCCGCCGGCTCGGCGCCAAGGCCCGGGCCAATGGTCTCAAATCGGAGAGAGGACCGGACGAGATTGGCAAAGACCGCGGGGCGAGCACGGGTGAAGGCACCCAGCTGCGAGGACTGCTACTTCCGCAAGAACCTGCTCTGCTCCCTTGAGTTGGACGAGCCGTGCGCCACCTTTCGTCCCGACCGTCCCGAAGGCCTG
Organism: Solirubrobacterales bacterium; assembly: GCA_038329895.1. Classification (GTDB taxonomy): domain Bacteria; phylum Actinomycetota; class Thermoleophilia; order Solirubrobacterales; family 70-9; genus Mayfieldus. Next base: position 20 of record JBBQNM010000041.1, on the reverse strand, counting down.
GTGCCGCCGCGCCAGCCGGT
>JBBQNM010000040.1:0-22587 GCA_038329895.1 Solirubrobacterales bacterium | reverse complement strand
CGCCGAGCAGGTCGAAGCCCGTGATGCTGCGACCCGAGCCGCGCCCGCTATCGCCGTCGAACGAGAGCAGGATGACCGGGCGCCAGTGGCGCTCGACCAACCGCGAGGCGACGATTCCGACCACGCCCGGGTGCCAGCCGTTGCCGGCGATCACGAGCGCCGCGGCGTCGCGCAGGTGGTCCGGAAGGTCGCGGCGCGCCGCCTCCGCGGCCGCCTCCACCTCGCGCTCGGCATGCTGGCGCTCTCGGTTGACGCGGTCGAGCTCCGATGCGATCTCCTCGGCCCGTTCGGGGTCGTCGGTGAGGAACAGCTCGACGCCGGCATCGGCGCGATAGAGGCGCCCGGCGGCGTTGATGCGGGGGGCGAGGCGAAAGGCGAAATCGCCCTCGTCGAGGCGCCCGGCCTCGGACCCGGAAGCGGCGATCAGCGCCCGCATCCCCGGGCGCCGGGCGCGGCGGGCAACCGCCAGCCCGCGGCGCACCAGCGAGCGGTTCTCTCCCACCAGCGGCACGACATCGGCCACGGTGGCCAGCGCCACCAGGTCGAGGTCCGCCTCATCGGCCTCGTCGCCCAATGCGGCGCCAGACGCTCGCAGCGCGCACGCCAGCTTGTACGCGACCCCGGTCCCGCACAGCTCGGCAAACGGGTAGCCCGAGAGCTCGGGATGCAGGATCGGGCAGTCGGGCAGCTGTTCGGGAGGCGAGTGATGGTCGGTGACCACGACGTCCATCCCCGCCGCCCTGGCCTGCGCCACCTCCGTCGCGCAAGTGATTCCACAGTCGGCGGTCAGCAGGAGGTCGGTCCCGCGCGCGGCGAGCCCTCTGACCCCGGCAACGCTGAGGCCATAGCCCTCGCCGAGGCGATCGGGGATGTACCAGTCGCACTGCGCGCCCAGGTCCCGCAGGGCGGCGACCAGGATCGCGGTCGCGCATACGCCGTCGGCGTCGTAGTCGCCGTGCACCGTGATCCGCCGCCCGGCGCCCGCCGCGGAGAGCAGCACGTCGACAACGTCGGCCATCCCATTGAACTCGAGTGGATCGTGGGCCTCGTCGGCCTGCAGAAACTGGCGTGCCTCGTCGACGGTGCGGTAGCCGCGCCGCACCAGGGTCACCGCGATCGGGTCGCTGACGCCGAGCTCGTCGGCGAGCGCCCGCGCCTCGGCGTAGGAATAGGGCTCGGTCACGTATGCGCGGGCAGACTCGGCCACGCTGCGAGGCTAAGCAGGCAGATGGACGGAATCGCCCCGCTTATTGGTCGCTAGTTGCTGGTTGCTAGTCGCTCGAGCGGCGAACCACAGCTAAGCGGCCCGCTCGTCGCGCAAGCCGATCGCGTAGACAACCGCCAGGCCGAGCGCGATCCCGGGCAGCGCATAGAGCACCGTCGCCAGGTCGGTGTCGCCGATTCCTCGCCCGGACACGATCTGGGCGGCCCCGCCGGATGCCATCGCCCCGGCGACTGCACCGAGAAAGGCCCCGACTATTCCCTGCCAGAAGCGGTCGGGCAGGAACACGGTGAAGTGCCAGAGCGCGATACCGGTCATGAACCAGACCAAGAGGGCCATCTATTTCACCGGCGCCTTCCGTGCTTGCGGCGTCGTCCCCGCTGGCGGCGGCGCTTGTCGCCCTGCCGGCCGCGCTCGGTCGATCCTTCGCCGTCGCTGCTCGCCCCGACGACCTGATCCTCGGACACCTCGTCCGGGACTCCGTCTCCAGCCCCGTCCTTTTCGCGGCTGAGGCCCGCCTCGGCCAGTATCTCCGCCTGCGAGCGGCGACCGGAGGCCTGCGAGGCGGGAGTGAGCGCCGCCTCCTGCGCTTCCTCGGGCTCGGCCTCCTCCTCTACCTCGTCCAGCTTCGCGACCGGGGCCTCCTCGGCGAACGGCGGCACAGTGCCCATCGCGGCCTCAATCCGCTCGCGGCGGGCGCGGAAGTCGGGCTCGCGTTCCTTCCACGCGCTCAGCACCGGGGAGGCGATGAAGATCGACGAGTACGTACCCGAGGCGATCCCGACCAGCAGCGCGAAGGCGAAGTCCTTCAGGGTCGTGCCGCCGAACAGCAGCAACGCCAGCACCGGGAGCAGGGTCGAGAAGCTGGTCGCCAGCGATCGCGTCAGCACCTCGCTCATCGAGCGGTTGACGATCTGCGAGAACGCGGCCCGCGGCATCCGTGGCAGGTTCTCGCGGATTCGGTCGAAGACGATGATCGTGTCGTAGAGCGAGAACCCGAGGATGGTGAGGAAGGCGGCAACGGTACCGCTGGTCACCTCCCTCCCCGTCAGCGCGTAGACCCCTGCCGTGATCAGGATGTCGTGGAACAGCGCGATCAGCACCGGCAGGGCGAACTTCGGTTGGAAGCGAAGCGCAACGTAGGCGCAGATCACGAGCAGCGAGAAGATCAACGCGTTTCGGGCGCTGTTCGCCACCGTCGTCCCGAACGTCGGGCCGACGCTGGTGCTGTCGAAGCCATTCGTGCGGATGCCGAAGTCCTTCTCCAGCGTCCGCTGGAGCGTCTTTATGCGCACCGGCTGCAGGGTCTTGCTCTGGATCAGGAACGCGTTGTCGCCCAACCCGGGGTTGCTCACCCGCTGCACCTCAGCGCTGGAGATCCCCGCCCCGCTGAGCGCGTCGCGGACCCCATTCTCGTCGGTCGCGTGCAACAGGCTCACCTCGACCCGGGTCCCGGACTTGAAGTCGATGCCGAGGTTGAGCTGCTTGGTCGCCAGGGCGATCGAGCCGACGATCAGGATCGTCCCCGACATCGAGAAGAACCAGCGGCTGGCCCCCATGAAGTCGAAGTGCCAGCGGACCCGCTGCTTGCGGACGCCGAGCGCCGCGGGCGAGCGCAGCAGGCGCGAGTGGCTCATCGTGCTCAGCAGCGCCTGGGTGAAGACCACCGCGGTCAGCAGCGAGGTGATCGTCCCCAGCGCCAGGGTCAGCGCGAAGCCCTTGACCCCCGCCGTCGCTAGCACGAAGAGGACGAAGGCGGTGAGCATGGTGACGACGTTGGCGTCGACGATCGTCGCGATGCCGCGTCTGTAGCCGGCGGCGATCGCCGCGGGCATAGATCGCCCAGCCCGCACCTCCTCCTTGATGCGCTCGAAGATCACGATGTTGGAGTCGGCGGCGACCCCGATCGTGAGCACCAATCCGGCGATCCCTGGCAGGGTGAGAGTGACCGGGATCAGCTTGATCAGAGCGAAGAAGATCACCCCGTAGGCGCCCAGCGCGATGCTCGCCACGAGACCCAGGAAGCGGTAGAAGAGGAGCAGGAAGAGGACGACGATGATCAGGCCGGCGACGCCCGCCCGCAGTCCCTCGTCAAGGGCCTGCTTGCCGAGCGTCGCCGAGATCTGGCTCTGGCTGATCACCTTCAGGTCGATCGGCAGGGCGCCGCGCGTCAGGTAGTCGGTCAGCGTCTGCGCCTCAGGGAGGGTCAAACCCGTGACCTGCACGCCGCCTCTTCTTGGGTCGATGCCCTGTGGGTTCTGTTGGGGGTCGACGATCGGCCGCGACTTGACCTCGTTGTCGAGGACGATCGCGAAGGATCCCGACACAGTCTGCGAGCTCTGCCCGGGAAGGAGGTTTGCCAGGCCGCGTTCGGCGATCTTGCGCGTGACGTCCTCAAACTTCGAGTTGGCGTCGCCGCTTAGGTCGAAGGTCGCTACCGGCTGGTTGGTCTGTGGGTCATAGCTCTGCTTCGGGTTCGTGATCTGGGTGCCGGCGACCGCGGGGTGGTCCTTGATCGCGTACCAGCCGGGATTCGCGTTTTGGTCTGCGGCTCCGGTGGAGTCGCTGGGGTGCTGGTTGACCACCACAGACCCTTCGGGCACCTTGACCACGATCCCCGAGTCCTGGGGGCGCTTGCGACCCGAGGGGCTGACGAAGAGGTCGCTGCGCACCGTCTCCGGCCCGTCGATCAGGCGGTGCGACTTGTCCTTGCTGAAGAAGTAGTAGGTGGCGCGCTGGCTACAGTCCGAGCAGTCCTTGATCGGCTTCTGCTGGACGGCGAGCTGTGCCGCATCCCATTCGGTCGGCAAGGCCCCCGTCCCGACCAGCTGTTGATTGAGCGTGCTGGTGGGATCGCGGCCCGCCTGCTGCCATTGCTTGGTCAGCCTGGCGAGCGCGGCCTGATTCGTGGCCCCGGGGGTACCGGCGACCTGGTGCTCGATTCCGATCAGGTTCGGCTCCCAGTCGTAAAAGAAGAGGCGCGCGGGCTTGGTCGCGCAGTCGGTCGCCTTGCCGACGCTGGTCGCACCGGGTATGCCGACCTGGATCTGGTCGGCGCCCACGCGCGCGACCTCGATCTCCGAGACGCCGAGCTGGTCGCAGCCGTTGCGGATCGTGTCGACGGCCCGGGTCATCGAGTCGTTGTCGATCGTCGGCTGCTGGGGTGTGGGCCTTCCCTGGAGAACGAGCTGGATGCCGCCGCGCAGGTCGAGGCCCAGCCGGGTCTGCTTGGACGCGATCACGACCGCCGAGGCGGCGATCAGCCCGACCACGAACAGCAGCACGAACAGGTTGCGGCGGCGTCCGCCCATTAGTGGTGCCTCCCGCGCCGTTGCACTGGAAATGACGGCCCGAGGTCACCGCCATGCTGCGTCCTCAGTCGCCCGAATGGCGTTGCCGTTCGGACTCCGAGCGCCAACGGCGCGGTGTGAGCGCGCACGCGCGAGATCCTTGCCTGACGGCGCCCTGGGCTCGTCATTTCCTAGCGCACGGCACGCGAGTCACCACTGGTCTAGGACTCAGGTGTGAGAACGATCAGCAGCCCGCCGTCCTCGTCGTAGCCGGGAAAGACATCCGCAACTGCCTCGGCTGGGAGGTCTCCTTCAGCGTTGACCGAGACGCGCTTGCCGAGCGAGCGCACACCCCACTCCAGCGAGGTCTCGATCGGGTCGGTGAATCCGTCGCCGTTGGTGTCCGCCTCTTCGCCGCCATCGCCCTCCTTGAGCCAGTGGAGCCCGAGCACTTCCTTAACTGGGCGGCCCATCACCTGGTCCTCACCCAGCCCGGTCAGCTCGAAGCTGCCCCGCCCGGCACCGATCACGCGACCCTCCTTGTCGCAGACGAAGAAGGCCGCGTTGGGGGCCGGGTAGTAGTCGTCGAGCAGCTCGAACAGGAAGCCGAACCCGCATTTCGAGCAGCCCTTGGGCCGGCCGCTGAAGCCGGCGGACCGATCCCCGCTCACCTCGCGGTTTCCGCAGTTGGGACAGATGAAGAACGGCATGCCTTGGACAGGCTACAAATTGCAGTCGGCTGACTCGACCGAACCTGGAGTCCTCAGCGGACATCCGACGTCGCGAGCCGGGCCTAGAACAGGGTCGCAGCGCCTTCCGGCACCGGGATTTTGAGGTGCTCGAAGGCGCGCTGGGTGAGGACGCGTCCGCGCGGGGTCCGCTTCATCAGGCCCTGTTGGAGCAGGTAGGGCTCGAGCACGTCCTCGATCGTGTCCGCCTCCTCTCCGATCGCAACCGCGAGCGTCGAAAGGCCGACCGGCCCGCCCGAGAACTTGGTCGCGACCGTCTCCAGCAGGATGCGGTCGTGGCGGTCGAGGCCGGCGAGGTCGACCTCGAGCATCTCCAGCCCCGCGATCGCGACCTCTGCGGTGACCTCGCCCTCGCCCTTTACCTGGGCGAAGTCGCGGACCCGCTTCAGCAGCCGGTTGGCGACCCTTGGGGTGCCACGCGAGCGCTCTGAGATCGCCACCGCTCCCTCGCGATCGACCTCGATCTCGAGGATGGCTGCCGAGCGCTCGACGATCTTGGCCAGGTCGGGCGGAGAGTAGTGCTCGAGCCGATGGGCGACGCCGAAGCGGTCGCGCAATGGCGTGGTCAGCAGGCCGCTGCGCGTCGTCGCCCCGATCAGGGTGAACGGGGGCAGCGGCAGTGTCACGGTTCGCGCTCCGGCGCCCTGGCCCAACACGACCGGAAGCTGCGAGTCCTCCATGGCCGGGTAGAGGGTCTCCTCCACGGCACGGCCGAGACGGTGAATCTCGTCGATGAAGAACACGCTGCCGGGCTCCAATGCGGTGAGGAAGGCCGCCACGTCGGCCTTTCGCTCCAGCGCCGGCCCCGCGGTCTGCACGAGCGGCACGCCCATCTCCGCGGCCACGATGCAGGCGAGCGACGTCTTGCCGAGGCCCGGTGGGCCGGCCAACAGCACGTGGTCGAGCGGCTCGCCGCGACGTTTGGCCGCCTCGATGAAGATCGAGAGCTGCTCGGTGACCTGCTCCTGGTTTACGAAGTCGGCCAGGGTCGGGGGGCGCAGCGAGCGGTCCAGGTCCTCGTCGCCGCCGTCGGCGCGGGCATCGTGCACCCGGACCTCGGCGTCGTCGGGAGGCAGGGAGTCGGCTCCCGGGGTACGGATCCTCGGGCCGCTGATGTCGGGCGCCTCGCTCACGCCCTCGACCTCGCTTCCCCGGCCCGGCGCAGCGCCTCCGCGATCAGCTCCTCGGGCTGCTCGCTGTCGGCGTCGCCGAGCAACTCCTCGGCCTCAGACGGCGAGTAGCCCAGGTTGACGAGGCCGTCGCGGGCCAGCGACCGCGGATCGCCACCCCGTTCGGCTCCAATCGCGATTGCCTCCTCGAGCTCTCCGGCCACCTTCTCGCGCAGCTCGACGATGATCCGCTCCGCGGTCCGCTTGCCGATCCCCGGCACGGCCTGGAAGCGCTTCGCGTCGCCAGCCGCGATCGCGCGCAGAAGATCGCGCGAGGTGCCGCCCCCGAGCACCGCGATCGCCACCTTGGGACCGACTCCGCTGACCGAGATCAGCTCGCGGAACAGATCGCGTTCCTCCTCGGAGGCAAAGCCGTACAGCGCCAGCGAGTCGTCGCGGGCGATCAGCTCCGCGTGCAGGAACCCCTCGCGGCCGGTGGCCGGCACGGACTTCAGGGTCTCGGCGGAGACCGTTAGCCGGTAGCCGACGCCGCCAGCGTCGATGACCACGTGGTCCGGGCGTCGGACCAGGACCTCGCCCCGCACCGCGGCGATCATCCGCTCAAGTTCTCCGCACTGGCAGCAGGCGTCCGCGGCTCGCCGGCCTGCGACATGCGCCTCACCGAGATCTCATCCTTCAAAGCACCACCGCCCGCGTGGCAGATCGCCACCGCAAGCGCGTCGGCGGCGTGCTCAGACGTCGGTGGCTCCGGGAGGCCAAGCAGCGTCCCGACCATCCGCTGAACCTGCTTCTTGCCGGCGGCGCCGCTGCCGCAAACGGCCATCTTGATCGCCTGCGGCGTGTAGGCGAAGCAGCTCACGCCGCGCTGCCCGGCGGCCAGCAGCGTCACGCCGCAGGCCTGGCCAACCGTCATCGCAGAGCGAACGTTGCGCCCGAAATAGAGATTCTCAAGGGCCAGCGCCTTCGGCTCGTGCCACTCGATCAGTTCGGAGAGCGCCTTGTGGATGCGCGCCAGCCGCCGCTCAGGCGGCTCATCGGGGGTGGTCTCAATCACCCCACCGTCCAGCGCAACCATGTGGGCGCCCTCGATCCGTACGACGCCGAACCCGAGGTTGGCCGCGCCGGGATCCACTCCCATGACGACCTTCATGGGATCTGATTCTGCGCAGTGCCTCGGATGCCTCTTTGCGTATGAGAGACCGGCACATATGGCAGGCTTTACGCCGATGCGGCTACCGCGCGCAAACGACGCGCTGGCGCTCGGGGGGCGCTACCGCGTGCTCAAGAGTCTCGGCTCGGGCGGTATGGGGGCCAGCGTTCTGCTGGCCGAAGACGAGCGCCTCGGTCGCCTGGTGGCGCTCAAGCGCCTGCCGACCTCCAGCCCGGAGGACGCTCTCGCCCGGTTCCGCCGCGAGGCTCGCCTGGGCGCATCGTTGAACCATCCCAACGTTGTCTCGATCTTCGACTCCGCGGCCGACGACGACGCCCTGCTGATCGTCATGGAGTACCTGGAGGGCCAGTCGCTGAAAGACCAACTCCGGAGCGGACCTCTGGCTCCGCAGCGCGCGGTTGGGGTCCTCGCGCAGATCGCCGCGGCCCTCGACTATGCGCACGGGGCCGGGGTGATCCACCGCGACGTGAAGCCGTCGAACGTGCTGATCGGGGACGACGGCACGGCGAAGCTCGCCGATCTGGGCATCGCCACCGCGGTCGACGCGACCAGCATCACGACCACCAACGACATCATCGGGACGCTCTCCTATATCGCCCCCGAGCGTCTGGAGAACGCCGAGGACGATCCTTCGGCGGACGTCTACTCACTCGCTGCGGTCGCCTTCGAGGCTGTTTCCGGTGAGCGCGCGCAGCGGGGGCAGACGCCGACAGAGATTGTCAGCCTCAGGCGTCCGCGCGACCTGCGCGAGGTATGGCCCGCGGCTCCGCCGGCGGCCGCGGAGGCGCTGCGCGACGGCCTCGCCCGTGACCCGCAGCGCCGCCCGCGCAGCGCCGGAGAGCTGGTCGATCGCCTATCGGCCGCCCTGACCGGGGAGGGCGCGCCGCTGCCCACGGACCCCGACGCCACGACGACATTGACCGCCCCGCCTCGACCGGGCCCTGCGATCCAGCCTCAGACGAGCCCGTCGAAGGGCGGGTGGTCACGCCGGCGAACCGCGATCGTGGCCACGATCGCGGCGCTGGCCGGAGCGCTGATCGCGGTGATCGCGCTCGGTGGCGGTTCCGACCAAACCAAGCGGGCCGCGAGGGTCAAGACACAGATCCGAACCGTGACCACGAAGCCGAAATCTCCAGCCCCGGCCCCCCTGACCGGCGCCGCGCTCGGCGCGCAGCTCAACGACCAGGGCTACTCGCTGATCCAGCAGGGTCGCTACGACGAGGCGATCCCGGTGCTACGGCGAGCGGTGAATGCCTTCCCCGACGGCACAAGCGACGTCAACTACGCCTATGCGCTGTTCAACCTCGGCCACGCCCTCCGCCTGGCCGGCCAGCCGCAGCAGGCAATCCCGATCCTCGAGCAGCGGCTCCAGATCTCCGACCAGAGCGGCGCCGTGGCGCAGGAGCTGGCGGCGGCTGAGCAGGAGGCCGGTCAGTCGCCTTCGGGCGGCACCGGGGTGCCGGGCGATAACGGCTCCTCGGGCGGGATCAAGCCCCCGAAGGGCCCGAAGCCTGGCAAGGGGCCAAGCGAGCGCGGCGGGGGCGAGGGCGGCGACTAGCAAATGCGGCGGCTTCGCCGCCTGACAGTCGTTCTTGGCCGGTGCCGTAGGCGCGGGCACATGCATGTCAGGCTGCGCAGCAGCCGCAAGGGCAGTGCCGGCGCGCAACGCGCCGGCCAACATCTATGCCGCCTTCTCGAGCACTTCCTGCGGGATGTCGAAGTTCGCGTGCACCTCGTTGACGTCGTCGTGATCCTCAAGGGAATCAAGCAGGCGCAGCAGCGCCCGGGCCGCCGATTCCTCCACCTCGACCAGGTTCTTCGGCTCCATCGCCAGATCAGAGGACTGGATCTCCACGCCCGCCCTCTCCAGCGCCTCGCGCACCGCGGCTAGCTGCGATGGCTCGCTGATCACCTTCAGCAGGTCGCCGTCCTGCTGCACGTCCTCGGCGCCGGCGTCAATCGCCGCGATCAGGTCGTCCTCGCCATAGCGGTCGGCGTCGACCACGATCACCCCGCGCTTCTCGAAGATCCAGACGACCGAGCCCGGCTCACCGAGGCTGCCGCCGTGCTTGGAGAATGCGTGGCGGACCTCTGCGCTGGTGCGGTTGCGGTTGTCGGTCAGCGCCTCGACGAGGATCGCCGCCCCGCCCGGCCCGTATCCCTCGAACACGACCCGCTCGATTGCCGCCGCGGCGGCGCCTTCACCGGTGCCGCGGTCGATCGCCCGCTGGATGCTGTCCTTGGGCATCGACGCGTCGCGCGCCTTCTGCACCGCGGTCGCCAGCGCCGGGTTTGCGTCAGGTTCGCCCCCACCCTCGCGCGCCGCGAGGGTGATCGCGCGGGCGAGCTTCGTGAACTGCTGACCACGTTTGGCATCGGCGGCCGCTTTGCGGTGCTTGATTGACGACCATTTAGAGTGACCTGACATAGGTCGATTGTATGGACGGGATGCCCACGCACAACGCCCCCCGACGCGCCGGTCGCCACGTCGCGGCCACGTTCCTGGTCCTGCTGATGATCGTCGCCGCGCTGTCTATGTGGACGGTTATCCCACTCGGCTGGGTGTGGATCGGCTCGAGGATCTCGAAGACCCAGGACCCGGCGGGCGGCCCCTACATGGTCGTGCTGGTCGGGATCGTCGTCTCGATCCTGGCCGTCTCCTGGCTGCTGGGACGACTGAATCGCGTCTACGTACACCTGACCGGCAGCAACACCGTGGCGCCCATCCGGCCGGCATGGCTCAAGAGCATGCGCGATAGCGAGGCCCCCCGCCCCTACCCCACGGTGCTGGAGACCGTGATCGTCGCCTCCGTGGTGCTTGCGATCGTAGCGGCGACCGCCTGGTTCTTCTGGCTCGCTGGCTCGCCGCTGCCCAGTCAATAAAAGCGTTCCTCGTTCCTTGTTGCTCGTTCCTTGGGGGACTGAACTCATTTCCCGAGGAACAAGGAACAAGTAACTAGGAACTAAACAACAAACTTCCCGTCGACCTGAAGGTCCTCGCCATCGACGGTGATCCGCCCGCCCTTCCGCAGGTCGCAGACCAGGTCCTCGTGCACGGCGGACTCGTTGACCCCGCCGGTCTCCGGGTAGGAGCGACCGAGGGCCATGTGCACGGTGCCGCCGATCTTCTCGTCGAGCAGGACCTCACGGGTACCGCGGTCGATCCCGTAGTTGGTGCCGATCCCCAGCTCGCCAAGCGAGCGCGCGCCCTGGTCGGTGTCGAGCAGCTTGACCAGGTACTCCTCCCCCCTCTGAGCGCTCGCATCGGTGACCCTTCCGCTCTCGAAGCGCAGCCGCACCCCCGCCACCTCGCGGCCCCTGATCACCGCCGGCAGGTGGAAGGTGACCTCGCCCTCGATCGAGTCCTCGGCCGGGCCGGTGAAGAACTCTCCGTCGGGCATGTTGTGCTTGCCGAGTGAGGGAATGAACTTGCGCCCCTCTATACCGAGCTTGATGTCGGTGCCTGGCGCGGTCACGTGGACCTCCTCCCGCCCCTCGATCCACTCGGCCAGGCGCTGCGTCTCCGCGGAGGCCTTCTGCCAGTTGCTCAGCGGATCGCCGCCGGTGGCAAGGCAGGCCTCGAAGTAGAAGTCCTCGTAGTCGGCGAGGCTCATCTCGGCCTCGGCTGCGTAGCCCGAGGTGGGAAACAGCGTGTACACCCAGCGAAACGAGCCATCGGCGCTTCGCTCCATCGCCTTGGCCATCAGACCGCCGGTGGCCTGCGAACGGCGCTGCTGGCGCTCCGGCGGCACCGCGGAGAGACTGCGCGGGTTGGTGCTGGCGCCAACCGAGATCCGCACGTCTGCCTGCTCGACCATCCACCTCGAAACCGGTGAGACCCACTCCAGCTGGGCGTCGGAGGCGTGCTTGTAGTAGGTGGCGTCCTGCCCATCGAGGGACATGTGAAGCACCGGGTTGCCCCCGGCCTTCAGCACCTCCTCGTAGATCGCGGCGAGCAGCGGCTCCGCGGCACTCTCCCCGTCGATCATCACCTCGTCTCCTTCCTTCACCCCGGTCGAGTAGCCGACCAGGATTTGGGCCAGGTTGGTGACTCGGGGATCCCTCATCGCGCGCTCTCCCGCTCCTTGGTCGCCTCGGTGACCATCGCCATGAACAACGCCTGGATGCGAGCGTCGTCGGTCAGCTCGGGGTGAAAGGCGCAGGCCAGCACCGAATCGTCGCGCACGACGACCGGGTGATCGCGCCAGCTCGCCAGTACCTCGACCCCCGGTCCGTAACGTTCTATCCACGGCGCCCGGATGAACACCGCCCGCAGCGGCTCGGGGCCGAGGCCCTCGACCTCGAGGTCGGTCTCGAAGCTCTGGAGCTGACGTCCGAATGCGTTGCGGCGGGCGGTGGCGTCGAGCAGGCCGAGATGGCGATCGTCGCAGACGATCATGCCGGCGCAGGTCCCGAGGATCGGGCGCCCGGCGCGGTGGTGCGAGCGGACCCCTTCGTCGAGCCCGGCGGACTCCATCCCCATCGTGATCGTCGTGCTCTCGCCGCCCGGGATGATTAACCCGTCGAGGTCGACCAGTTGCCCGGGAGTTCGCACCTCGCTCGGGGATGCCCCCAGCTCGCGCAGTACGCGCGAGTGGGCGGCGAAATCGCCCTGGACGGCGAGCACACCGACCCGCAACGGCTGTGGTGCGCTCACCAGCCGCGACCCTGGAGCTTGCCGTCTTCCCCCAGTGCTGCGATCTCCAGCCCCGGCATCGCCTCGCCCAGCTCCGACATCGCCGCGGCGACCCGGGCGGGGTCCTCGTAGTGGGTGGTCGCCTCGACGATCGCCCGGGCGCGGCGCTCGGGGTCCTCGCTCTTGAAGATTCCCGAGCCGACGAAGTTACCCTCGGCGCCGAGCTGCATCATCAGCGCCGCGTCAGCCGGCGTCGCGATGCCGCCGGCGCAGAACAGCGGAACCGGCAGCCAGCCTCTCTCGGCGACGTCGCGCACGACCTCAAGCGGCGCGCTGTGCTCCTTCGCCGCCGCGGCGAGCTCCTCGGGGCCAAGCCCCGCCAGCTGCTTTATGCCGGTCGTGATCTCGCGCATGTGACGAACGGCCTCGACGATGTTGCCCGTGCCGGCCTCACCCTTGGAGCGGATCATCGCCGCGCCCTCGCCGATCCGCCGCAGCGCCTCGCCGAGGTTGGTCGCGCCGCAGACGAACGGAATCTCGAAGGCGAACTTGTCGATGTGGTTGTGCTCGTCGGCCGGAGTAAGCACCTCGGACTCGTCGATGTAGTCGACCTCGAGCGCCTCCAGGACCTGGGCCTCGGCGAAGTGGCCGATCCGCGCCTTCGCCATCACCGGGATCGTCACCGTCTCCTGGATCTCCTGGATCTTGCGGGTAGACGCCATGCGGGCGACCCCGCCCTGGGCGCGGATGTCGGCGGGGACGCGCTCCAGCGCCATCACCGCGCAGGCGCCTGCCTCCTCGGCGATCTTCGCCTGCTCGGCGTTGGTCACGTCCATGATCACGCCACCCTTCAGCATCTCGGCGAGCCCGGTCTTGACGCGGAATGTGGCGCGTTCGGCCATGACCCCCAATATAGAGGCCGTGCCCCAGCCCACCGGTCTCCGCCTCGATGGCTCTGCGGTGACGCGTTGGACGCTTCGGCCAAAGCAAAGGGCCCGCCGAAGCGGGCCCCTCACTGGCTCGGGTGCGTGATCGGAGAAGTTCGTTACTTGAGCTTGAAGGCGCGGATGCGGTCGCGGTGGGCAGCCTCGTCGCGGGCGTAGACGCCGTGGGCGAGCGCTTGAACCAGCGCCATCAGCGCGGTGTTCGAGCGCGCAAAGGAAGGGCTGTTGGAGGAGTAGTAGAGGGTCAGCTCGGCGTGCTCGCCGACCTCTGACAGGGTCGCGTCGGAGATCGCCAGGGTCCGGGCACGGCGGTGGAGCGCCAGCTTCATCGCCCGCAGAAGCAGCGGATGGGCACGTCCCGCCGACAGCGCTATCACCAACGTGTCCTCGTCGATCCGACCGAGCCGCTGCAGCGACTCGCCGCCGGTGCTGGCGACGATCTCGGCGCGGACGTCGAGCAGGCTCAGCATGTGGCGCAGGTAACTGGCGAAGAAGGCCATCTGATCGACACCGACGATCACCACGCGCTGGGAGGTGGCCAGCGCGGCGACCGAGGCCTCGATCTGTTCGCGGGTCAGGCTGCGGGCCGTCTCCTCGAGATTCGCGTGGTCGGCGCCCAGCGAAGCCTCGAACTGGGAGTGATCGAAGTCGAACAGAGACCCGTTCTGCGTGCCGCTGTCGGCCTCCTCGGTGGCGTTGCGGTACTCCTCGATCGCCGCCTGCTGAAGCTCGGGATAGCCGTCGAAGCCCAGCGCCTGGGAGAAGCGCACGACGGTCGAAGACGAGGTGCTGGCACGTCTGGCCAGCTCCTCCGCGGTCAGGAAGGCCGCCTCGTCGAGATGGTCGACGATGTAGCGCGCCACGTCCTTCTGGGAGCGTGAGAACTCGTCGAAGCGCTCGGAGATGAAGCCGGACAGGCTCTTGCGCTTCGGACGAGACCTTGTCGAGGTCCGGGTCACGGCGCTGAGATTCGCCCTTGCATGGGTTTTCCCTTCCGCCGCCGGCGCTGATATTGCAGCCGCGCTGCGGCGGTGCGCCTACCGGATGTGGTTGGATGGCGCGGCTGTGACCCCCGAGCAGGCGCTGCGCCTCACCAACCGCAACTTGATCGCCTTCGACCTGGCGCTGGGGTCGGCGGCGATTCTGGCGCCGGTCCAGACGCTCCGTGTGCTCGGGCACGAGGAGCCCTCCGAGGACGCGAAGCACCTGTTTCGCCGCTGCGGCCCGATCTGGCTCACCTTTGCCGCCGCCCACACGGTCGCCGATCGGCGTGGCTTCGAGCAGGACTGGTGGGCGCTTGCCTGGCTGCGGGGCACCGAGATCGCGACCGACGCGCTGTGGTCGCAGTCGCCGGCGCTCAGCCGGCCGGGCGCGAAGCTGGGACTGCGGCTCGCGGGCCTCTTCAACCTGGCGGTGGCCGTCGGGTTTGGCTGGCTGGCGCGGCGCTAGCCGATGTTTGCCGCGGCGTTGCGAATCACTTGCCCAGTCTGATCGACGGGCGACTGCAGAAGCGCAACCCGAGCTGAAGCGCGAGCTGTCGGCGCACGGGCGCCTGCCCCGCCGCGCGGTGGGTGGCCCGCGTATAGGCGTTGATGTCCTTGGAGGCGGCCGCATCGCGGCCGTCCTCGATGAAGCCCAGGTCCTTCTCGCGAGCTGCGAGATAGCGGCTGTAGACCGCCTTCAGATCGCCCGGGGGCTCGATCTGATGCAGGTTGTCGAGCGCCTGCTGCGAGACGTCGGCAAGCGCCGCGGTCTGCTTCTCGGTCTGGTCGGCCGTGTGCGGCTGGATCCGTTGGATGCGGTCGAATTGCTGCTGCGAGTCCCGACAGACCTGGTTCGCCTCGCTCTGAAACTCCTTCGGCGAGGTCGACCCGCTGTTGCTGCTGCCACCGCAGGACGCCAGCGCGGCGATCGCGGCGGCACAGGCAATGCCGGCCGCAAGGCGTGGGTTTGGGCGAGGGGTTCGCATCGGCCGAGGATGGTGCCAGGGCTCGCCGTCGCCACCGGCGTTTGGCCCTAATCCTCGTCGTCGGAAAGAAAGCCAGGCTCGGCGATCAGGAAGGCCCCGCCGACGATGAAGGCGAACAGAAAGGCCACCCCGAGGGCCCGCGTGATCGTCGCCTGAAACGGGATCATCAACCCGACGCCGAGCAGGAAGGCGATCGCGACCAGCAGCCCGGCTCGCTTGCGCCCCGGCCTCATCGATCACCCGCGGGGTCGCTCGCCGACAGGGGGCGGAAGCGCTGATCAAGCGGCTCGAACTCCTGGTCCAGACGGCCCCGGAGGGTCAGCGAATAGAGCAGGTAGAGCGACGGAATCAGAACGACCATCCCGATCGCGACGCCGATCAGCGTCGCGACCAGGGTGGCGTGTCCGGCGGCGGCCTGATCGAGGGTCAGATGCTTCGGCAACAGGTAGGGCGACTGCGCGAAGGCCCAGCCGGTGGTCACGCAGGTCACCGCGGCGGCGGCCGTGAAGCGGGCGACCTCGAACCGCTCGACCCACACCAGCGCCAGGGTCGCCGCTCCCGCGACGGCCGATGCGATCACGAACACCAGCCCTCCACCGGAGGTCAATCCATCGAACAGCGGACGTGCGTCGTCGTGCAGGACGACCAGACCGCCGATTGCCACAACCCCGGCCGCGACACCCGCGATCAGCGCGCGGGCCCGGAAGGCGCGCTGCATGTCCGGGAGCCCGGCGCGCACCGAGTCGCCGGCCATGTAAACGGCAGCCAAGTACGCGCCGGTGATCACAGCCAGAGCCCCAACCAGAATCCCGGTCGGGCTCAACCAGGAGCTGATCGGATCGCCGGCGGCGTTTCCCACCGGCACCCGGCCCGACCCGATGGCCCCCAGGCATGCGCCGAGGCAAAAGGGGACCAGCACCGAGGAGGTGGCGAAGAGGGCACCGAGTACCCGCGCCTCGCCGATCGTCGCCGCCTGTCCGCGCAGGGCGAACGCCGTGCCCCGAAAGATGATCCCCGCCACCGCGATGAACAGCGGCACGTAGAGGGTCGACATGATCGAGCCGAAGCCGACGGGGAAACAAGTCCACATCAGCACGAGGACGAAGATCAGCCAGACGTGATTGGCCTCCCAGACCGGGCCCATCGAATGCTCCACCATTCCCCGCACCCGGCCGCCGCGCTCCGCCCCACCGGCGGTCAGGTCCCAGAACCCGGCGCCGAAGTCGGCCCCTCCGAGCACCGCGTATGCGGTGATGCCCGCGATCACCAGACCGAGGCAGATTTCCGGCAGCATCAGGTCGCCGCCTTCATCGGCTCCGGGACCTCGGTCTCGGGCGAGTTGCGGCCGAGTCGGCGCAAGAGCCAGACCACCGCACCGAGCAGCGACAGATAGACGATCAACAGGGCCACGAAGACGACCGGTAGGCCTCCGGCGTCGGTGACCCCCTGCTCGGTGCGCATCACCTCATAGACGATCCAGGGCTGGCGACCGACCTCGGTGGCGACCCAGCCGCAGATCAGCGCCACCAGCGCCAGCGGCCCGGCCGCAACCAGCGCCCGGTAGAACCAGGGTGAGCCGGGCAACCGCCGGCGCCGCCACCAGCTCGCCACATAGACCACCGTCAACAGGGCGAGGCCGGTTCCGATGAAGACCATCGCCTGGAAGGAAAGCCGGGTCACGTTGATCGGGGGCCGGTCCTTGGGAGGCACGGTGTTGAGGCCCTCCACCTTGCCGTTCGGATCGTGGTCGGCGAGGATCGAGAGTAGGTCGGGGATCTCGATCCCGTGCTTGACCTCGCCGTCCTCGTAGATCCCCCCGATGTGGAAGGGCGCATTGCGCTCGGTGTGCTGTAGCCCCTCGAACGCCGCCAGCTTCACCGGCTGGTCCTGGGTCACGGTGCGCGCCGCCCAGTCGCCGACGATCAGCTGCGCCGGCGTCGCGAGCGCGGCGAAGGTCAGCGGGATGATCATTGCCGCGCGGTTGTAGTGGCTGCGATCGCCGCGTAGCCAGTAGCGCGCGTACACACCGGCGACCAGAAAGCCGGCGACCATGTAGCCGGCCAGATACATGTGGGTGAGCTCGAAGGGAAGCTGGGAGTTGAACAGCGCCCCCCACGGGTGCACGTTGGTGACATGGCCTCCGACCAGGTCGAATCCGGTCGGGTGGTTCATCCAGGCGTTGACCGAGATCACGAACAGCGAGCCGGCCAGGCCGGTGATCACGATCGGGATGCCGCAGAGGAAGTGGTTGCGCGGCGAGAGTCGGTCCCAGCCGTAGACGTAGATGGCGATGAAGATCGCCTCGATGAAGAATGAGAAGCCCTCGAGCGTGAAACCGAGACCGAACACGGCACCGAAGGTGGCGGTGAAGTTCGGCCACAGCAATCCGAACTCGAACGAGAGGATCGTGCCCGTGACCACCCCGACCGCGAACAGGATCAACATCACCTTCGACCATCGCTTCGCCAGCGCCTTATAGATGGGATCGCCGGTGCGCAGCCAGAGACCCTCGGTGAACAGGACCATGGCGGGAAAGGCGATCCCGAAGCAGACGAGCGGGATGTGGACGGCGAACGACATCGCCTGCGTGTGGCGGGCAGCGAGCAGATGGCTCTGTGTCGACTCCCCCAGCGCCGTGGACACTCGCTCTGCCGCAACCACCAGCAGGTCCATGCCGTGAGCCTACGGTAGGCCGTCCCGGCAGCGATTCCATTCCCGCGGCTAGCGTGTGACTGCCAGATGACCGAGCTGCCGGATTCCCGCCACAGCCTGCGTGGCCTCGACGCCGAGGGGCACGAGGCGTGGCTGATCCGCGGAATCGCGGGCAAGCTCTATCGATGTCCGGGGTGTCATGGAACGGTCGAGATCGGCGAGGAGCACGTGATCGTCCACTTCGTGCGACGCGCCGGTGGCTCCGATCACCACCACTGGCACACGCGCTGCGTCAGCGAGCTGCTGCTGCCGGAGCTTCGCAGCGTGCGCCGCGTGCGCGCCTCCGAGACCAGCATGGAGCGCCTGCAGGCGCGGGGCCGGCGTAAGCCGAAGAAGAGAAGCTAGACGTGACGCTCGCGCTCGGGCGCGGGCTTCTCGGCGGGCTCATCCCAGGTGACAATCGCCCAGATGAGCATTACGACTGCGAGTGCTATGAGTGCGACCATGGAAATGCGCTCCTTCCGTATTTCCATATCGGCTGATCTCGCGTCTACCCGAATACTGGCTTCTCGGTAACTACGGGTTACGTAAACCCCGCCCCCACTCCTGCAAATCGCAGCCACTGCCTGAATCCGCCCCTGCCACGCCCGCGCTCATGGGAGTAGGGTCGGGAAGACCAATTCACTCACACGGAGGTGAGCCAATGAGCCGAGAGAACGTCGCCACCGCACAGCGGTTTTTCGACGAGGCCTGGAATCAGGGAAACCTGGACGTGATCGACGAGATCTGCACCGAGGGCTTCGTCGGCCACGACCCCCTGATGGGCGACGCGGACCGCGAGACCGCCAAGCAGCGGATCGCCGCCTACCGCGAGGCGTTCCCGGATCTCCAGATCACAGTTGAGGAGATCTTCGCCGCTGGCGACAGGGTCGTGACTCGCTGGACCGCCCAGGGCACGTTTCAGAACCCGATGATGGGCCTTCAGCCGACCGGCCAGAAGGGCGACCCCATCGAGGGCATCGGGATCGACCGCATCGAGGACGGAAAGATCGTCGAAGCCTGGGGCCAGTGGGACACGATGAAGTTCATGCAGAACATCGGCGCGTTGCCCGAAGGGGCCGCGGCCGCCATAGGTAGCTAGGCGAACGGCTAGCTAGGCAACCGGCGCCTGGCGTCGAGTCCGGCGCGAGAGGCGCGGTCCCCTGCGGGACCAGACGGCAGTGCGCTTTGCGCTCTTGCGTGCGGGCCCGTCGTTGCTGATGCCGAGCTCGCGCCGACACTCTTCGATGCGCTCGTGAAGCTCGGCTAGCTCGTGGCGGGCTTGCTCGGTAGGACTGAGAGCCATAGCTGCCCATTACGTCGACAGAGCAGCGGGGCGACTTGAACCCGCCTGGACGCCTGATCGGGGATCAGCCGTTCAGGAGCTGGACTGGGTGGGGAAAGGCGAGTCGAGCTCCGACTCCAGACCGACCTGGTCGAGGTCGGAGACCTCGTAGATGCTGGCGAGCGGGTCGAGCATGCGCACGACCGTAAGGGCGCTCATCAGATAGGCCGAGCGCGGTGCGCGCACCCGGACTTTGCGCCGCTCGTTGCCGGTGCGAACCGTCACCGTGCAGCCGCCGGTCAACTCCATCGCCCGCAGCGCCCACTGATGCGAGGTGACGTCGAACAGCAGGTGCAGGGAGAAGCGGTGCGGGCTTCGGAACTCGAGATCGAGGCGGGCAAGCACGCCACGACATCCGGGCACCGTCGCGACCCCCCACTCGGCCTGGTACGAGACCAGCTCTTCCAGCTCGCCGAATCGAACCAGCTCGCAGCCGGGCTCATCGGGGTCCTCGAGCTCAAGCAGCACATGGGCGCCGATCACCCGGTCGAGGTCGTCCTGCTCCTCGCCCGAGAAGTCGACAACAATGGTCCCTGCGCGAAACTCCTGCGAAGCGGCCGCCGCGTCGATGGGCCCAACCACCTGCAGGGGCGTGCCGTGCCCGCCGATCACCGCTCCCCCGGGCGGCACCCTCCCCATCGCTTGAAGCGGGTCGAGCGCCGCTTCGACCTCGCCCGCGTCGATCGTGTCGACGCCGTCCTCGAGGATTCCCTCGAGGACCCCACGGGCGGCCGCTGCTCCGTCGAGGAGCAGAAGCAACTCCGCGTAGCGTTCCGGGTCTCTTTGCTCGCCCACTTTCGTGCGCCTTCCCGTCAGAAATGGTGGCACAGCGAACGGGAGCTGCGGCAAATCTGGACGTTTCTCCGGTTGACGTAACCCGTTCGGGCGCTTCTCCCTCGCCATTAGTCTGTCGGCATGGTCGACGAAACGCCCCTGAAGCGCACCGATCACGGCCTCGTGCCGGAGGGCGAGGGCTGGTTCGTCGTCAGCGCACGCGAGGCTCGCTGGCTCGACGACCGGGAGCTCGGCTTCTACACGCCGTTCGCCGGCGAAGTCCGCTTCCCAAAGTTCGGAATCAACCTGGCTGTGCTCGAGCCCGGACAGCCGAACTGCATGTACCACCGCGAGGACGAGCAGGAGGACTTCCTTGTCCTGGCGGGCAAGTGCCTGCTGCTGATAGAGGAGCAGGAGCGGGAGCTGAAGGCCTGGGACTTCGTCCACTGCCCGGCGTGGACGGACCATGTCTTCGTCGGCGCCGGCGACGGGCCATGCGCGATCCTGATGATCGGCTCACGCACACCAGATGCGGGCGTCGTCTACCCCGAGTCGGAACTGGCGAAACGCCACGGCGCCGGCGTCGAAGAAGAGACGGAGTCACAAGACGAGGCCTATCAAGCCTTCCCGGAGGGTGTTCACATCGCCTACCGGGATGGCTGGCTGCCGGACCGCTAGGCGCTGAAGCGCGCCGCTTCCTCCGAGCCGCCGGTCGCGTCGCCGGCGCTGTAGGAGTGGGCGCCGGCACCGGCCAGCGCTCCGCCCTCGACGATCAGGTACTCCTCGCGGATCGGCCGCCCGTCGAAGAAGCACTCGAGGATCTCGCGGGTCCCGGCCGCGTAGCGGGTCTGAGCAGAGAGGCTGGTTCCCGAGACGTGCGGGGTCATGCCGTGGTGGGGCATCGAGCGCCAGGGATGGTCCCGGGGCGCCGGCTGCGGGAACCAGACGTCGCCGGCATAGCCGGCCAGCTGCCCGCTCTCCAGGGCCCGCACGATCGCGTCGCGATCGCAGATCTTGCCGCGGGCCGTATTGACCAGATAGGCGCCGCGCTTCATCTTGCCGATCAGCTCGTCGTTGAACATGTGCTCGGTCTCGGGGTGAAGCGGCGCGTTGATCGTCACCACGTCGCAAACCTCGACCAGCGACTCGACATCCGGGTGGAAGGTGACGCCGAGCTCCTCTTCCACCTCTGTCGGGAGGCGATTTCGGTCGGTGTAGTGAAGCCCGACGTCGAACGGCTTCATGCGCCGCAGGACCGCCGAGCCGATGCGACCGGCGGCGACCGTACCGACCTGCATCCCCTCGACGTCGTAGGAGCGCGACACGCAATCGGCGATGTTCCAACCGCCCTCGACCACGGTCTGGTAGGAGGGGATGTAGTTGCGGACCAGCGACAAGATCATCATCACCACGTGCTCGGAGACGCTGATGCTGTTGGAGTAGGTGACCTCGGCGACCGTTATCCCGTTCTCGATCGCGGCCTGCAGGTCGACGTGGTCTGAGCCGATGCCGGCTGTGATCGCGAGCTTCAGGTTCGGCGCCTTGGCGATCCGCTCGGCGGTCAGATAGGCGGGCCAGAAGGGCTGTGAGATGACCACCTCGGCTTCGGGGAGCTGGCGCTCGAACTCGGAGTCGGGCCCGTCCTTGTCGGAGGTGACGACGAGCGTGTGTCCCCCCTGCTCCAGGAACTCCCGTAGGCCGAGCTCACCGGAGACGCAACCCAACAGGTCGCCCGGCGTGAAGTCGAGTGCCTCCGGCGTGGGCGTTGTCTGGCCGTCCGGGTAACGCTCGATCTGCGGGACGTCGTCGCGCGGGTAGGCCGGCGGATAGCCGTCGACGGGATCGTCGTAGAGGACGCAGAGTACGTTCGCCATGCCCAGTACCGGCCGAGACCGTATAGCACCGTCGCCGAGCACGGCGGGTGTCATCCGCTCTTTGAACGACTGGCTCGGTACCCACGCCCGCCAGTCGCGATCGCCCTCTCTGCGCGGCGGCGGCCGTCTATCTGATCGTGCAGGGGCTGGCTACGGCTACCTGACCCGCAGCGTCAGGCCATTCGAGACGACTCCCGCTTCGCGCGGTTCGATTCGCTACGCCGGTGCGGCGGAGACGCCGAGCCGGTCGCGCGCCTTCTGGACCGCCACCACAGAGGTATGCACGGCGCTGGCGATCTGAGCGTTCGAGCGGTTTGGGTCCCGCGTCACTTCGAACTCGAGAAGCGCAAAGGAGCGAAGCCGAGCGCGCTCCTGGACTGACAGGTCGGACGAGGTGCCGTCTACTGCGGCGTCCGCCGCCAGCTCACGCCGACAGGCGAGACAGACCGGACCTCCGCGCTCCTCGGCCCAGTTGGCAGGCAGCCCGTGGTTCTCGTGGCCGCCCACCCAGTGCACCTCGACGCGGCAGTAGCCGCAGGTCCAGCGTGTGGGGATTTCGTGCCCATTAGCGCTGATGGTCTTCAAACCTCCGTGCCCTCTGTGGTGTGTCGCACGAAAGGAAGAGGGACGCCCTGCGAGCGAGGATGCGTTGGCGCTGCTAGCGACCGAAAGTCTCGGGCAGCCCCAATAAACAGGTTAGAGCGTCCCCCGGCGGATGCCAAACCATGACCTCTCCCGTGGCCCACAAACGAGGAAACCGCCCTACAGAGCGGATTCCCATGGGCCGGGGAG
>JBBQNM010000039.1:0-23323 GCA_038329895.1 Solirubrobacterales bacterium | reverse complement strand
ACCTCGATGAGTTCAACTTCGACCGCCCCCACAACGGGCGGTTGACCAAGGGGCGGGTGCCCGGGGATATCGTCTTCGGCGCCCGCAAGATGGGGACGGTCAGATGAGCGCGAACTGTCGGCACATCTCGGGGTTAGGACGCTCTAGCGGAGGACGGATCAGGCAGCCCCGGCGATCACCTCGGCGACCCGCTCCGCGGCCCTGCCGTCCCACATCGGCGGCGGAGACGCCGGGTCGCCCCGCTGACCCAGCAGAGCGGGGATCTCTGCGATGCGATCAGGATCGAGCCCCAGCAGGGTGTTCGTCCCGGCCCGGACCGTCACCGGGCGCTCAGTGTTGTCGCGCAGCGTGAAGCAGGGAACGCCGAGATAGGTGGTCTCCTCCTGGATGCCGCCCGAGTCGGTCAGCACCGCGCCGGCGTCGGCTTCCAACGAAAGAAACTCCAGATAGCCGACCGGCTCGACCACCCAGTCCGGCGCCGAGCCGAGGCCTTTGCGGGTTCGGGGATGGGCCGGGAAGACCACCGGCATCTGCTCGGCGACCTGGGTGAGTCGCGCGATCGCGGTTCCGAGCAGCGGCCCGTCGACGAGGGCCGGCCGATGCAGCGTCACCAGCAGGTAGGAGCCAGGCTCGAGGCCATGGGTCCGCGAAGCCTCCAGTGAACGGAAGCGGTCCTCCAGCGCCACCAGGGTGTCGATCATCGTGTTGCCGACGAAGTGCATGCGCTCCTCGGCGACACCCTCGGCGCGCAGGTTCTCGACCGCCTCGTCGCAGTGCAGGAACAAATAGTTGGAGAGGCGATCGGTGACGATCCGGTTGATTTCCTCCGGCATCGTCGGGTCGAAGCTTCGAAGCCCCGACTCGATGTGGGCGAGCGGTATCAGAGCCTTGGCCGCGACCAGCGAGGCCGCGAGCGTCGAGTTGACGTCACCGGGAACGACCATAAGGTCGGGGCGCTCAGCCTCGACGATCGGCTCCAGACGCTCCATCACGCGCGCCGTCTGCTGGCTGTGCGTTCCCGAACCGACCTCAAGTATGTGATCGGGATCGGGGAGGCCGCCCAGCTCCTCGAAGAAGATCCCCGACATCGCCGAGTCGTAGTGCTGGCCGGTGTGGACCAACGAGTGCACAGCGTCCGGGAGCCGCTCGCGCAGCCGCGCAATGACCGGCGCCATCTTCACGAAGTTCGGGCGGGTCCCAACGATGTAGGTGATTCGCATCGGCGGCGGGAGGATAGATGCGGCAGCGGTGCAACAAATGTCTATGCGTTAAGGCACGGTAGGCGCGGGGCCGATGCTGGCAGTGTGAGGGCAACAGGCTGGGGAAAGCTGGTGGCGGGTACCGCGGCGACGCTGGCTGCGCTGTTGACGATCTTCGTCGCCCCGGCCCTGGCACGCGACAGCAACCACGACCAGCTCCCCGATAGCTGGGAGAAGCACAACAACCTTTCGCTGAAGGTCAAGCAGGCAAAGCGCGACCCGGATCGCGACAAGCTCAACAACCGCGACGAGTTCAAGTACAAGACCAACCCGCGCAAGGCCGACACCGATGGCGACGGGCTCAAGGACGGCGACGAGATCGACGAGGGCACCGATCCCCGCAACCCGGATACCGATGGCGACGGGCTCAAGGACGGCTTAGAGGTGAAGATCGACTACGACCCGACCGATCCCGACACCGACGGCGACGGGGTCCCCGACGGGCAGGAGAACATCGGCTACATCGGCTCCTTCAACGGTCTCACCATGACCCTCAACCTGATCCGCGGCGGAACGATCAGCGGGACCGTCACTCCGGACACCGACATCGAGTGCGACCGCGAGTCCGACGACCCTGACCTCGACGGCACCTGCACGACGGCGGACCTGAGGCCCGGTGTGCTGGTATCCGACGCCGAGTACGACGAGTTCGCCCCCACCGCCTTCGACGAGATCGATCTCGTCGGCGTCTCTTAGCCGGCGTTAGAGCCCCAGGTCGTGCAGCCCGGCGAGGCAGCCTGCCTGCGCCGCTTCTGGGTGATCGGGGTCGAAATACTGGGCGTACGCTTGCGCCAAGAACTCCGGGTTGTCGCGAAATTCCGGCGGTACGAGATCGGCGTTGGACCGATCGCTGCAGAACTGCCTGGCGGTCGTGTAGGGATCGCCGTTGGTCACGGTTGGCGGCGGGACCACGACGTGGCCCGAATCGCCCGCGCCCGGTCCCTTGCCGCTGCCTTTGGGTTTGCGACCTCCGAGAAGGGCATCACCGAGGACGACTGCGTGTTGCTCGCGTCGTATGGACGCTGGGAAGAAATGGACACTGCCATCCATCAGGTAATCGCAGAGTCGGACTGTCTCACCTTCTACGAAGACCCGAGCTACGACGACTCCTGGGGCTCGGCGCCGGTCGGCTCTTTGGCGTGCAAGTAACCGATGCGGGCTAACCTGAAGACTCGGGGAGCGGTTCGGCTTGGGGGCGTCGCAAGCCTGCTGATCGCGGCGACACTGGTGCTATCCGGATGCTGGGCCAACACATACAACTTCCCCAACGGCGACAGGTACATCACTCTCACGAAGGACTTCAGCGGCCGGCTGATCTCGAGTTGCACAGCCGAGAAGGGGACCGGGGCGCCTCGGGCCTTCTGCGTCCTCGACAGGATCAACGGCGTCTGCTTCCACATACCAGAGAAGGGGATCACCACCAGCGACTGCGTGCGGCTCGCGTCGTATGGACACTGGGAAGAATTGGACCAGGCCATCCAGGACATAATCGGCCCGGGAAGCCATTACGAGTGTCTCGCCTACAACGAGACCAACGACGGCCATGACTCCTGGGGCGCGGTGGGAGGCATCGGCTTTTTCGGGTGCCAGTAGCTCCGCAGCGCCCTACATCCGTTCCGGCGCGCTGATACCGAGCAGGCCGAGAGTGCGGGCGATCGCCCGCTTGGTCGCCACGCAGATCGCCAGGCGCGACTCCTGCACGCCCTCCCCCTCGGCGCCCACGACCAGGCAATCGCGGTAGAAGGCGTGAAAGTCGGCGGCGACGGTGCCGGCGTAGGAGCAGATCCGGTGCGGGGCGCGACGCTCAGCCGCCTCCAGCACCTCGTCGGGCAGCTCCAACAGCCGCTTGACCAGCGCCCGCTCGGCTGGCTCGACGGGCGCGGCCACGACTGAGAGGTCGGTGGCCAGCGCGGCGTCGACGTCGATTCCCTCCTCGCCCGCCTTGCGCAGGATGCTGGCGATGCGAGCGTGCGCGTACTGGACGTAGTAGACCGGGTTGTCGTTCGACTGCTCGCGGGCCAGCTCGAGGTCGAGGTCGACGGCGCTGTCGTGGCTGCGCTGGAGCATGAAGAAGCGCGTCGCGTCGACTCCGATGTCGTCGAGCAGCTCGTCGAGGGTGACGAAATCGCCGCGCCGCTTCGACATCTGCGTCCGCTCGCCGCGCTCGATGATGTGAACGAACTGCATGATCCGCGCCTCGAACACGTCCCCGTCGAAGCCCAAGGACTGCAGGGCGGCCCGCATCCGCTCCAGGTAACCGTGGTGGTCCGCGCCGAGCACGTCGATCAGATGCTCGAAGCCGCGCCCCAGCTTGTCACGGTGGTAGGCGATGTCGGACGCGAAGTAGGTCGGCTCGCCGTCGGAGCGCAGCAGCACCCGGTCCTTGTCGTCGCCGAACTCGGTGGTTCGCAGCCACAGGGCCCCTTCGCTCTCGAAGGTCTTCCCCGCCTTGCGCAATTCCTCGATCACCGCCTCTACCGCACCGCTCTCCTCGAAGGAACGCTGCGAGGACCAGTTGTCGAACTCGACCCCGTAGCGGAGCAGGGTCTCGCGAATCGATTCCAGCATCAGCTCGGCGCCGCGCTTGGCCAATGCGTCCGGGTCTGAGGGATCGACGCCCTCGGCGGCGAGGCGCTCGCCCAGCTCGGCGACGTAGGCGCCCTCGTAGCCGTCCTCGGGTGGCTCGGAGCCGGTGATCGCCGCCGCGATCGACTGCCTGAAGCGATCGATCTGACCGCCGATGTCGTTCGAGTAGTACTCCCGCCCCACGCCGTGGCCGGTCGCCTCCAGCAGCCGCGCCAACGCGTCGCCGTAGGCGGCGTGACGACCCCCGGCGGCGGTCAGCGGCCCGGTCGGGTTGGCGGAGACGAATTCGATCAACACCCGCTCCGTCTCCTCTGCGGAGCGGATGCCGGCGTCCTCACCGGCCGCCACGAGTCCGGCGATCGCCTGCCGGTACCAGCGCTCGGAGAGGAAAAGGTTGACGAAGCCGGGGCCGGCGACCTCGATTTGGTCGGCGCTGGCGCCCAACCGCTCCCCAAGAGGGCTCCGCAGTTCCTCGGCCACCTCGCGCGGTGGTTTCCCAAGTGGCCCGGCGAGCAGCATCGCGGCATTGGACGAGTAGTCGCCGTGTTCAGCTTGCGGCGGGCGCTCCAGGGTCGCCTCCGCCCCGGCCCCCTTGCCGGACAGCTGCTGGGCAACCTCGCGCACAGCGCCACGCAGCTCCGCTATCGGGTCAGCCTCAGCCACTGGCTAATCGTATGGATCAACAGTGATAGGGCTCGCGCGCGAGGATCTTCGCGGCCCGAAACAGCTGCTCTAACGCCACAACCCGGGCGAGCTGGTGCGGCAGGGTAGGCGGCCCGAGTGAGATCCGCTCCTGCGCCGCATCGAGCGCCTCAGCCGGCAGGCCGGTCGGGCCGCCAATCATCAGCCAGACGTCACGGGCCTCGAGCCGGCGCTCGTCCAGCCAGCGGCTCCAGCCCAGCGAGTCGAGCGCTGCTCCCTCGCGATCCAGCGCCACCACTCGCCCCTCTTCGGGCAGCTTGCGCAGCAGATCTGTGTCATCGCGCGCCTCGACCACGGTCAGCTTCTGGTAGCGGCCGAGCAGCTTGCGGTAGTGGGCTTCGGCCTCGACGAACGGCGGCTGGACGCGCCCGACGGTGAGCAAGACCGTCTTCACCGCCGCTGCTGGCGCGCGGATGTCACCGCGGTGCCGATCCGCTGCATCGTGTCGGGGTGGGTGCCGAACAGCCATTGCAATGCCGCCGGGGGGTCGGGCTCGGCGACGTTGATGAGCGCCAACTGCTTCTGCACCCCGATCAACGCCTGCGGGTCCCTGGTCAGCTCCAGCGCGAAGCTGTCGGCCCGTGCCTCGACCCGCCGCGAGAGCTGGTTCGAGGCGATCCCGAGCACGAACAGCGCCGCGGCCATCGACAGCGCCAGCGCCGGCAGCGCCCCCGGCGAGCGCGGATCGTCGCCGCTGCGCCGCACCAGCGCCCCGCCGGCGAGTTGGATGAACAGCACGCCCAGCGGCGCGACCAGCGCCAGCCAGGCGATGCCGCGCACGATGTCGTTTCCCTTCACGTGGCCCAGCTCGTGGGCGAGCACGGACCGCAGCTGAGCCGGCGGCAGCTGGCGCAGCGTGTTGTCGAAGACGACCACCCGCTTGCTCGGGCCCAAACCATCGACGTAGGCATTGATCGCGGTCGAGCGCCGGCTGGCGTCGACGCGATAGACGTGGCCGATCTTCACCCCCGCCTGCTCGCCAAGGCGCAGCACCTGCGAGCGGGTCTTACCCGGCGGAAACTCCTCGAATTTGTTGAACAGCGGCTCCACGAGCACCGGCCCGAGCCAGCTGAAGACGACGGCGAACAGCACCACCGCGACGCTGCCGCCAATCCACCAGTAACGCCCCAGCCTGCGCAGCATCGCGACCGCGATCGTCGCGCCGACCGCCGCCAGCGTGGCCCCGATCGCCGCCGACTTGCCGGCGTCGAACAGCCACGATCCAAGGCCCTGCGTAGAGAGCCCGACGTCGCGGGCCCGCTCGTGCGCCGCGATCCCGAACGGCACAGCGGCGATGACCAGCGTGAGCGAGATCCCGGCACCGACCGCTGCGGCGCCGAGCACGGGGCGGCGCGAAGCGCGGCGCAAAGCCGTTCGCAGTGGCGCCGGGCGCCAGATCGCCAGCACCACCAGAACTGCCCCCTCTACGGCCAGGGTCCCCAACCCGAGCAACCGCTGGCCGTCCCGAAAGTCGCTCGCCCGGTCGAGCTGGGGCTGCGAGAAATAGGCGTGTTCTGAGACCGGGGCGGGATCGAGGATTTCGCCCCGCGGGCGCATCACCCAGACGGCGGCCTCGGCGACGATCACCGCGGCGACCGCGACCGCTCCGATGCGCACCGCGGCGGAGCGCCCCGCAAGGAGGTCGGGGCGCCGAGGACGTACTGCGCTGCCCATCGTCCCTACGATAGACGGCTCTCTTCGCCCGGCCATGCGCCCGGGCGTGTGCCCGAGACCCGCCCAGCCGGCCGATGCGCGCAGCCGTG
Organism: Solirubrobacterales bacterium; assembly: GCA_038329895.1. Lineage (GTDB taxonomy): Bacteria > Actinomycetota > Thermoleophilia > Solirubrobacterales > 70-9 > Mayfieldus. The sequence continues at coordinate 17,013 of JBBQNM010000039.1, read as the reverse complement.
ATAACCGACATCCACTCAAACCGGCCCGCCCTCGAGGCGGTGCTGGCGGCGATCGAGGACGTCGACGTCGAGGAGGTCTGGTGCCTCGGTGACGTGGTCGGCTACGGCGCCGAGCCCGACCGTTGCGCGGAGATTGTCAAGGACCGTTGCGAGACCTGCCTGGTCGGAAACCACGATCTCGCGGTGCTCGGCGAGCTCGACGTATCCGCTTTTTCCCCGGCGGCCGCGGAGGCGGTGACATGGACGCAGGAGAACTGCGAGGAGTCGACGCTCAACTTCCTGCGCGAGCTGAAGCCGGCGGGAGAACGCGCGGAGGTGGCGCTTTTTCACGCCTCCCCACGCGACCCGGTCTGGGAGTACGTGCTCTCGATCGAGCAGGCCAGCGACTGCCTCGAGCTGCAGCCCAAGCGGGTTGCCCTGATAGGGCACTCGCATGTGGCGCTGTTCTTCTCCGGCCCGGACTCGAACGGGGACGGGGACGTGCGCGGCGTGCAGGCGCTCGATGGTGCCACCCTCGATCTCGGCGAGGGCCGCTGGCTGATCAATCCGGGAAGCGTCGGCCAGCCGCGCGACGGCGATCCCCGCGCCGCATGGCTGGAGCTGGACACCGACGGGTGGACCGCGCACTACCACCGCGTCGAGTACGACATCGACCTGGCGGCGAAGGCGATCACCGACGCGGAACTGCCTCAGCACCTCGGCGACCGCCTTTACGTCGGTCAGTAGGCTCAGGCCCGTGAGCGCGAGGCTCATCACGAGAGCGGAGTTTTGCGCCGAGCGCGAACTTACTTTGTGATGGCCAGGCTGGCACTTCCGATACTCGCTCTGGCGCTCGGCGCGGCAGTCGCCGTGGGGCTCGTTTCCTGCGGCACGCGGGACGAGAAGGGCCTGCTGCCGGGGAACAACGCGCAGCAGATCCTCGACAACCTGGACCAGGTCAAGGCCGACGCTCAGAGCGGCGATTGCTCTTCGGCGAGCACGGAGGTTGCGACCGTCCAGGACGAGATCGATGCCCTGCCCACGACCGTCGATGCGCAGCTCCGTGCCCGGCTGAGCGACGGCGCGCAGCGGCTCGCGGACGTCGTCAACTCACCTGGAGCCTGCGAGACGACCACCGAGGCAACCGCGGTCGAGCCGACTTCCACCGAGGAGAGCACCACACAGAAGCAGGAAAAGACCAAGAGCACCACGACCTCCACCTCGACTTCCACCACGGCCCCGACGACCCCCGCGACCACGCCCTCGATCCCGACCACGCCCCCAGGGACCTCGACCGGCGGAACCCCGGGTGAAGGCGGCGGCGTGGTTCCGCCGGGACAGCAGAAGCAGGCCGTCGGACAGGGCGGAAACCAGGGCGGCGACTGATGGCGGCGCTGCTCTCAGAGCGCTACGAGCTTCAGGATCGGCTCGGCTCGGGCGGGATGTCGAACGTCTACCGCGCCACCGACAGCATCCTCGAGCGCACGGTGGCGGTCAAGATCCTCGCCGAGCACCTCTCCGACGACGAGCGCTTCGTGGCCCGCTTCCGGCGCGAGGCGCTGGCGGTGGCGAAGCTGATCCACCCCAACATCGTGCAGGTCTACGACACCGGTGTCGACGAGGACCGCCACTTCATCGTCATGGAGTACGTGGAGGGGCGCTCGGGGGCCCAGATCCTTCAGCGCGAAGACCACGTCGACCCCGGCGAGACCGTGCAGGTGGGCGTGCAGTCATGCGCCGGGCTCGACTACGCACACCGACACGGGATCATCCATCGCGACGTCAAGCCTGGAAACCTGATGATCGTCGGCGGCCCGGCTGGCAACGGCAGGGAGATGAGCGTCAAGCTGACCGACTTCGGAATCGCCCGGGCGGCCGAGCAGACGCGGATCACGCAGGTGGGATCGGTGGTCGGGACCGCCGCCTACCTGGCCCCCGAGCAGGTCCGAGGCGAAGAGGCGACGCCGGCCTCCGACGTCTACGCGCTCGGAGTCGTGCTCTACCAGTTCCTCACCGGCCGCCTGCCCTACGAGGGGGCGTCGCTGGCCGAGCTTGCGGTCCGCCAGCAAAACGAACGGCCGCTGCCGCCGCGCACCTACAACGATGAGGTGTCCGAGACGCTGTCCTCGGCGGTGCTGCGGGCGCTGGAAGGCGATCCTGAGCGCCGCTACGTCAGCGCCGGGCAGCTTGCCGAGGGGTTGCGCCTCGGCCTCGCCGGGACCGACGTGACGCTTGCGCTGGACGAGGAGCTGGCGACGCGGCGGCTGGAGCAGGAGCCGGCGACGCGGCGGATGGAGCGTGAGCGTCGCCCAGCCCCATCGGCGCCACCTGCGCGACGCGCCCGTGCCGAACAACCGCCGCAATCACCCTCGCGCCGCCCATCGATGATGCGGCGCACGCTGCGCGGGATCGGGGCGCTGATCGCTTTGGTGCTGATCGCCGCCGCGGTCGCGATCGGGGTGATCGCCGCGACCAGTAAGTCGACCGGCGTGAAGCTGAAGAACTTCACCTTCGACAGCATTCAGAAGGGCGTCGACGACATCAAGCAGAACATCCAGGACAACACGAAGTAATTAGTCGTTGCTCGTTGCTCGTTCCTCGTTCCTCGGGCTTTGGTTCGTTGCGTCCCAGGGAGTCGCCCCGGCCAGGATGGCGGACGAGTAGGCAGCGAAGTGACCGGCCGCGATCGCGTCGCGGGCCACGGTGGCGAGGCGCTCCATGTAGGTGAGGTTGTGGAGCGCCAGCAGCCGCACCGCGGTCAGCTCCTGTGAGCGCGAGAGGTAGTTGAGGTAGTCGCGATCGTGGTCCTGGCAGGCCCTGCAGGGACAGCCCTCGACCAGCGGCCGCTGGTCGCCTTCGTTGTCCGGCTTTCGCAGGTCGAGCCGCCAGCGCTGCTCGGGTAGGGGCGCCAACGCGACGCCGTGGCGGGCGAGGCGGGTCGGCACCGCGCAGTCGAAGACGTCGATGCCGCGCTCGACGCCGGCGATGAAGTCGTCGACCTCCCCCACCCCCAGCAGATGCTTGGGGACGTCCGGCGGCAGCCCCGGCAGGGTCATGTCGAGCACCCCTCGCATCTCGTCCTTGTCGCGCCCCAAGGTGCCGCCGATCGCCAGGCCGTCGACCGATGCCTCCGAGACCCGCTCGGCCGAGGCGCGCCGCAGGTCCTCATGCACCCCTCCCTGGACGATCCCGAACACCGCCTGGGTGGGGGGCCCGTGTCGTCGGTGCCAATCGAGGCAGCGATCGAGCCAGCGGTGGGTGCGCTCGGTGGAGCGGGCGGTGTAGTCGCGATCGGCGTTGTAGGGAGTGCATTCGTCGAAGGCGAGCGCGATGTCGGACCCAAGCGCCGTCTGAACCTCCATCGAGATCTCCGGGGAGATGAATTGCTCCGAGCCGTCGAGGTAGGAGCGGAAGCGCACGCCCTCCTCGCCGATCTCGAGGATCGCTCCCTGCTCGCTCGGGCGCCGTCCGGTGCCCTTGATCTCGTCGGCGACGTTGCCGTGCGCCAGCGAGAAGACCTGAAAGCCGCCCGAGTCGGTGATCACGGCCCGCTCCCAGCCCATGAAGCCGTGCAGCCCGCCGCGCGCGGCGATCCGCTCGGCGCCCGGCGAGAGCATGAGGTGAAAGGTGTTGCCGAGCACCAGCTCGTAGCCCAGCTCGGCAACCTCCGCGGACTCCAAGCCCCGCACGGTCGCCTTGGTCGCCAGCGGGATGAAGGCCGGGGTGCGCACGGCTCCGTGCGCGGTATGCAGAGCGCCCGCTCGAGCGGACCCGTCGCGGGCGCTGATTTCAAACTTGAGCCGGCTCGGGTCGGTCCTCACCGCCCGAACCCTAAGGCTTAGCTTGATACCCAAATGAGCCGTCCTGCGTGCTGCCTACAGTTCGGCACGTGGACAGCTTCGGCAATTGGGCGCTGGGCACGCTTGTCGTCTTCATCCTCGCGCTGATCGTCGGGGGCTTCCTCCTCGCGATGATCTGCCTCTTCGTCTCAGCGGAGATTGCGATGGTGCGCTGGACCCCGCTACGGGGTTGGCTCGGGATACCCGAACGGCGAGCACGCGAGCCGAGGCGGCGGGTAGAGGTCGCAGAGCAGGGCCTGGATCCGTAACTCTGGATCAACCAGGGAGGTTCGCCGCCACCAGGGATTGGCCGGTCATCGCCGCCGGCTTCTCCATGCCAAGCAGCATCAGGGCTGTGGGCGCAACGTCGGCGAGGATTCCCCCGTCGCGCAGCTCGAGGCCGGGCACGGTGACGATCAGCGGCACCGGGTTCAGCGAGTGGGCGGTGCTGGGCGAGCCGTCGGGCTCGAGCATGTTGTCGGCGTTGCCATGGTCGGCGGTGACGATGCAGGCGCCGCCCGCGCTGTGCACGGCTGACACCACGTCGCCGAGACAGCCGTCGACCGCCTGTACAGCGGCGACCGCGGCCGGAATCACCCCGGTGTGGCCGACCATGTCGGCGTTCGCGAAGTTGATGATCCCGAAGCGGTAACCGCCCTCCCGCCAGCGTCCGCAGAAGCCCTCGGCGGCGGCGCGAGCGCTCATCTCGGGCTGCTGATCGTAGGTGGCGACGTCGCGCGGCGAGTCGACCAGCTCGCGATCCTCCCCCTCCCACTCGGCCTCGCGACCGCCGTTGAAGAAGTAGGTGACGTGCGCATACTTCTCGGTCTCCGCCACGTGCAGCTGCTTGGCGCCCGCCTCCGCAAGCACCGCGGCCAGCGTCACCTCGGGCTCCTGGGGTGGGAAGGCGACCGGGTAGGGCCAGCCCTTGCGGTACTCGGTCATCGTCGTCAAATCGAGGACCGGGCCGCCAGCGCGCGGGAACTTGTCGAAGTCCGGCTCGGCGAGCGCCATCGTCAGCTGCCGCGCGCGGTCGGGGCGGAAGTTGATGAAGACCGCCACGTCGCCGGCGGCCGCGCCGTCGTAATCGCCGACGACGGTGGGCTTGATGAACTCGTCGGTCTCATCGCGCTCGTACGACGATCGCACTGCCTCCTCGGGCGTGTCCGTCGTCAGCCCCTGAGCATGGACGATCGCGTCGTAGGCGAGCTTGATTCGCTCCCAGTGCCGATCGCGATCCATCCCGTAGTAGCGACCGCATACGGTCCCGATCCGCCCCGCGTGGCGCAGCCAGGCATCCAACTCGGCGACGTAGCCACGGCCCGAGGTTGGCGCCGTGTCGCGCCCGTCCGTGAAGGCGTGAAAGACGACGTCGGGCACCCCCTCGGCCGCGGCCAGCTCGATCGTCGCCTCCAGGTGCTCCCATCCCGAGTGCACACCGCCGTCGGAGACCAGGCCGAGCAGGTGCAGCCGGCCACGCGGCGAATTGCGGGCCCGTTCGCAGGCCGCCTTCAGTGCCTCGTCCTCGAAGAAGCTGCCGTCGGCGATCGCGTTGTTGATTCGCATCAGATCCTGCTTGACGACCGCCCCGGCACCGAGGTTGAGATGCCCGACCTCGGAGTTGCCCATCTGGCCCTCCGGGAGCCCGACATCGGGCCCGTAGGCGGAGAGCTGGGTGCGCGGGCAGGACGACCACAGCTCGTCGAAGCAGGGGGTGTCGGCCTGCTCGATCGCGTTGCCCGGGCCGGGAGGAGCAAGTCCCCACCCATCGAGGATGACCAGCGCCACTGAGGGGACCGGGACGCTCCCGGGCCCGGGCGGGATCCTCGTCTCTTCGCGCTTGACCTCGTTCACTGCGCGGCCGCGACTATCGCCGCGAAGTCATCGGGGTCGAGACTCGCTCCCCCGACCAGCCCACCATCGATGTCGGCCTGGGCCATCAGATCGGCGGCGTTGTCCGGCTTCATCGAGCCGCCGTAGACGATGCGAATCCCCTCCCACGCCCCCTCCTCGCGTGCGCGCACCAGGTTGCGGATGAACAGGATCGCCTCCTGTGCCTGCTCAGGGGTCGCCGTGCGACCCGTCCCGATCGCCCATACCGGTTCGTAGGCGATCACGACGGAGTCGAGCTGCGCCGAGGCCACCTCGGCGAGGTCGATCAATACCTGGTGCGAGAGCACCGCGTGCGTGTCGTCGGCGTCGCGCTGCTCCTCGGTCTCGCCCACGCAGAGGATCGGCTCCAACCCCGCGGCGAGCGCCGCCGGCACCTTGCGGGCGAGCACCTCGTCGGTCTCGTTGAAGTACTGGCGGCGCTCGGAGTGCCCGAGGATCACCGCGTCGACGCCGACCTCGCGCAGCATCGGCGCCGAGACCTCTCCAGTGAAGGCGCCGACTGCTTCCTCGTGCATGTTCTGGGCGGCCACCCGGACGCGGCTCTGGGCGCACTGCTCGACCACTGCCTCCAGGGCCATGAACGACGGGCAGACGATCACCTCGGGGCCGTCGTTGGGGACCTTGGGCAGGAACGCGCCCAGGAAGGCCTCCGCCTCCTCGATCGTCTTGTTCATCTTCCAATTCGCCGCCAAATACGGCGTGCGATCGCTCATTTGCGCGCCCCAGCATCCATCAACGCCTCCACGCCCGGCAGCTGCTTGCCCTCCAGCAGCTCCAGCGAGGCCCCGCCCCCGGTCGACAGCCAGTCGACGCGATCGGCGAGCCCGAAGCGCTGTAGCGCCGCCACCGTGTCGCCGCCACCGACCACCGTGGTCGCTGGGGCGTCGGCGACCGCCTCGGCGACCGCCCTCGTCCCGGCCGCGAACGGCTTCAGCTCGAAGGCGCCCATCGGCCCGTTCCACAGCACCGTGCCCGCCGCGACGATCGACTCCGCATAGCGCCGAGCGGTGGCCGGCCCGATGTCGAGGCCCATCCAGCCGTCGGGCACGTCGGTGGACTCAGACTCGCGCAGATCTGCGTCGGCGTCGAAGCGGTCGGCGAGCACCAAATCGGTCGGCAGCAGCAGGCGGCAGCGGGAGCCCTCGACCTTGCGCACCGCCTCTCTTGCAAGCTCGACCCCTTCCTCCTCGACCAGCGAGTCGCCAGTCGGGCGGCCCTCGGCACGAAAGAAGCTGAAGCACATCGCGCCACCGACCAGGATCTCCTCCGCGATGCCCAGGAACCGCTCGATCACCCCGATCTTGTCGCTGACTTTCGCTCCACCGAGCACGACGACAAGCGGCTCGGCGGGCTCCTCGACCACTGCCGTCAGCTCGCGCACCTCGCGCTCGAGCAGCAGGCCGGCGTATGCGGGAAGGCGCCGCGCGACCCCGACCGTGGTCGCGTGGGCACGGTGGGCGGCCCCGAAGGCGTCGTTTACGTAGAGGTCGGCGAGCGCGGCGAGCGCGGCCGCGAGCTGCGGGTCGTTCTTCGTCTCCCCGGGCTCGAAACGGCTGTTCTCGAGCAGCATCAGATCGCCGGGGCCCAGATCGGCGGCCATTTGCGAGGCCTGCTCGCCGACCACCTCGGGCGCCTGGCGCACCTCGACCCCGAGCAGTTCGGCGAGTCGCTGACCGACCGGCCCCATCGAGAGCCTGGGGTCGGGGCCGTCAGGACGGTCGAGATGGGATACGAGCACCGTCGCGGCGCCGCGCTCGCGCAGCAGCTCGACGGTCGGCAGCGCGGCGCGAATGCGGGTGTCGTCGGCGACCTGGCCGTCCTCGAGCGGAACGTTGAAGTCGACCCGCAGCAGGGCGGTGCGGCCCTCCAGCTCGGCGTCCCGGACGCTCGCCTTCGTAAAGCTCCCGCGCGCCGAGGCCGCCTGCTCGCTTGCGCGCCCGCTCAACCGGCGCCCGCCGCCACCGGCTGCAGCACCTTGGCCGCCAGCTCGACGCAGCGGTTGGAGTAGCCCCACTCGTTGTCGTACCAGGCGACGGCCTTGACCATGCGACCGTCGATCACCATCGTCTGTTCGGAGTCGAAGATCGACGAGTGCGGATCGCCAACGATGTCGGTGGAGACGATCGGGTCCTCGGTGTAAAGGAGGATGTTCTCCAGGGGCCCACCGGCGGCGGCCCGGACGGCGGCGTTGATCTCCTCCGCCGTCGTTTCCTTGGCGACGCTGCAGACCAGGTCGACGACCGAGCCGATCGCGACCGGCGCCCGTACGGCGATGCCGTTCAGCTTGCCGTCGAGCTCGGGCAGAACCAGGCCTATCGCCTTAGCGGCGCCAGTCGAGGTGGGGATCAGGTTGATCGCCGCCGCACGGGCGCGCCGCGGGTCCTTGTGCGGCATGTCCTGAAGCCGCTGGTCCGCCGTGTAGGCATGAATCGTGGTCATCAAGCCGCGCTCGATCCCCACCGTCTCGTGGATCACCTTCGCCACCGGCGCCAGGCAGTTCGTCGTGCAGGAGGCGTTGGAGATCACGTGGTGCTCGGCGGGGTCGTAGGCGTCGAAGTTGACTCCCAGCGCCACCGTGAAGTCGGCGCCCTTGGCGGGCGCGCTGATGATCACCTTCTTGGCGCCGGCCTCGAGGTGCTTGGCGGCGTCGTCGCGAGCAGTGAACAGGCCGGTCGACTCGATCACCACCTCGGCGCCCAGCTCGCCCCATGGAAGCGCCGCCGGATCGCGCTCGGCGAGCACCTTGATCTGCTTGCCGTCAACTGTGATCGAGTCATCCGCTGCCTCCACCTCGCCGGGGAACCGACCCAGAATCGAATCGAACTTGAGCAGGTGGGCGAGCGTTGCCGGGTCGGTGATGTCGTTCACCGCGACGAACTCTAGGTCGGCCTCGGCTGCGTGGGCGGCGCGGAAGATGTTGCGCCCGATGCGGCCGAAGCCGTTGATCCCGACCTTGACTGGCATTGCTCTCCCTCCTCGGGTGGCTTGCCCTCTGATCTTATGGACTCGGCGCAGGCCCCCGGCCGCGCGTGCTCAATCCGAGCCGACCGTGACCTCGACGCTGTGGCCGTCGGGGTCGGCGATGAAGGCCGAGTAGGAGCCGGACCCGGTCCGGCGTGCCTCACCGGGCGCGTCGATGCCGCTGCCGCCGTGCGCCAACCCGCTCTCCCAGGCGGCCTTGACGGCGGCGATGCCAGGCGCCGTGAAACAGACCAGGCCGTGGGTCGCCGTGGCGGCGGCATCCTCGGAGACGAAGAAGACCGGCTTCGCGATCCCCCAGCCGACCACCCCGTCGTCCTGGAGGTGGCGGCGCCAGCCGAGCGGCGCCAGCAGGGCGTCATAGAAGGCTCCACTGCCCTCCAGGTCCGAGACACCGAGAACCACATGGTGGATCACGGGTCAAACCTACCCGGGCGGCCCGACATCAGTCGTGCACCTAGCTTCCTAGCCTTCTCTGGGGGTCCAGCGGAACCAGCGCACGGCCACCAGCAGTCCGGCGACCCCCCAGGCCGCCACGACCGCGAGGTGGCCCCACTGCATCCCGGATCCCCCGGCGCCGGCCGGCACGTAGACGCTGAAGAAGGCCTCGAAGAAGTGACGGACCGGGAAGGCGTCAGCGAAGTGAATCACCCCACTGGTCAGCTGATCCTCCGGGATGAAGACGCCGGAAAGGAAGTACAGCGGCAGTAGCGCGAAGTTGGCGATCGGGGCGGCGGCGTCGGCGGAGGGAATCGCGGCCGTCAGCGCCACCCCCAGGCAGCAGAAGGCGGCGGCGCCGATCGCGAGCGTGACCACGATCTGAGGAAGCCTGGACCATGGGATGGGCACGCCGAAGGCGACCTTGCCGATCGAGGCGAGAAGGGCGAGCATCAGAAGCGAGACGACGATGGCGTTGCCGATCCGACCGGCTATGAACACCCACGGGGGCATCGGGGTCCCGCGCCCGCGCTTCAGGCGCCCGTCCTCGCGGGCGATCGTCAGCGACATCGCCAGGCTCTGCGTCGTCGCCGAGATCACCGAAAGGGTGATGATCGCCGGCACGTAGTAGGTGTCGACGTCGATGCCGCCGCCCACATCCACGGTCTGCCCCGAGAACACCGTGGCGAAGATCACCAGCAGCAACACCGGAAACATCACGGTGAAGAAGACCGAGGCGGGGTTTCGCCAGAAGGTCTTCTGGTCGTATCTGAACTGGTGCAGAACCAGAGCGCCTGCGCTCATTCCGGCTCCCCCTCCGCTTGCGCCGTTAGCTCCAGGTAGACGTCCTCCAGCGAGGGACGGTTGACCTCCAGCCCCTCGAGGTCGACCCCGCGCTCCAGCGCCCAACCGGTCAGCCTGTTCAGCACCTGCACCGGGGTCGCCGTTCGCAACGACACCGCCCCGTTCCCGGAGGCGCTCAGTTCACCGAGCCGCTCGGGGAGATCACCGACATCGAACCCGTCCGCGAGGCGGAAGCTGATCGTCGTCGGCTCGCTTTCGCGGTCTCCTAGGTCCTGTGGCGTTCCGCTGGCGACGATCTCGCCCCGCGCGATGATCGCCACCCGGTCGGCGAGGCGCTGCGCCTCGTCCATGTAATGGGTGGTGAGAAAGATCGTCTTGCCCAGCTCCCGCAATTCGGCGATCACGTCCCAGGCCTGGCGCCGCGCCAGAGGGTCGAAGCCCGTCGTCGGCTCGTCGAGAAAGAGCAGGTCTGGGTCACCGATCAGCGCCATCCCCACGTCGAGGCGCCGCTGCTGGCCTCCTGAGAGCTTGCGAGCCCGCGTGTCCGCCTCTTCCTGCAACCCGATCAGCTCGATCACCTCGTCGACCGGTCGCGGTTCGCGGTAGTAGCCCGCGTAGAGGCTGAGCGCTTCGCGCGCGGTTAGATAGGGGTCGAGCTTGCTGGACTGAAGGACGATGCCGATCCGCTCCCGCCATCCGCGATTCGCGGTCTGGGGGTCCTCCCCGAGCACCGAAACCTCACCGCCGCTGCGGCGGCGGTAGCCCTCCAGCACCTCGACGGTGCTGGTCTTGCCGGCCCCGTTGGGGCCCAGGAAGGCGAAAACCTCCCCCCGCTCGACCTCGAGATCGATGCCGCGTACCGCCTCGACATCGCCGTAGCTCTTGGTGAAGCCACGAACAGATATGACCGCGTCCGGCATCGCGGAGCGATTCTAGGGTTCGGTCTTCGGTATTCGGTCCTCGGTATTCGGGCTCTTGGCTCGAACCTTCTCCCGAAAACCGAACACCGAGCACCGAGTTACTCCAGTTCGACGTCGCGGTTCTTGATCCGCACCACCACGTCGCTGTGACTCTGTAGACGGCGCGAGATCCGGTCGGCGACCGTGATCGAGCGGTGACGGCCGCCGGTGCAGCCGATCGCGATCGTCAGGTGGGTCTTTCCCTCCTTCACGTAGGCGGGAATCAGGAAGTCGAGCAGCGGCATCAGCCGTCCGTAGAACTCGCCCGCCTGGGTGCCGGCCTCGACGTACTCGACCACCTTGGGGTCAAGGCCGGTCAGTGGGCGCAGCTCGTCCTCGTAGTGTGGGTTGGGCAGGAAGCGCACGTCGAGGATCAGATCCGCTTCTCGCGGCGGGCCGTTCTTGAACCCGAAGGTGAGCAGGGTGAGCGCCATTCGCTGGTCCTCGCCCGCATCCAGCATCTCCTCCGCGATCCGGCGCCGCAGGACCCCGCCGCTGAGGTCGGTGGTGTCCATCACCACGTCGGCTCGCTCGCGCAGCGGCGTCAGCATCTTGCGCTCGGCGCGGATGCCATCGACGACCTGGCCGTCGGGCGCCAGCGGGTGACGGCGGCGGGTCTCCTTGTAGCGATCGACCAGCGTCTGCTCGTCAGCCTCCAGGAACAGCACCTTGGGCGCCAGCCCGTCGACGTCGAGGTCGTCGAGGACGTGCAGCAGGTCGTCGAAGTAATCGCCGCCGCGCACGTCGGACACCACCGCCGCCCGCTCCACGCCGCTGCCCTGATGGCGGAACAGCTCGCCGAGCGACCCGATCATCCGTGGCGGCAGGTTGTCGACGCAGAAGTAGCCGCCGTCCTCGAACGCCGCGATCGCCTCCGACTTGCCGGCCCCCGAGTGGCCGGTGATCACCACCATCGTTACCTGCTTTCCCCCTTTCTGCTTGATCATTTCGTCGTCCCGAAGATTCACAGGTCAACCGGTCCGATTCAGCTGCTCGTGGATCTCCCGCGCCAGCTTGCCGGGCATTCCCGGAACCGCCTCCAGCTCCTCGCGGCTGGCGGCCATGAAGCGCTCCGGTGAGCCGAAGTGCGCGAGCAGGGCCCGCTTGCGGACCGGACCGACCCCACGCAGCTCGTCGAACACCGAGCCCGTCATCGCCCGGTCACGGCGGCCGCGGTGGTGCTCGATCGCGAACCGGTGCGCCTCGTCTCGCACCCGCTGCAGCAGCTTCAGACCCTCCGAGTCATGGGGGAGTTGCAGCGGCTCCGAGCATCCCGGCACGAAGACCTCCTCGAGCCGCTTGGCGAGGCTGATCACCTTCACCCCCCGCTCCGCGAACGGTCGCAGCGCCCGCATCCCGGCCGAGAGCTGGCCCTTGCCGCCATCGATCACGACCAGGGAGGGCAGCGAGGCAAAGCTCTCGTCGCGCTCCGACTCGTGCGGGGAGAGGTCGGCCTGCTCGAGGTAGCGACTCATCCGCCGCGCCAATACCTCCTCCATGGCCGCGACGTCATCAGGCCCCCCGTTCCTCGTTGCTCGTTCCTCGTTCCTCGTTGCTCGTTGCTCCCCGTGGATCCTGAAGCGCCGGTAGTGGGCCTTCTTCGTCGCCCCTCCCTCGAAGACGACCATCGAGGCGACGGTGTGCTCGGGCCCGAGGTTGGAGATGTCGAATCCCTCAATCCGCACCGGCAGCTCCTCCATGCCCAGCGCCTCGCGCAGCGCCGACAGCGACTCGACCCGGCGCTGGCGCCGGTGCTCGCGGCGCAGCCGATCCTGGTCGAGGGCCAGCTTCGCGTTGCGCTCCGCCAGCTCGCGCAGACGCCGCTTGTCGCCGCGCTCCGCGACCCGCACCTCGACCGGCGAGCCGCGCCGCTCGCTGAGTGCCTCCTCGAGCAGCGGCGCCCGCTCGCGCAGGTACGGCCCGACCACCAACAGCCGCGGCGCCGTGGGCGCGGCGGCGTAGTACTGCCCGATGAACTCCTCGGCGACCTCGGCCAGCTCGCGCTCGCCCTGGTTTTCGAGATAGAAGCTCTGGCGCTCGGCGAGGATCCCGTCGCGGACCTGGAACACCTGGGCGTTCGCGTCGGTCCCCTCGGCGGCGACGCCGATCAGGTCGGCGGTGCCGACCGAGCCGCCGGCGACGCGCTGGCGCTCGAACAGCGATCGCACCGCGGCCAGCCGGTCGCGATGCACGGCCGCGCGCTCGAAGTCGCGCGCCTCCGCCGCCTCCTCCATCTTGCGCTGCTGGGAGCGCTCGACCTGGTTGTAGCGGCCGGAGAGGAAGTCGATGATCGCGTCGATGTTGCGCCGGTACTCCTCCCGCCCCACGTAGCCGACGCAGGGCGCCCCGCAACGCTTGATGTAGTAGTCGAGGCAGGGGCTGCCGGAGCGGCGGCCCGGCTCGGGGCCCTCGCAGGTCCGGTACTGGAACAGCTTGCCGAGCAGATCGAGCGTCTCGCGCACCCGCTTGGCGCTCGAGAAGGGGCCGAAATAGGCGCGGCCGGGACGGTGCCGCTCGCGGGTGAAGTAGACGCGCGGATAGTCCTCGTCGAGGCTGATGGCGACGTAGGGGTAGGACTTGTCGTCGCGCAGGCGGATGTTGAAGAGGGGGCGGTGGCGCTTGATGAAGCTCTGCTCGGCGAGCAGCGCCTCGGCCTCGGAGGCGGTGACCAGGAAGTCGATTCGCACCACTCGCCGGGTGAGCTCGTTCTGGGCGCCCGAGAAGTGCGAGGCGACCCGCTTGCGGATCGAGCGAGCCTTGCCCACGTAGAGCACCGAGTCGTCCTCGTCGAAGAACTGGTAGACGCCCGGCGAGTCCGGCAGGGCGCGCCGCTGCTCGGCGAGACGCTGTTCGCGTTCTGTGTCGCTTGTCGCCATCAAGCAAAGGGTAGGCTCCTGGCCGCACAGCCAAACCGGTCGCACCGCGGCCCAGTACCCGCGATGACCGCACGAAGGATGGAGAAGATGAGCACCGAGACAATCGCCCCGCCGGATCTGGCGACGCTGCGAATCGAGGTCGACGGCGAGATTGGCACCCTGACCCTCGATCGCCCCGACTCGCTGAACGCGATGAGCCCGCAGATGATCGGCGAGCTGGTCGAGGCCTTCTCGTGGCTCGCCGATCTGGCGCCCCTCCGGGCCCTGGTTATCACCGGCGCCGCGAGGGCGTTCTCTGCGGGCGGCGACGTGAACTGGTTCCGGGAGGGCGTCGAGTCCGACGAGATCGACCTGCCCTCCAACGTGCGCCGCGGCGCCGAGGTCCTGCACCAGGCGATCATCGACATGCAGCGGATCCCCTATCCGGTGATCGCCGCCGTGAACGGCCCGGCCGCCGGAGCGGGCTTCTCGCTGGCACTCGCATGCGACATCCGGATCGCCTCCGAGGAGGCGTTCTTTGCCTGCGCCTACGGTCGCATCGGCGCCTCCCCCGACGGCGGCATGACCTACTTCCTGCCGCGGGTGATCGGTCCCAGCAGGGCGCTGGAGCTGATGCTCAACGACCCCAACCTGACCGCCGAGGACGCCCTCGAGGCGGGACTGGTCTCGGAGGTCGTGGCGGCCGACGCGCTGATGGACAGGGCTCGGGAGAAGGCCTCCACGCTCGCCGCCAAGGCGCCGCACTACGTGCGGATGGCGAAGCTGCTCTGCCGGGTCAGCCTCGAGAACAGCATCGCCGACCACCTGCAGCTCGAGCGGCACGGGATCGCCGACAGCATGGGCACCGAGGACCTGCAAGGGGGCGTGGCCGCGTTCTTCGCCGGCGAGGAGCCTGAGTTCAGCGGAAGCTGAACCTGGACGCGCTTCGGCTCGTATCGCGTTTGAATGACCGCATTAGAGTTGAGACCACAAGACTTATAGAAAGGAAGCTCGTCCATGAAGAAGGTCCTCGCCATGTTCGCCCTGTCGCTCGCGGGAATCGCCCTCGTCGCCTGCGGTAGCAGCAGCAACGACAGCAGCACCAACGCGACCAGCACCTCGTCCGGCGCCGGGGGCGGGGGCGGAGGCGGAGGCGGTCAGACGATCAGCGTCTCGGCCGACCCCAATGGGGCGCTCAAGTTCGACACCACCAGCCTGAGTGCGAAGGCGGGCTCGGACACGTTCGACTTCACCAACGACGCCCCGATAGCGCACGACTTCACGATCGAGACCTCCAGCGGCCAGAAGGTGGCCGCGACGCCGATCTTCTCCGGAGGAACCAAGTCGGTGACGGCGACGCTGAAGCCGGGGACGTACACGTTCCTCTGCACGGTGCCCAGCCACGCCGATGGCGGCATGAAGGGCACGCTGACGGTCAAATAGGGCGAGGGGGCTCGGCGGCCCCAGCTTTTCGACTTCAGCTTCGGATCGGCGGCTCCGCTAGGAGCCGTTCGATCCCTGCGCCGGCAGGAATCGGGCGACGCTGTCCGCGACGCAGCAGGGCTTCTCGGAGCCCTCGACCTCGATCGTGAAACGGGTCACCATCTGCCACCAGCCGTCCTTGACCTCGTCCAGCTCCACCACCTCGGCGCTGGCCCGGACACGGCTGCCGGCAGGCACCGGAGCCGGGAAGCGGACTTTGTTCCAGCCGTAGTTGACTCCGAGAACAAATCCGCTGGCGGAGATCAGGTCCTGACGGAAGCCGTCGATCAGCGACAGGGTCAGGTTGCCGTGCGCGATCGTGCCGCCGAACGGGCTCTCCTTCTTGGCTCGCTCGACGTCGACGTGGATCCACTGATGATCGCCGGAGAGGTCGGCGAAGTCGTTGATGTCCTCCTGCGTGACCTCGCGCCAGTCGCTGGGCCCGACCTGCTTGCCCAGCAGCTCCTTGATTCCCTCGACGCCCTGTATTTCAGCGATCGCCATCGGCCCGCAGCCTACTAATCCGGGCGACGCTCAGGCGACCAACCGCACGTCGAACGGCGGCGACAGCAGCGCCCCGGAGCCGTCGAGCAGGGCGAGGATGCGGGCGACGTAGGCGATCGTCTCGGGGTAGGCCGGCACGCAATCGCAGCCATCGACGGCGCCCGAGCCGGCGTTGTAGGCGGCGAGCGCCAGCCGCACCGAGCCAAAGTGGCGCAGCAGGCCGGACATCATGCGCGCCTGGGCGTCGATCGCGGCCTCGGGGTCGAATGGGTCGCGCAACCCGTAGGAGGCGGCGGTACCGGGCATGAACTGGGCGATCCCCTGCGCCCCGGCGGGAGAGACGGCATACGGGTCAAAGCCCGACTCGGCCATCAACTGCGCGGCTAGCAGGGCGGCGGAGACGTTACAGTGCGCGGCCGAGCGCAGCAGCGGGTCGCGGAAGCGGGGCGGCACGAACGACGGCAGGTTCTGGGAGGGGCCGCCCTCCAACTCGCCGCCACCCCCCACCGTCTCCAGTCCACCTCGGTCTCCGGCCGCCGAACACGGCGGCGGACCGGCGATGTAGCCGAAATGCCAGGGCTCCCATGAATAGCGCTTCAGAAAACCGAAGCGACGGGCATTCCCGTACAGCCATCCATAGGCCGTTGCCGGGCCGAGGTCGAGCTCGGTCGCGCAGCGGTGCAGCGAATGTCCCGGCGGCGCGACCCAGGTTGGGTCGGGGTGCTGGGCGAAGAGCTGCGCCTGCTCGGCGTCGGAGCGAAAGCCCGAGACGACGATCAGCGCGATCCCGGAGCGTCGGGCGGCCACGGCCATCCGGTCGAACGCCGCCGCGACGTCGGGCCGCATCCCCTCCCCATTGCGGTAGACGAGCGGGCCCGAGTAGCCGCCGCCGCTGGCTTGCGCCGGCATCTCACCCTCCCCACCAGCAGCCGGCGAGGCTTCGGCGACCGCCCACGCCGCCACCTCGCCGTGGGCCGGTGGGCTAAGGTCGGCGAGCACCGTGACCCGGACGCGCAGGGGCGGGAAGGCGCTGGCGTCGGGAAATGAGACCCGCAGCCGCGCCGGATCGGTGTCGTTGGCCCGAGCCGCGCCGAAGGCGGCGTCGCGCGCCCTGGCGAGATAGATGGCACGGTCGATGTGGGCGGGGTTCGGAGCGCCGTTCGGCAACCGCGGCGGCGCCGTCACGCGCGGCATTTCGTCGCGCATCGAGCGGGCGGCCGAGAGCGCCGCCAGGTCGGCGGACCGCTGCAAGCGGCCCTTCCCGGTCAGCGCACCGGCGAT
>JBBQNM010000038.1:0-23400 GCA_038329895.1 Solirubrobacterales bacterium | reverse complement strand
TAGCGAAACTCGCCAGACCTACTCCTG
The DNA here is from genome assembly GCA_038329895.1 of Solirubrobacterales bacterium. GTDB lineage: Bacteria > Actinomycetota > Thermoleophilia > Solirubrobacterales > 70-9 > Mayfieldus. The sequence goes on along the minus strand of JBBQNM010000038.1, from coordinate 23,373 downwards.
TCGCCCCACGGCTTCGAGGGCCTCGGCGTCGCGCTCGGCGGCCCAGGCGACGATGGCGTCCGAGCTGTTCACCGTCGTTCCGTCCGTGAGCGCGAGGACCGGCAGCTTCTCCTGTCCGCTGATCCGCTTGAGGTCGGGGCGCTTCCCGGTTGTGCCGATGGCGAGTGGACGGCCCTTGCCGAAGATGACGCTCTCGTACGCGATCCCCGCCTCGTCGAGCGCCTCATGAGCGCGACGGCACCCGTGAGGTAGGAACGATGGCCCGCCGCGTCCAACGTGGCAGGTGTAGAGGGTTAGTTTGGCCGGAGGGTGTTGCAGGTCAGGCATCGTCGCGTTTCGAATCGAGGAACATCACCCGCCCCAGTATACCGCATGCGCCGAGCGGCGACTACGCCGCGAGCGGCGCGGCACGCGCACGACTGAGCGCGCCGGCGACGGTTAGCTCAACGTTGCCGAACGACGCTGGCCGCCGGTCGCCGGTCGACTTCGCTTCCCGGCGTAGAAGCAGTGGGACTTGAGCTGACGGCATCGCTCCTGCTTTCGCGTGAGGGTGTCGCACAAAGGCCGCGAGCGAGAGGTACCCCTACGCACGCTGATGCGGCTTCAGCGGCCGGCGAGACATCGACCAGGTCCAGGAGTAGGCACCGGATGAAGCGACCGTCGTCCCGTTTCTAAAGAGGCCTGACACGAGCTCTCACGGCCTCACTTTGGGTTTGGGAGTAAAGGAAGGCGTTCACCGACTACGCGCCGGTCGGCTTTAGCAGCAAGGACGGGCTGTACCGCAGCCGGCAGTGGGACGACATCTGGAGCAAGGGAATCGACGGGAACCCACTGACGACCGACGACGGCGTTTGCGGACCGTTCGTCATGAGCTTCCAGCCCTGACAGGCCGGCGGCCTCCGGGGAGTCGCTAGGCTGGATTGCGTGCGTTCTGCGCGGGCACTAGTCGCCTCCCTTGCCGCCGCGGCGGTCCTCATCCTGGCCGGCGCGCCCGTGGCCAGCGGCCAGGATCCTGGACTCTGGCTGCTCACCGGAGCGAGCTCGGTTCCCGCCTCATACTGGCAGGGGCTCACCTCTGATCCGGCCAAGGCGAACGTGTACTTCACGGGAGTCTTCGAGGGTCTGTGGCGTACCACGCCGCTGCTAGGCCAGACGGCCGGTGTGCCGAACGCGATCCCTCCCGCCGTCAAGCTCGCCGAGGGCTACAACCACATCGGCGACCCGACCTGGAATCCCGGCGAGGGCGGCCGTGTGATCCTGCCAATGGAGTGCTTCACGCCCGGTGTGGGCAACACCTGCGGCACCGGCTCGTTCGGGGTCGCCGACCCCGCAACGCTCGCCTTCCGCTACTACGTAAAGCTCGACCCGGTGGAGATCCCGAAAGCGATGTGGGCCGAGACCTCGCCGGATGGCTCGCTGATCTGGACCAGCAGCGGCAACGACCTGCTCGCCTACCGCTCGAGCGAGGTCTCGGCAGCCAACGCCGCGCCCACGGGCCCGGTGCTGCACGCTGTCCGTCGCCTCGCCGGTGCGGTGCCGCCGACCGGTGTGACGGGCGCTGTCTTCCGGCACGGCCGGCTGTTGCTGGCCGGAGAAAGCAACGGTACGTATCAGGTGTGGGCCGTGGATCCTCGTAACGGCGAGCGGCGGCTCGAGCTCGAGATGAGCCTCTGCGGCGAGTCTGAGGGCCTCGACGTGATCCCCACGCTCGGTGGCGAGCTGCACTGGCTGATCGCGCCATTCGACCCCGGCTGTGAGCTCACTTTCGGACCGTCGAGCGCGTTGCTCCACTTCGTTCGGAACCCCGGCCGCGTGCGCTTTGACGTGCAGGTCCTCGGCACTGCCACCTCCGGGCTACCCGGCACCGTGGTGGCGACGGTGTATGTGACGCGCCACGGCCGGCCACTGCGCCGGGCGCGAGTCAGCTTCGCAGGCGGGAAAGCGCGCACGGACAAACAGGGGCTGGCGAGCGTCTCCGCCATCCTCGAGCGTCCGGGGCGCTTCAAGGCGCTGGCGCAGAAGGGCCGAAGCTACGGCGTGTCGGTTCTCGTCTCCGTGGGACTGGCGCCCACGACCCCGAGCGCGCCCGTCCGGCGCTCAGGCGCGGGCTAGCGGTCCGAGGGGCCGATTTCTTCCGGTCGCGGCGTCAGCCCGAGCGCGCCCGATGTTGCGGGCGATCAACTGCGAACTAGAGGGTCGGGGCGACTGGATTGAACCAGCGACCTCCCGGGGTCTCAGGCGAAACGGCAATCCGGGGGTCCAACCGCTCTTGCTGCCGACAGCAGACCAGCGCCAGCCTGGTAAAGACCACGGGCTCTCTTCGCTATGAGTCGCCCTCCACGAGGAAGTCCAGGTCATGCATTCTCACGTAGCCGCAACCCCTGCAGGACAGCAGGTAGACCTCGGTGCGCGGCTCCCGGGTCAGCTCAGCCCGACCGCTACTTGCCCACTCCCGCCGCCCACATGCCGGACACGCCATCGTCGCCCCCTTGTGTTGAAGGGCTTCGAGGGGATCGCCTGGTTCGGTGGACATCCTCTTTCCGTGGATGCAAGCTGATTAGCCGGCAAGGCTACCGCGGGCTTCTCGGGCAACCTAACGGTTCCCCCCACTCCGCCGAGCCGTTTAATTGGCAACGGCGGGAGCGCGAGCTAAAGCGCCGCCAGCGACGCGGCGGGAACCGCGGCGCGGCGCGCGCGGACCTCGGACCAGGTAAGCAGGCGACCGGCCTCCGGGTCGATCACCTTGAGCCGGACCGCGACGGCGCCGTCCCATGCGGTCAGCACCGGGACGTCGCGGAAGATTGGATTCTCGTCATGCGCGCGCTGCAGGTTGTAGTTCGGGACCTTGGCGCTCAAGTGGTGGACGTGGTGGAGGCCGATGTTGCCGGTGAAGAACTGGAAGGGCTGGGGCAGCTTCAGGTACGAGCTCCCGCGTAGCGCCGCGTCCGCATAGCCCCAGCTCTCGCCGCTCTCCCAGTAGACGTCCTCGAACTGGTGCTGGACGTAGAAGAGCCAGACGCCTGCCGTCCCGGCGAGGATCGCCGTCGGCATCTGGACGAGCAGCCACTCCTGCCAGCCGACGAGCCAGCAAATCGCGCCCAGCAGCACCGCCAGGACGAGGTTGGTGATGACCACGCTCCGCCGCTGGCGCGGGCGCATCGAGCGCGACCACAGACGAGGCCCGAGCATCAGCGACCACAGCGGTCCGACCCCAAACATGACGAGCGGGTTGCGGAAGAGACGGTAGCCGAGCCGCTTCCTCCAGGAGCTGGCGACGTACTCATCGAAGGTCAGCGTCGGGACGTCGCCCGTTCCGCGCCGGTCGAGATCGCCGGACGTGCCGTGATGGACGGCGTGGCTGTGGCGCCAGTTCCCGAACGGCTGGAAGATGAGGAGCCCGCTCAGCCGGCCGACCCAGAGGTTGGCCCGCCGCGAGGGCAGAAACGAGCCGTGGGTGCAGTCGTGGAAGACGATGAAGGTTCGCATTAGGAACCCGGCGGTCGGGATCGCGAGGGCGACGGTGGCCCAGTAGGTGACCTCGCCGAGGCTGACGTACATGAGCACCGAAAGCGCTACGTAGGGCACGACCGAGGTCGCGACGTCGAGCAGGCTCCGGCTCCAGGACGGGCGCTCGTATGGGGCAATCGAGTCGCGCCAGACCGGCCGGGTCGAAACGGAACCGGCTTTCGACACGGATGCGACCTGTGAGGCGGCGTCGATCACTGCTAACGGAATCAAGGCTAGCCCAACCTTCTTAAGCGGGGCGACTAGCCTTGCGCGGGGATATGACCGCCACCCTGACGCTCATGGCGCTAGCGAGAACATGGGTTGCCGGTCGTCTTGATCCATCGGCTCCACCTTAGCCTCGCCAGGGACCGAGCGGCTCGGATCAACCTGGTTCAGCCGCCTGCCGCCTGAGTCGCTCGCTCTGGCCAGCTCAGGGAGCTAGCCGGAATGGCGGGTACTTGTCGGTGACCAAGATCCAGGCGTACCCGTAGACGCGGCTGTCCCAGCGGAGCAGGCCTTCCGCGAAGTCGAAGACAGGGCGCGGGTAGCGGCCGGTGAAGAGAATCGCGAACCAAGCAAAAATCAGGGCGAAGAAGAGCCCGACGTGGAGAAAGATCAGCACGATGTAGTGCGGGATCGCCAGCAGCCACTTGACCAGCGGCATGCCGCGGTCGAGATCCACCTTCGCGTCCGGGTAGGGGAAGTCGAGATGGACGGACTGCTGCTCGTCGGTCGACGGATATCGGTCATCCATCAGCGCGAGGTAGACCCCGATCCGATTGGTGAAGCGCAGCAATTGAAGGTTCCAGTCGAACCACCAGCGCGGGTACTTCTGGCGGAAGACGATCAAGAACAGGGGCGGCAGGAAGAGCAGGCCGCCGCCGATCCCGTTGATCTGCGCGACCCAGGCGCCGCTGCTCGTGTGGCCGAAATCGAACCCACCTATGCCCGTGATTGCGGCGGAGACGATCAATATCGGGATCGCTGCGAAGATCCGGAAGGCGGTGCTGACCCGGTTCGGCGCCCGGTCCGGGTAGTCGACCGAGAAGGTGACCGGATAGTCCGACACCGCGCCGGCCGATGGGACAGCCGGCTGGGGCTGCTCTGTGCCCTCCATGCGCCCGCTGTCGTCGGCTCATCACGTCTTCCTCCCCGGAATCCTGTGCGACCCCCCGATCGCGCCTACATATAGCGTTCCCGCCGACTTGGAAGACCCTGGAAGGAGAACGCACACAGATGGGACTACTTGACGGCAAGAGCGCGATCGTCACCGGCTCGGCTCGCGGCATCGGCCGCGCCACCGCGGAACGGTTCGTGAGCGAGGGGGCGAAGGTGCTGATCAACGACCTCGACGCCGACGTTGCGGAGCAGACGGCGGGCGAGATCGATGGCGAGACCGCGGTGCACGCCGGCGACCTGACCGAGGAGGGCGCCGCGGACAAGCTGGTCGAGGCCGCCGTGGACGCCTTCGGATCGGTCGACATCGTGGTCAACAACGCCGGCTATACCTGGGACGGCGTCGTTCACCGCATGGAGGACAAGCAGTTCCAGGCGATGCTCGATATCCACACGATCGTCCCGTTCCGGGTCGCCCGCGCGCTGGCTCCGCACTGGCGCGAGGCCGCAAAGGCCGAGGCTGCCGAGGGCAATGAAGTGTTCCGCAAGCTGATCAACGTCTCCTCGATCTCGGGGACGATGGGCAACGCCGGGCAGGCGAACTACTCATCCGCGAAGGCGGGGGTCGTGGGCCTCACCAAGACGCTCGCCAAGGAGTGGGGCCAGTTCAAGATCAACGTCAACGCGGTGGCCTTCGGCTTCGTGGAGACGCGCCTCACCGCCTCCAAGGAGGCGGGCGAGACGATGACCGCTCCGGGCGGCGAGGAGGTCGAGCTGGGGATTCCCGAGCAGATGCGCGCGATGGCCTCGGCGATCATCCCGATCGGCCGACCCGCGCAGCCCGAGGAGGCGGCGGGACCGGTCGTGTTCCTGGCCTCCGAGATGGCCAACTACGTGCACGGCCAGGTGCTCAACGTGACCGGCGGGCAATTCGGCGGGATGTACATCTGACGAGGAGGTCGGAATGGCTGTGAAGCTCCACCGCTGCTCAACTATGTGGCTGAAGATCGGCGCTCATCCCTGCTGGAAGGTGCAGAAGGCGCTCGATGACGCGGGGGTCGAGTACGAGGTGGTCAAACACCCGGTGCGGCGCGGCAAGCGCGATGAGTTCGAGAAGCTCAGCGGGCAAAAGGTGCTGCCCGCGATCGAGCTCGAGGACGGCACCGTGGTCCGCGAGCAGTCAAAGGACCTCGCCGCGCGCATCGAGGAGGGCCGGCTTCGCGCCTGAGCTGCGCGGCGCGCGTTTCACTCGCCTGCGGCGCGATCGCGGCCGCAGCGACGCTTGGCGGCTGCGGCAGCTCGTCGTCGAACCAGAAGCATCATGGCCAGGCGCCGAACAAGGGGCCGGTCTTGGTGGCCGCGCTCGGCGACTCGATCACGGCCGGCAATCCCGGCTATGACCCCAGCCCCAATGCCCGCGCGGCGCTCGGGTTCGGACACGACCCTCGCAGCCAGTACGAGTACTGGGCGCACCGCGACGAACCGGGCCTGCGGTTTCGCAACTGCGGCGTCTTCGGCCAGCCGACCTCGCAGATAGCGACCCGCCTTCGCAGCTGTGCGCGCGGCGCCGACGTGCTGATCGTGCAGGGCGGGATCAACGACATCGCCCAGTCGCTTCAGAGCCCGGCCGCGTTGCGCCGCCTCGCGGTCACCGGCGCGGCCACCAACCTCGGCCGGATGGTGCAGCAGGGAAAGCAGCTCGGCCTGCGGGTGGCGCTGGCCAACGTGCTCCCGTGGAACCGCAGCTACCCAGTCGCCGCGCCGCTGATCGACCGGCTCAACCGCCTGATCGGTACGACGGCGGAGCTGGAGCGGGTGCCGGTACTTCCCTTCAACCAGACGCTCGCCGATCCCCGCAAGCCGAACCTGATGCAGCGCCGCCTCACCGCCGACGGCGATCACCCCTCGATCGCCGGCTACCGGCGCCTCGGCGGCGTGGTCGCCTCCCGGCTCGGCGACAGCCGCTAGTCCTTCGGCCTGCGTTCCTCCGCCAGCGGCTCGCCGGCCTCGTCGCTGGCGCCGCCCGGCGGCCAGGCACCGAACCAGTTGTCGCGGGCCCCGTCGATCGTGAGTACGCAACCGGAGAGGAAGTCACCCGCCGGCGAGGCGAGATAGGCGACAAGCCACGCCATCTCCTCCGGCGTACCGAGCCGCTGTAGCGGCACCGTGCGGTGGACGTTCTCGACCACCGGCTGGGGGTACTTCGTCCGCAGCGTCTCGGTGTCGAACTGGCCGGCCGCGACCGCGCACAGCTTGACGTTGAAGCGCGCCCACTCGATCGACAGCGTCCTCATCATGTTCTCGACCGCGGCCCGCGCCGCACCGGAATGGACCATCCCCGGCATTCCGTGGTGGGGGGAGAGGGTGACGCTGACCACCTTCCCCTCGCGCTGGGGGATGAACGCCTTGGTGGCCGCGGCGTGGGTCATCAGCCAGGTGCCCTGGACGTTGAGCTCGATCACGGTGCGAAATCCCTTCGGGGTGATCGCCTCGGCGGGGCTGAGGAACTGACCGCCTGCGTTGTTGACGAGCACGTCTAGCCGTCCGTGACGCTCGATCGCCCCATCGACGAGGCGCTCGACCGCCTCCTCGTCGCGGATGTCGGCGGCCTCGTGCTCGAAGGAGCCGTCGAGTCCCGCCGCGGCAGCCCCTGTCTCCTCCAGCGGCTCGGCTCGCCGCCCGCAGCCGATCACCGTCGCCCCGAGCGCCGCCAGCTCCAGCGCTGTCGCCCTCCCGAGCCCGCTGCCAGCGCCGGAGACGAGGCAGACGCGGCCGGCCAGCAGACCGGGCGCGAAAACGCGCGAAGGATCGCTCTCAGGCATCGGCGGGCCAGCTTATCCGCCCGTTAGGCTGAGCCAGTTCAAATGAAGATCCACGCGGAGCCGAAGCCGCTTCACGAGCCGCTTGCAGGCGGCAAGCAGGGCGCCACCGTCGTGGTCGAGCCCCTGATCGCCGGTCACGTCAGCTGGCCCAAGGACTTCATGGAATCGCCTGGCGGGAGGTTCCTGACTCTGCGCCTGCTGCGCGGCTTGTTCTCCAGTGCAAACCGCTGGACGGTGCCCTGCCCTGCGTTTTTGATCCGCCATCCGAGCGCCGGGACGATCCTCGTCGACACTGGGCTTCACCCCTCGGTGACCAGCGATCCGCGCCAGAACTTCGGCCGGGCTGCCGTTCGCTTCGCGCCGCCCGAGTTGAACCAGGGCGAGGACGTGCCCGCCCAGCTGCGCAAGCGCAACATCGACCAAGTCGATGTTGTCGTCATGACCCACCTGCACGTCGACCACGCCTCGGCGATCTCCGAGTTCCCCGACTCGACCTTCGTCCTCAGCGAGGCCGAGTGGGTCGCGGCGACCACGGCGCGCCAGCCGGCACTCCAGGGCTACCGGCCGGCCCACTACGACTTCGTCTTCGACTACCGGACCATGGACTTCGCTCGCGGCAACGTTTCGTCATATGCGAGCTTCGCGCGCACCTTCGACCTGTTCGGCGACGGCTCGATCCGCCTCGCCTACACCCCCGGCCACAGCGCCGGTCACATGTCGGTGGTGGCGCGGTTGGGGCAGCGCGACTTCGTGATCGGTGGCGACGCCGTCTATACCTACCGCCAGCTGGAGGGCGGAGCACCACCCCCTCCCCGCCCCTTTGACCGGCACAACTGGCGCCGCTCGCTACGGGAGCTGAAGCTGTTCCGCAGTCAATTCCCCCACGCGATCATCACCCCGGGCCACGACCCCTCCTTCTACGAACAGCTCGAAGAGCGCTACGCGTAGCGCGCACAATTTGCGGCGGCTTCGCCGCCTGACATGCATGTGCCGGCGCGCAACGCGCCGGCCAGCATCCCTAGCGCTCCGCCCGCGACGCCTTGCCCGGCTCCGGAGCCGACAGGCCCTTACGCAGGGATCGGATCACTCCGCGGCGGCCCTGCTCCTCCAGCGTCACGTACATCGCCCGCACCCGGTCGAAGATCTCGTTGGCGACCTCCTGCTGGCGCTCGCGGGTCGGCTTTGCCTCCGCGGGGAAGCTGAGCGGCTCGCCGAACTGCACGGTCACCTTCGGGAATCGGAGGCGCTTCCAGCCCCGCACGCCGGCCGAGCCGTGGATTGCCATCGGGACCACCGGCACTCCGGACTCCAGGGCCAGCCGCCCGATGCCGGGGCGCGGCTCGCCGAGGCCCCCACTGCGTGAGCGCCCTCCCTCCGCGTAGATCAGCATGCACTCGTCCTGGCCGAGGATCGCGTGGGCGGTCTTGAACGCCTCCCCGTCGCGGTGGCCGCGGCGAATTGGGAAGGCACCGCCGTGGGAGAGGATGAAGGTCAGAAACGGCGGCTTGAACATCTGCGACTTGGCCATGAAGCGGACCTTGCGCCGCAGGAACACGGCGGCGAAGAAGTGGTCCCACTGGCTGAAGTGGTTGGGCGCCAGGATCACGGGCCCGGTCTGCGGCACGTGCTCGCTACCAATCGCGCGGCTGCGGTAGATGAACAGCGTCGGCGGGGTGAGGATGATGCGGCAGACGTCATAGACCCAGTCGGGGCCACGTCTGCGGGCGCGCTCGTGAAAGCCTCTGAAGTAGCTGGCTGGACGAGGGTCCTTGTAGACCTGTGGCTTGATCTCTGCCATTGCGCGGCGGAGTTTCCGGCAACCCGGTCCGCTGAAGGCTCCTACCCTCTGCCTCGACGCTGGTTACGCTGCCGCGGATGCTCAGGGTCACCGAGCGCAATCGTCCGGGGGACCGGCGAGGCGGAGCACCACCAGCACCACCGGCGCTTTCCCTTCTAGGAGCTAGGCCTGGGCCGAGGCCCAGCCCTTGGCGCGCTCGACTGCGCGCCGCCAATCGCCGAGCAGGCCCTCGCGCTGCGCCTCTTCCATCCGCGGCTCGTAGCGCGCCGCCTGGCGCCACATCTCCCCCACCTGCTGCTGGCTCCAGAGCCCGGTCGCGATTCCGGCCAGGTAGGCGGCGCCGAGCGCCGTCGTCTCGGCGATCTCGGGCACGATCACCGGCGCCCCCAGCACATCCGCCTGGAACTGCATCAGCCAGGAGTTGGCGACCGCTCCGCCGTCGGCCTTCAGTGTCTCGAGCCGATTGCCGAAGGCCGCCTCCTGCGCGCGCACCGCATCAACCGTCTGGTAGGCGATCGCCTCCAGCGCCGCGCGCGCCAGGTGCGCCCTGCCCGTGCCGCGCGTCAGGCCGACGATCGTCCCGCGCGCGTAGGGGTCCCAGTACGGAGACCCGAGCCCGGTCAGCGCCGGCACGAAGTAGACGCCGTCGTTTCCCTCCAGCGACGCCGCCAGCGCCTCGCTCTCGGCCGCCTCGTCGATGATCCCCAGCCCGTCGCGCAGCCATTGGACCGCGGCGCCGGTAACGAACACCGCCGCCTCCAGCGCGTAGACGGTCTCGCCCCCGATCCCCCAGGCGACCGTGGTCAGCAGCCCCTCGCCGGGCTCGGGCGCCTCGCCGCCGGTGTTGAGCAGCACAAAGCTCCCAGTCCCGTAGGTGTTCTTTGCCATCCCCGGCTGATGGCAGGCCTGGCCGAAGAGGGCGGCCTGCTGGTCGCCGGCGATCCCCGCAACCGGCACCTCGCCGCCGAACTCCGACGTGGTGCCGTAGACCTCCGACGAGGACACCGCCTCGGGCAGCCGCGCCGGGTCGACGCCCAGCAGCCCGCAGAGATCGTCGTCCCAGGCGAGGCGGCGGATGTCGAACAGCATCGTCCGCGACGCGTTGGAGTAGTCGCTGACGTGGCGCCCGGTCAGCTTGAACAGAAGCCAGGAGTCGATCGTGCCGAAAACGGCCCGCTCGGCGCCCTCGACGTTGCGCAGCATCCACTCGATCTTGGTGCCCGAGAAGTAGGGGTCGATGACCAGCCCGGTGCGCTCGCGCACCAGCGCCTCGTGGCCGGCCGCCTTCAGCTCGTCGCAGCGCTCGGCGGTGCGGCGGTCCTGCCAGACCAGCGCCCGGTGGATCGGCTCGCCGCTGTCGGGGTCCCAGGCGACCACCGTCTCGCGCTGGTTGGTGATCCCGATCCCCTTCAGGTCGGCGCCCTGGATGCCGGCGGCGACGATCGCGTGGGTGGCGACCTGGCGGGTCACGTCCCAGATCTCGGCGGCGTCGTGCTCGACCCAGCCGGGTTGGGGGAAGTGCTGCTCGAATTCGCTGTAGCCGCGCCCGGCGATTCGCCCCTCCTCGTCGAAGACGAGACAGGTCGTGCCGGTAGTCCCCTGGTCGATGGCGAGGATCAAAGTGGCGCCAGCCTATCCGCGGGGTCGTCGCCTGCTGAGGTATGCGCGCGCGAAGTCGCGCAGCTGCGCGGCGCGGTGCGCAAAGCCGCGGGGCGAGCGCCCGGTGGCGCGGTGCTCGAGGTGGAGCTCGTACTCGCGCAACCGGTAGCCGGCTCGGACCGCGTCGACCGTGATCCCGATCTCCATCCCGAAGCCGGCCGCAAAGGGCAGCGTCTCGCGCAGCAGCCCGGCGCGCATCGCCCGTTGGCCCGAGATCGGCGCCGCCGGCTCGGCCCCGCAGAGCCGCCGGATCACCCAGCGGGCAAAGCCCAGCGCGACGCCGAAGCCGCCCCCGAGCCGCTGCGCGAAGCTCGCAACCGCGAGGTCGCACTCCCCCGCTTCCACCGCCTCCACCAGTCGCACCAGTGCGGCGGCGGAGTCGCCGAGGTCGGCGTCGCAGAGCAGCACGACATCCGGCTCGGGGCCCTCGCCGAGCATCGCCTCGGCGGCCGCGGTCACGTTTGCGCCCTTGCCGTGCGGGCGGCGGCGGCTCACGACTCTGGCACCGGCCACCATCGCCGTCTCGGCGGTTCCGTCGCCGGAGGCGTCGTCGGCGAGCCACAGCTCGACGCCGGGCAGTGCCCCGGCGAGCGCCCGCAACGTCGCCGCGACCGAGTCGGCCTCGTTGCGGGCGGCGACGATCGCGACCCGCGGGCGACGCCCGCTCTTCGGCTCTGCTCCCACGCGGCGGGTATTGTGGCGCGCCGTGGCCAACATCGAGGCCCAAATCACCGGCAACGTGTGGAAGATCGAGGTCGCGGTCGGCGACCAGGTCTCCGAGGGCGACACGGTGGCGATCCTCTAATCGATGAAGATGGAGATCCCGGTCGAGTCCGAGGACGACGGCACCGTGAAGGAGATCCGCTGCGAGGAGGGCCAGTCGGTCAGCGAGGGCGACGTCCTGGTCGTCCTGGAGTAGTGCCCCGCCCACCAATGGACACCCATTGGCGTAAGGGGCACTGATGGCCGAGGAACTTGCCGCAGGAAAGCTCCTGCTCGACGAGCCCGCCGAGGCGGTGGCGCGGCTTCGCATCAACAACCCGGCGAAGCGCAACGCCCTCGACCACGACATCCTCGACGCGCTTGCCGAGGTCCTGCCGCGGCTGGATCGCGGAATCGACGTCCGCTGCGTGGTGATCACCGGCTCGGAAGGACACTTCTCGGCCGGCTATGACATCGGCTCGATCTCCGAGCAGAGCCTCGAGCGGGACGCGAGGGCGCTTGTCGCCCATCCGTTCAACGCCGCGATCGAGGCGCTCGCCGATCATCCCTGGCCGACAGTCGCCGCGATCAGCGGCGATTGCCTCGGCGGCGGGCTGGAGATGGCGATCACCTGCGATCTGCGTATCTGCGCCGGGGAAGCGAGGCTGGGGATGCCGCCGGCCAAGCTGGGGCTGATCTATGGACACACGGGGCTGCGCCGCTTCCTCGATGCCATCGGCCTCGCGCGCACCAAGGAGATGTTCCTCACCGCCAGCAACATCGGCGCCCGGCGGGCGAGGGAGATCGGGCTGGTGCAGGACGTGGTCGGCGAGGACGAGTTGGAGCGAGCATCGGTCGAGCTGGCCGAGAGGATCGCCGCCAACGCACCGCTTGCGCTGAAGGGCAACAAGCGGGCGATCGAGACGGTGAACGCCCACCCGGTGCTAAGACCGCAGGAGGAATACGAGCTGATCGAGCTGCGCGAGGCCTCGCTCTCCTCGGAGGACTTCCGCGAGGCGATCACCGCCTTCGCAGAGAAGCGAAAGCCGAAATGGCGCGGACGCTGACCGACGCCCGGGCCGAGCTGGCCGCCGCCGACCCGGTGATGGCGGAGCTGATCGAGCGCCTCGGCGAGCGCAGCGCCGCGAAGCGCCGCCGCGGGGAGCCGAAGCCCGACGCGTACGGGGCGCTGCTGCGCACCGTGGTCGGCCAACAGCTCTCCTCGAAGGCGGCGCGGACGATCTACAGCCGCATCCTCGACCTGTTCGGCGGCAAGACTCCCACGCCGGAACAGATCCTCGCCGCGTCGGAGTCCGATCTGCGCGGTGCGGGACTGTCGGGCCGCAAGGTCGAGTACATCCGCGACCTCGCCGCCCATGTGCGCAACGGCGAGCTGGAGCTGGACCGTTTGGAGGAGCTGAGCGACGAGGAGGTGATCGAGGAGATCGTCGCCGTGCGCGGCTTCGGGCAATGGAGCGCCGAGATGTTCCTGATCTTCCACCTCGAACGGCCCGATGTGGTGTCCGGAGGCGATCTCGGGATCCGCAAGGCCGTCCAGCTCGCCTACGGGCTCGACGAGATGCCCACCCCGGCCGAGGTGATCGAGATCGGCGAGCGCTGGCGACCGCACCGCAGCCTCGCCTCTATCTATCTCTGGGAGTCGCTTGCCGGCGACGTGACGGTGGGCGGGGTCTAGCCGCCGAGGCCGGCGCGCAGGTCGAGGACCCGCTGGGCCGATCTCTCGAAGTCGGCCCGCGGCAGCACCCGGGCGCGAAGCGCCTTGCGCAGCGCGGCGCCGGCCTGCGACGCCGCCTGATAGTCGGTGAACAGCAGCAGGTCGGTCCCGGCCGCGGCCGCGGCCTGGCCGACCTTGCCGGGGCCGCCAAATGCCCGTGCTCCGGCGGCCTGCAAGTCGTCGCTGACCGAGACGCCCTCGAAGCCGAACCGGTCGCGCAGCTCGCCGATTGCGATCGCGCGAGTGAACACCGCCGGCCGCTCCGAGAAGGCCGAATAGACCGCGTTGCTGACCATCACCAGCCTGCCGTCGGCGGCAACGAAGCTCTCGAAGGGCGCCTCGTCGACGTCCCGCAGGGTCGCCCTCGGTAGGTCGATCCGCTCCACACCGACGTCGGTATTGACCTCGGCTGCGCGCAGGCCAGGGAAGTGCTTGCCGGTCGCCGCGACCCCGCCGGCCTGCAATCCGCGGGCAAACGGAATCGCTGTCCCCGACACCTTTTCGACGCTGGCGCCGAAGCTACGGCCCTCCTCGCCGATCGCCCCGCCGGCCTGCCGGACGTCGAGGACCGGCGCCAGGTCGACGTTGATCTCCGTGCGCGCCAGGTTGCGCGCCGTGAGCCGGCCCTGCCTTGCGCTGAAAGAGGGCCCCCGACGACCCATCTCCTCCGCCGAGGCGAACGGCGCCCCTGGCAGGCGCCGCACCAGCCCGCCCTCCTGGTCGACCATGATCAGCAGCGGGTCGCGGAGCCCGCGCGGGCGGCGGATCGACTGCAGGCGGCGAACCAGGCTGCGCGCTTCGGCGCGGTCGTCGAAGTTGTCGGAGAACAGCACCACTCCCGCGAGCTCACCCCGGTGGATCATGCGGCGCAGCTCGGGGGGCGACTCGGGGCCAGCGAAGCCGGCGACCAATCGCTCCCCTGCCAGCTGGCCGATGCTCAGATCGCCGGCGTCGGGCCCGGTCGCGCCCGACTCGCCGCCGTCGTCGAGCGTCGCGTGGACCCCGATCGCCGCCGCCAGGGCGCCGAGCACAACCGCGGCCGCGGCCCGTCGCCTGCGAATCCTCCGTGAGCTCACCGGCCGCCGAGTCTATGCAGCGGTCAGCGGCAGGCGCGCACGTGCTGGTCGATCGTCATCTGGCGGCCGTCGAGCAAGTCGACGAGCAACCTGACCGTCGAGTGCCTCTTGCGCTTCAGCTTGCCGTAGGGCAGCTTGCGCAGGAAGGGGCGCCTGCGGTCGGTCGCGAAATGCTTGCCGTTGACGATGAACTCGGCCTGCACGACGCTGGCTCGGTCGGTTCCCTTGACCCGCGCCTTCACGGGGCGTCGCGCGCAGCCGTGCGGGCCTCTGCGCTTGCGCAGCTTCACTCTCAGGCCCGGCAGAAGTCGGCAGGTGTCGCCCGAGCAATTGCGCACATTGGCCAGCCGGGCGGCGAGCGCCGAGCGCACCGCCGCGTAGGCGGGATCAGAGGCGACGTTCTGTAGCTCGAAGGGATCGGTCTGGAGGTCGTAGAGCTCGCGGAAGCCGTCGTTCTGGCCCCCCGTGTACTCGATGTAGGTGTAGCGCGCCGTGCGCACGCCGGTGTAGCCGCCGGCCTCGATCGACAGCTCGCGTCCGCGCTCGCGGCCTGGGTTCCCCGCGAGGCCCTGGAGAGACCTCCCGTCCATGGTCAGGCCGGGCTGGGCGCCTGCCGCCTCGACGATAGTCGGCGCGAGATCGGCGTTGATCGACAGATCGCGGACGGTCTTGCCACCGCGGAACCCGGGGCCGCGGATCAGCAGCGGAACCCGGATCGACTCCTCGTAGGGCACCACCTTCCCGGACTTGACCCGGTGCTCGCCGTGCATGAAGCCGTTGTCGGAGGTGAAGACCACCAGCGTGTTGTCGAGCTCGCCGCTGGCACTGAGGGCGTCGATCAGCTGCTTTACCCCTGCGTCCTCGGCACGCAGCGAGGAAAGCCGGCAGCGATAGAAGCGCGCGATGTCGGCCAGGTCGGCGTCGCTGAGGTTGCGACTGCGGATGCTGGGCGGCTTGTCGGAGACGTCGGCCTCGTTGAAGGAGGGTGGCTGTGGCAGCGGGGTCGAGTCGTTGGCATGCAGGTCGCGCAGCGCCGGCTTCGCCGTTCCCTCGCAGTGGTTGCCGCCCGGCGGGTTGGGCCCGCCTCCGTGCGGCGCCAGGTAGGTGAGCCAAAGGAAGAACGGCTGGCTGGAGGGCGCGCGTCGGTTGATGAAGTCGACCGCCTTGGCGGTGTAGACGTCGGTCGAGTAGACAGCCGGGTCGGGTGGGTTGTCGGGGTTGTCCTGTAGCGACCCATAGGTGTTCAGCACCCCGCCCTCGTTGAGCTGGTAGCCGTAGTAGTCGTAGGTCACGGTGGAGCCGTGGAACTCGCTCCAGCCCGGCGGGATCAGGGGGCCGCCCGGGTCGGCCTTGTGCGCCTCGTATCCGTTCAGGTACTTGCCGATCAGGCCCGTGTAGTAGCCGGCCCCCTGCAACCACAGCGGCAGCGTGTTGCTCGAGTTCAGCTTGTCGAAGCCACCGTTGGGCGGCTGGTTGTCGCGCACCCCGGTGTTGTGGGCGTACTGGCCAGTGAGGAAGGTGGCACGCGAGGGACAGCAGAGTGAGTAGTTGACGAAGTTGTTGGCGAAGGTGGTGCCCTGGCCGCCGACCAGCTGCTCGGTGTTGGGCATCTCCGGCATCGACGCCTGCGTCTGATCGTCGGTCTCGATCACAAGCACGTTCGGCCGCGGTGGCTGCTGCTGCGGCGACCGCGCGACCGCGGAGGCGTGGTGGCCGCCGAGATCCAGGGCGAGGACCAACGCGACGCCCGCCGCGGCGGCGGTCGCGATCGCCAGTTTTGCTCTCCGATGTCCTCCCGAATCCAACGCCAAACCCCACTCTCCTCACCCCGCCAACACACGCTAACGGCGGGGGTTGCACTGACGCGCCGGTCAGTTGGCGTGGGCGGCAACGGGGCGTGTGGCAGGCGTCGCCGCGCCGTCCGGGGGCGCTCGTAGCCTTGCGCCGACTCTCCCCCACCCTCCATGCCAGCTCTGATCACCTTCGACGAGGCGCTGCGGCTCGGTGAGCAAACTGACCGCGACGAGATCATGGCGCTCGTCGAACGGGCATGGGAGGTCCGGCGCGAGAACTTCGGCGACTCGACCGACATGTGCTCACTGGTCAACGCCAAGTCCGGCGGTTGCGCCGAAGACTGCGGGTTCTGCGCCCAGTCGCGCTACGCGGAGGCCGACACCCCGATGCACGCGATGATGGAGCCCGAGCAGATGCTCGAGCACGCGCGGGCGGCGGAGGCAGCGGGCGCGCATCGCTTCTGCATGGTCACCCAAGGCCAGGGACTCTCGAAGCGCGACTTCGAGAAAGTGCTTGCGGGAGCGAAGCTGGTCTCCGAGCAGACCAACCTGAAGCGCTGCGCCTCGATCGGGCACATGTCGGTCGATCGCGCCAAGAAGCTGCGCGAGGCCGGGATTCAGCGTGTCCACCACAACGTCGAGTCCTCGCGCTCGCATTACCCGGAGGTCTCGACCACGGTCCGCTACGAGGGCCGCCTGCGCACGATTCAGGCGGTCAAGGAGGCGGGGTTGGAAACCTGCGTCGGCGGCATCCTCAACCTCGGCGAGACCCCCCACCAACGGGTCGAGATGGCGTTCGAGCTGTCGGAGATCAACCCAACCTCGGTGCCGATAAACCTGCTCAACCCGCGGTCGGGGACGAAGTTCGGCGAGCGCCCGCTGATGGACCCCTGGGAGGTCGTCAAGTGGGTGGCGATCTTCCGGCTGATCATCCCCAGCGCCCTGTTCCGGCTCTGCGGGGGGCGGGTCGAGAACCTCGGCGAGCTTCAGCTGCTTGCCGTGAAGGCCGGTCTCAACGGAGTGATGATGGGCAACTTCCTCACCACCCTCGGGGCGGAGCCGGAGGAGGACCGCGGCATGTTCGAAGAGCTGGGTCTGAACACCAAGCGCCAGCCCGACAACGGCGCCAACCCGCGGCCCGACAACCGCGCCGGCTGGCTCGAGGGCGAGACGCCGAACATTCCGATGGAGGAGCTGATCGACAGCCAGGCCGAGGCCGACTTCTGGGACCCCTCGACACAGCTGCGGGTGATCAAGACGAAGGCAAAGCCGCCGCCCTACCCGAGCGAGATGGCAGAGCAACCCGCCGGGTGGGGCGACTAGTGGGCGATCTGGCCGACCGGCTGGATGAGCTGCGCGAGCACGGCCTACACCGGCGGTTGAGGATGATCAGCGGCCCGCAGGGGCCCAGAGTGCTGCTCGACGGGCGGCCGGTGCTGCTGCTCTGCTCGAACAACTACCTCGGCCTCGCCGATCATCCCCGGGTCCGCGAGGCGGCGGCCGAGGCGGCGATGCGCTGGGGCGTCGGCGCCGGGGCCTCGCGCCTGATATCCGGCAACATGAAGCTCCACCGCCGCCTAGAGGAACGCCTGGCCGCCTTCAAGGACCACGAGGCCGCGCTGCTGTTCGGCTCCGGTTACCTCGCCAACACCGGGGCGATCGCGGCGCTGGCGCGCAACGGCGAGGTCGTCTTCTCCGACCAGCTCAACCACGCGAGCATCATCGACGGCTGTCGCCTCTCGCGCGCCGAGACCTTCGCCTACCGCCACGCCGACCTCGACCACCTCGAGTGGGGGCTGCGAAAGGCTGAAGGGCGCGGATCGTTGATCGTCACCGATGGGGTTTTCTCGATGGACGGCGACGTGGCGCCGATCGAGGGATTGGTGCGCCTCGCCCACCGTTACGACTGCCGGCTGATGGTCGACGAGGCGCACGCCACCGGGGCGATCGGGCCGGGCGGCCGCGGATCGGTCGCCGCGGCGGGGCTCTCTGAGCAGGTCGACGTCGTGGTCGGCACGCTCGGAAAGGCGCTCGGCAGCTACGGCGCCTACGTTTGCGGCAGTCGCGTGCTGGTCGACTACCTGATCAACGTCGCGCGGCCGTTCATCTTCTCCACCGCGCCGCCGCCGCCCATCGTGGCCGCTGCCGACGCGGCGCTGGAGGTGCTCACATCCAATCCCCATCGCGTCGACCGGCTGCAGGCGAACGCAAAGATGATGCGCGAGGCGCTGCTCGCCGAGGGCCTGCCGCTGGCGCCCTCGGAGACCCAGATCGTCCCGGTGATGGTCGGGGACCCGGAGCTAACGGTGCAGCTCTCCGAGCTGGCGCTGGAGCGGGGTGTGTTCGCGCAGGGGATCCGGCCTCCCACTGTGCCCGAGGGAACGTCACGCCTGCGCCTCGCGACAATGGCGACACACCGCGGCTCCGAGCTGGTCCGAGCGGCAAAGGTGCTCGGCGACGCCGCTCGCGAGATCGGTCTATTGACGGGGCCGGCACCGGATGCGCTGGAGGAGTGGGACGAGGACCAGTGGGTCGAGCCGGAGCGCCGCGAGACCACCCCGTGGCTCGAAGAAGCAGCCTAGGCGCGGAGCGCCGACCGCCTTGCGCGGCTTCTTCGTAACCGGCACCGGCACCGAGGTCGGAAAGACGGTGGTCGCGGCGGTGATCGCGCGATCGCTCGTCGCCCAGGGCCAGGCCGTTGGGGTCTTCAAACCGGCCGTGACCGGCCTGTCCGAGCCCGGCGAGGCCGACCACGAGCTGCTGCGCCGCGCCTCCGGCAGCGCGCAGTCCGACGAGCAGATCGCGCCCTACCGCTACGACCCCCCCGCCTCGCCGCATTTGGCCGCGGAGATGGCCGGGGAGCGGATCGAGCCACCGCGGCTGCTTAGGGCTGCCCGGCGAGCGGAGGCGGACGCCGACGTCCTGGTCTGCGAGGGGGTTGGCGGTCTTATGGTCCCCCTCGCGCCCGGCTACCTGGTGCGCGACCTGGCACGTGAGCTTGCGCTGCCGGTGATCGTCGCCGCCCCGCCGGACCTGGGGACGATCAACCACACTCTGCTGACGCTGGAAGGGGCACGGGCCGCCGCCCTCGACGTTGCCTTGGTCGTATTGACTCCCTGGCCTCAGGATCCCGATCCGATCCAGAGCTCCAACCGTCGGACGCTGGAGTCATTGGGAGGCGTGCCGGTGGCTGTACTTCGTTTCCTTGACCTGAACCGTCCCGATTCGTGGCCGCAGCTCGACGTTCCGCTTGGGGAAACAGGCGTAGGGTCCCACGAACCAGGACAGTCCGGAACTCAGCCATCGGCCTGAACCGCCGCGACCTCGGCGGTCGCGGTGCCCGCCGCGATCGCGGGCCCGGCCTGCGGAGCGGGGTCCGCCTTGCGCGACCGGATCAGCGTGAAGCCGATGATCACGCCGAGGACCGCGACTGCCGTGGACAAGCGCATCGCGTGGCTAAGGGCGTAGATGAATACGTCGTGTGTCGCATCCGTCAGCTGAGTTGCCTGCGCCTTGCTTAGATGCTGTGCGCCGCTCGGCTGGCCGCTGACGATCCCGTGCGCGATGTCGGAGCGCTGCGCAGCGCTGAATGAGCTGCTCGACAGCAGGGCGTCGGCACGCGAGCGGGCGCCGGCCTGGAACAGGGCGCCGATCGCCGCCACCCCGAAGCTGCCGCCGAGCATCCGGAACATCGAAAGCACGCCGGAGGCGATGCCGGCCTTGGCGACCGGCACGGCGTTCATCGCGGCGGTCGACATCGGCGACATCGTCAGTGCCACCCCGGTCCCCATCAGCATGAAGGCGGGCAGCAGGTCCGTATAGGTGGTACCGGCGGTGATCTGGGTGAACATGTAGAGCGACACCGCCGTCAGGCTCAGGCCGACGGTGATCGGCCAGCGCGGGCCGATGCGATCGGACAGCCGGCCGGAGATCGGCGCCACGGCCATGATCACCAGCGTGGTGGGCAGGAAACGAACCCCGGCCTCGAGCGGCGAGTAGCCGAGGATGTTCTGCATGTACATGGCGAGGAAGAAGAACATCCCCAGCATCGCGAAGGTGACGATGAAGGCAACCGTTACGGCGCCGATGAAGTTGCGGTTGGCGAAGAGGCTGAACTCGACCATCGGGGCTCTGACGCGAAGCTCCACGGCGACGAAGGCGATCAGCAGGACGACCGAGCCGGCGATCAGCGAGACGATCGTCGCCGACCCCCAGCCCCAGCTGTTGCCCTCGACCAGCGCCAGCACCAGCGCCGTGAGGCCGGCGGTGAGGACCGCGACGCCCAGGTAGTCCACCTCGCGCCCGACAGTCTCGTCGCGTGACTCGCGGACCGCGAACAGCGCCGCCAGGACGGTTCCTATTCCTACGGGGAGGTTGATGAAGAAGATCGCGCGCCAGGAGACGTGCTCGGTGAGAAAGCCGCCAAGCACCGGGCCGATCGCAAGCGCCAGCGCCGAGACGCCGGCCCAGGTCCCGATCGCCTTGCCGCGCTCTTCGGCGGGGAAGGCATCAGTGATGATCGACAGGGTGCCCGGCATCATCAGGGCGCCGCCGACGCCCTGGGCGACGCGGCTGACGACCAGCGAGAGGGTGTCGGGGGCGAAGCCGGCGGTGGCGGAAGAGAGGGTGAAAATGACGACGCCGACGATGAACATGCGCCGGCGGCCGAAGATGTCGCCGAGGCGCCCCCCGGTTGCCAGCAGGACGGCGAAGGAGAGCGTGTAGCCGTTGATCGTCCATTCCAGCCCCGAGATCGAGGCGCCGAGGTCGCGCTGGATCGAGGGCAGCGCGACGTTCACGACCGTGTTGTCGAGCATGATCATGAACAGCGCGAAGCACATCGCGCCGAGCGTCCACCACTTGCGGTTGGCGTCGGTTATCAGCCGGGTGCGGTGACGGGAGATCAAGAGGTGGCCTTTTTAAGATCGCCATACGTCGCTGCGATCTCCTCGCGCTCGAGCAGCGACTCGAGCGCCGCGCCGAGCTTGCGGCGCTGGGCGGCGGTGAGGGTGGAGACGAAAGCTTCGAGGCTGGCGATGCGTAGGGAGACCAGCTTCGCGCCCAGGCGTTCGCCCTTGGCGGTGATCGCGACGCGGCGAACGCGGCGGTCCTGTTCGTCCTCAACACGCGTGATCAGCCGCTTGCGGACCAGGCCGTCGACGGCACGGCTCATCGCCGGCAGCGAGAGGCCAAGCCGCTCTGCGATCTCGGTGATCTGGCGGGGCTCGGCGTTCTCGCCGGGCCCGGCCAGCGTCAGAAGCGCCTTGCACTGGGTGATCGTCAGCCCGCTCTCCTCGATTGCCTGCAGCTGCTCGCCCTGGTCGTGGAGGAAGACGTGGGTGAGCATCGCCGCGAGCTGTGCCGCGGTGGCACGGATCTCCGGCGTCGTGTCGGCGGTCGTGCCCTCCGCCTTCGCTGCCGTCACAGGTTCCACTGCGACAATAGTTGCACAAACACAACCTTTGCGCGACGGCAATAGTTGCGTGTGTGATGCAAGTCACACTGCACCGCCGGGGCATTCCGGACGGCTGATCGAACGCGAGCTGGACCTTCGACCTCAGCCCAGAGTTTGCCGCCGCTCGGACATCTAGCTTAGGCGACGGCGATGTCGGCCAGTCACGAAAATGCCGCGGCTTCGCCGCCTGACATGCCTGTGCCGCGGCGCAACGCCGCGGCCCAACACCGACGACTCGACCACGACCACCTCTGGCATCCCTTCACCCAGCAGCGCGACTGGTGCGAGGAGGAGCCGCTGGTCATCGAGCGGGCCGACGGCAGTGACCTGATCGACGCCGACGGGCGCCGCTACATCGACGGAGTCTCCTCGTTGTGGTGCAACGTCCACGGCCATCGCCACCCCCTCATCGACCGCGCGCTCCGCGACCAGCTGGCCAAGGTCGCCCATTCGACGATGCTCGGGCTCACGCACCCGGGCGCGGCCGAGCTGGCAGCGCGCCTGGCCGACCTCGCCCCCGGCGGGCTGAGCAGGGTCTTCTACTCCGACTCCGGCTCGACCGCGGTCGAGGTGGCGCTGAAGATGGCCTTCCAGTACTGGCGCCAGCGCGGCGGTCAGCATGTGCGTCGCACCTCGTTCGTGCGCCTGCGCGACGCCTACCACGGCGACACGATCGGCTCTGTCTCGGTCGGCGGCATCGACCTCTTCCACGCCGCCTACCGGCCGCTGCTGTTCGGCTCCCACGCAGCCGAGCCGGGCGATGCAGCCGACATGGCGCGGATCCTCGCCGCCCACCAGGAGGAGATCGCCGCGGTGATCGTCGAGCCACTGGTCCAGGGCGCTGCGGGAATGCTCGTCCACCCGCCCGGCTATCTGCGGGCGGTGCGCGAGCTGTGCGACCGCCACGGGGTGCTGATGATCTGCGACGAGGTGGCGACCGGCTTTGGGCGCACCGGGACGATGTTCGCCTGCGAGCAGGAGCGCGTAGAGCCCGACTTCCTCTGTCTCGCCAAGGGCCTGACCGGCGGCTACCTGCCGCTCGCCGCGACGCTGACAACGGAGCGGATCTACGAGGGTTTTCTCGGCGCCCACGAGGAATTCCGCACCTTCTTTCACGGCCACACCTACACCGGTAACCCGCTCGCCTGCGCGGCAGCGCTCGCCAACCTGCGCGCCTTCGAGCGCGAGAAGACGCTGCTGAGGCTGCAGCCGAAGATCCGGTTGCTGCACGACCTGCTCGAGGGGGTGGCCGAGATGGACGAGGTCGCGGAGGTACGTGGGCGTGGCCTGATGGTCGGGATCGACGTCGGCGACCACGATCCGGCGCTGCGGGTCGGCCACCGGGTCGCCCGGGAAGCTCGCCGACGCGGCGCGATCATCCGGCCGCTGGGCGACGTGATCGTGCTGATGCCTCCCCTGGCGATCTCCAAGGGCGAGTTGCACCGGCTGGTCGAGATCACCGCCGCCTCGATCGAGGCGGCGGTGGCGAGTGCCGGCGGCGACGAAGAAGCCGAGGCGGTGACGGCCGAGATGGACGCCGTCGCCGCCCCGCTGCGCGAAGCCGCCTAGCTGTAGTTCCTCACCACGTTGTTCATCCGGGCCTCCTTGGAGGCTGGGGAGTGTCGAGACCCCAAGCACCAAGGAGGACACCGAATGAAGCTTCACGCTAACGCCCGCACCTGTCCGAACAGCCGTCGCTTGCTCGTCAGG
>JBBQNM010000037.1:0-23914 GCA_038329895.1 Solirubrobacterales bacterium | reverse complement strand
CTGGCCGTCAGCGCCGCCTGCGGCGTACTGACCCCGAAGGCCAGCCCCTCAGAACGGGTTTCGGCCCCGCTAGAGCGGATTGCGGGTGACAGGGCACCGCTAGCACCCCGCCTAGCACGGTCCATTGATGATGCTAGCGCGAGTCAGCCGCCCTAGACTCGCGCGCATGGCCGAGTACGAAGAGGACGCCGGCGAGCGGGCTGAGATCTCCGAGCGCGACGAGGCAGCGCGGGAGAGCACGATCCAGAAGCTCGCCGCGGCGCTCAGACGCAGCGACGAAAAGCCAAGGCTGCTGATGGCCGCGAAGCTGGCCCGTGAGCTGCTGCCCGGCGACAGCGGCTATGGCGATCCGCTCTCGACCGGCGGCTCGCACCCGTCCCAGCAGCTCGGGCGGCGGCTGTCCGCGATCACCGCGGAGCGACCCAGCATGCTGGGCGAGATCGGCCTCAGTGCGCTTCAGGTCTGGGACACGATTTCGGCGCAGGGGGCCGACCGCGGAGAGCGGGAGCTGGCGATCCTGTTCACGGACCTCGTCGACTTCTCGGATTGGTCGCTGCGAGCGGGCGACACGATGGCGGTCGAGCTGCTGCGCGACGTTGGGGCGGCGATCGAGCCCCCGGTTACGGCGCACGATGGAGTCGTCGTCAAGCGGCTAGGCGACGGGTTGATGGCCGCCTTCGATGACCCGGGCGGCGCCGTGGCTGCGGCTCTTGAGGCCCGCGACGCGCTCGCCGAGGTGGAGGCGGACGGCTACCGCCCGCAACTGCGTGCCGGCATCCACATCGGGCATCCGCGACGGATCGGTGGCGACTACCTCGGCACCGACGTCAACATCGCAGCCCGCGTCGCCGAGGCGGCGTCCGGCGGCGAGGTGCTGATCTCCGACTCGGTGCGCGAACGCCTTGACGAAGAAGCGGTGAAGCTGAAGCGGCGGCGCTTCAAGGCAAAGGGCGCCCCCAGCGGGCTTTCCGTCTACGCGGTGGAGATGCGCAAGTAGCCGGTGGCTAGGTTGTCGGGGTGAGTCCAAGAAGCAGCATCGTGCCGATGAAGCCGCACTGCCGGAAGTGCGGGGCGCAGGTCGAGCGGCTTCGTCGCTGCCCCAAATGCGGCCGACGAAACTGGTCCTTTTTCGGCCTGCACCCCTGGGTACGGCACTGAGGCCGGCTCAGCGCCGCGCCAGGGCCCAGAGGTGGTCGCGGAACCCGATCCCGAACGGGGTCGGCTCGCCCTCGTAGTTCTCGATCAGGCTCGGACCCCCGCCGCAGGTCCAGCTTCCGGGCGCCACCGCGTCCCAGGTCCATCCGAGATACGAGATCCCGTGGCGATCGGCCCAGGGCAGCCAGCGATCGATGTAGCCGTGGCGGCAGTCGGTCTCCCCGAGCTCTCCAACGACGACCGGGTTGACGCGGGCGACCCCGACGATCGCCTGCTTGCAGCTCGGCCCGCAGGGGGCCAGGCGGCCGTAGTTGTGCTCGGAAGCGGCCAGCTGCCCGGCCGGGTCGATGGGACGGTGCGCGAGCCAGCCGGCGAGGTTGCGTGCATAGCCGCGGCCGCCGGCCATCACCGGCTGCTGGGCGCCTGTCGAGCGCACCGCGTCGACGAGGTCCTGCATCCCCGCCGCCCGGTAGGCGGGGTGCTGCTGTGAACCCTCCCCGCCTGCAGGCAGCATGCAGCCGCGCAGCCAGCAGTCCCAACCGACGTCGTGGGGCTCGTTGTAGAGGTCGAAGGCGAGCGAGTGGTTTGACGCGAAGGTCGCGGCTACCGAGCGCCAGAAGTCCGGCGCGTGGTCGGCGTCGGGCAGCGGGATGATCCCGACCGCCTTCTCGCTACCGGCGCGGCGACATGAAGGTCGAGGATCACGTAGAGGCCTGCCCGGTTGAGGCGACCGACGAAGTTCTCGATCGCCTGTTGGTATGACGTCCCGCCGAACTCCGGCTTTACTCCGTTGATGGCCAGCCAGCAGTCCTCGTTGAGCGGCACCCGCACCGCATTGATGTGCCAGCTCTTCATTACCCGGATGCTGTGGCGGTCGGTCGGGCCGTCAAAGAACCCGTACCCCTGGATGCATGCGTACTCGGCGCCGCTTCGGTTGACGCCCAGGAGCCGAATCACTTTTCCCTGTCCGTCGACGAGGTGGTTGTTGCGAACCCGCAGCTCGAGGCCGGAGGCGACCGAGGACCCAAGAAGGAGAACGAGGCAGACGCCCGCCAGAACGCCCGACAGCGCGCGCTCCTGCCCTGATCCCTGGCCATCGAGCGGAGGGTAGCGCCGCCGCTCGGCCGGGTCGCCGCGCGGCTGGACGGTCCTATGATTGCCGCGAGGGCGCGTAGCTCAGTGGGAGAGCGCTCGCTTCACACGCGAGAGGTCGCTGGTTCGAAACCAGCCGCGCCCACTCTCAAACCTCCTGCGGCCTACTCCACGCAGCCCGGCGGCTTCGAGGGCATCATCGAGAGTGTCGTACTGGGCAATGCGCGCGATCTTGCCGTCCTTGACCTCGTACGACATGGTGAGCTCGATTTCGGCCCGTGCGCCGCTGGCACCCCCGATACCCCACGCACGGATTGGAACGAGGACCCGGTCGCCGTTCTCGACGTATTCAAGGAAGTCCATGTGGTACTCGCTGAACGGCTCCAACCAGCCCCGCAGATACTCGACAAAACCGTCCAACCCCCGGTAGACGGGATCGAGGCCGGTGCCGATGCCCGATTCCAGGGTTCTCAGCTCGAGGTCCGGCGAATACGCGCTGCCGAGAATCTCACGAACCTCCTCGGCGCTCCAGTCGACCGCGGCTACATCGGCACCGTTGAGTGGCTCCAATATCGAGCGAACAATCTCGACGTTCTCCTGCGACATCGCCTACTCCCGCAGCCCGGCGGCTTCGAGGGCTTCCTCGGGACTCGCGTAGACCTGGGCACGGCTGATCAACCCGTCCTCGACCGTGTAGAGAAACGCGGCCCGCAGGTCGACCCAGGAGTCGCTGTCTCGCAAGCGTCCGTGCTGGACAGTCGTTACAACGACCTGGCTTTCACCCGCATCGATGAAACTCTCAAACTCGTACGTCCACTCATCGTAGGCATCGGTCCACGCAGCGAAGAACTCCGCAAAGCCGTCGTTGCCGTGAAACTCCGCTTGTCCTGTCCAAGCGGCCCACCCGCGCAGGTCCCAGACGAAATCCGGCGCGAGGAAGTCTTGAGACGGCTGCTGGGTTTCCCTGAAGCCAGTCAGCGCGTCCCGCACAAGCTCCACGTTCTCCTCCGACATCGCCTACTCCCGCAGCCCGGCGGCTTCGAGGGCCTGAGCAGGGTCCCGGTAGAAGCGAAGGGAGATCGGAGTCCCTCCCCGCAGCTTCCAGACCCAGGCGACATGCCAGTCGACTTCAGGGCCACCCTCACGACTCTGGCCCTGGCAATGGAGCATTGCCACCACTACGTCGTCCACGACCCGCGTGTCTTCCACAGCCCAGCGGTAGCTCTGCCAGGCCGCATCAACATCGGCGAGGAACCGCCGGATGCCCCCTGGCCCTCGGTAGGTATCAGGGTTGAAGACCCGCTCCGACATGTCCATGAGGAAGTCGTCGGCACAGAGGTCGACGAGAGCTTCGGCGTCGCGGCGGTTGAGAAGTTCGTACGCGCGACGAACGACCTTGGCGTTCTCCTGCGACATCGCTACTCCCGTAACCCGGCGGCTTCGAGGGCTTCGGTTGGGTCGCCGTACGACTTGAGGTAAACAACCTTGCCGTTGCTGAACCTCCACAAATAGGCATAGCGGCCCTCCCCTTCAACCCCGCTGCCCTTGCCTCGTCCTCGCACTAAATGACATGAGACCACCTCGTCTCCGGCGTCTCGGGCCCATTCAATGACGTTTTCGAAGTTCTCCCAAGGATCGGTAAAGCGAGCCCACGCTCTCCGCAAGCCTTCGTGGCCGTGGTAGGTCTCGCCGACGTGGTCCGGGAGCGTGTCGTCCTCGTAGACGATCTCGGGGTCGAACAACGAGAGATCGCCGATCTCGGTCGGATCGCCGCTCATCAAGTCTTGCCAACCCACTTTGACCAGCTCGACGTTCTCCTCCGACATCGCTCGCGCAGTATCTCGCCCGCCCTGGTGCCGTGCTAGTGCCGGCTATCGGGTACCCAGGCCGTTCTGGTGCCCGTATCCACCCCCATCCGCCCGCATCCAACCGCATCCGCGCCTTCCAAGCGGTCGTGCGCTTCCGGTCACCGATGGCTTGCCAGAGCCGAAAACGGCGCCTCGAAGCGCACGGAGGGCTACCGCTTCACACGCGAGAGGTCGCTGGTTCGAAACCAGCCGCGCCCATCGCCCCCGGGACGGTGGGTGTCGCCTAACCCGCGAGTAGGCGAACCGCGCCTGAAGACCATCGACCCCGCCGATCAGCGGGCGGGCGAGGGCCCGCTCACGATTCAGGTCGAGGCGGATCCATAAACGCCGTTCGGACCGGCGAATTCGCTGTTGGGCGCGGCCGGCCGTGGGCGTGCCCTCCTCAAGCCCCCCCGCTCCAGGCCGATACCGAACGCTATGGATACCCGTGTTCAGCGCGTCGTGATCGAAACCACCAGGTTTCGGATCGTCGGTGACGTGACCCTGCCCACCGAGGGATTTCGTACCAGGCTCTCCGATGTGCTCAACCGCCAGGACACTGGCTTCATCTCGCTGGTCAACGTTGAGCTTTCGCCGACCGGTGGGGGCGATACGGAGTCACAGCCCTTCGTCGCAGTAGCCCGCAACCAGATTCAGATCGCATACGAGCTCGACAACAAGCAATAGGCTCCCCACCGAAGGAGCATCGGATCAGTTCCGACGGGATAACGATTGGCTGCCCTGGCCTGGCGGTTACCGGCATGAGGCGGAGCTTAGGCTCTCGCCGTCGAGCGTCCGCTGGCGAGTCTGACCTTGCCAAGGGCGCATTTTTGGTAGCGGGCCTCGAGACTTTGCTCCTGTCCCCGCGGTCAGTTGACTTTTGGCCAATTGACAGTGTGGTATGTTGCGGCGACTTCCAGGCCCGTGGACTCACCGATCGGGCTGACACCGGTGCTGTAAGAGCACCCGTAGTGCAGTAACGCCGACCGCCATCCAGTCGGCCAGCAGCCAGCTCCATGAGCTGGCTGCTTCTTGTTGGCGGCGGCCGGCTGCTTCTGGCTAGGCTGCCTCTGACCCAGGCGGCTACACGGGCACCCGGGAGCCATGGTGAAATCGAGCAATCAGCGCGAGCATTCCCTGCTCGCCACCCTGAAGCGCACCGTCGCGGAGTTCCGCGAGGACAACCTCACCGACTGGGCGGCGGCGCTGACCTACTACGGGTTGCTGTCGCTGTTCCCGATGCTGATCGCGCTGGTCTCGATTGTCGGGCTGTTCGCCGATCCGCAGTCGACGACCCAGACGGTGACCGACATCGTGACCAGGATCGGGCCGCAGTCGGGAGCGCAGACCTTCTCCGGGCCGATCCACTCGATTACCGCCAACCGAGGCTCGGCCGGCGTGCTGTTCGTGGTCGGCCTCGCCACCGCGCTCTGGTCCGCCTCCGGCTACATCGGCACCTTCATCCGCGCCTCCAACGTGATCTATGAGACCGAGGAGGGACGCCCGTTCTGGAAGCTTCGCCCGCTCCAACTCGCGGTCACCCTGGCGATGGTGATCATGGTTGCCGCGGTGCTGCTGGCGCTGGTGCTCACCGGGCCGGTCGTGCGGGCGGTGGCCGATCCGATCGGGGTCGGGGACACGGCGGTCACGGTCTGGAGCTATGCCAAGTGGCCGGCCCTCGCGGGGCTGTTCGTACTCATGATCGACCTCCTCTACTACGCGTCGCCGAACGCGAAGCTGCGCGGCTTCGCTTGGGTCACGCCCGGAGCGGTGCTGGCACTGGTGCTCTGGGCCGTCGCCTCGGCGGGCTTCGCCCTCTTCGCCGCCAACTTCGGCTCCTATGACAAGACCTACGGGACGCTCGGCGGAGTCGTCGTGCTGCTGATCTGGGTGTGGATCACCAACCTGGCGATCCTGCTCGGCCATGAGCTGAACGCGGAGCGCGAGCGAAGCCAGGAGTTCGTCGAGGGGGTGCCACGCGCGGAGGACGAGCTGCAGCTCGAACCGCGCCAGGAGCCGACGGAGGAGGACAGCGCATAGGCTTGCCTCGCGTGAAGGTGAAGCTTTACTCGATCGCCGTATCGCATCCGGCTCGCACGGCGGGCCTGATGCTGCGCTACAAGGGCATCGAGCACGAGGTCGTCGGCATCCCGCCGGGGATGCAGCGGCTGCTCCTGCGCGTTCACGGCTTTCGCGGCGCCACCGTTCCGGCGCTGAAGATCGACGGGCGCAAGGTGCAGGGATCGCTGAAGGTCTCGCGAGCGCTGGACGCGCTGCAACCCGAGCCGCCGCTGTTTCCCGCCGACCCGCAGCAGCGGGCCGCGGTCGAGGAAGCCGAGCGCTGGGGTGACGAGGTTCTGCAGCCGACGCCCCGCAACGTCTTTCGCTGGTGCGTCGCGCGCGACCAAGAGCTGAGGCGCAACCTCGCCGAGACGACGGGGATGCCGCTGCCGGCCCTGGCAGCGAGGTTGACGAAGCCGGTCGGCTGGTATTTCGCCAGCGTGGTCTCGGGGGCGACCGAGGAGTCGGTCCGCGCAGAGCTCGCGGCTCTACCGGGCCAATTGGACCATGTCGACGAGCTGATCGATGAAGAGGTGATCGGCGGCGAGCAGCCCAACGCGGCCGACTTTCAGATCGCCACCAGCGTCCGGGTGATGCTCAACTTCCCCCAGCTTCGGCCCCTGATCGAGTCGCGCCCTGCCGGCGAGCTTGCGATGCGAATCGCACCAAGCTTCGGGCGCCCGATTCCGATCGAGCTGCCAGCTAAGTGGGTGCCCGAGCCCGCCAGTCCGGCGGTCAGTTCATAGACGGGTCCTCGGGCATCCGCGCCAGGAACGCGTACTCGCCGCCACGCCGCCCGAGCAGATAGGCCCAGAGGTCGCCGGCGCGGAACGGGTCCTCTGCCGAGGCCGGCTCGATGATCCAGGCGTCCTGCTCGACCTCGCCCTCCAGCTGTCCAGGCCCCCAGCCGGCGTGTCCGGCGTAGACGCGTAGCTCGCGCAATTCCTCGCCGGGCTCGTCGGGATCGATCACCCCCAGGTCGCCGACCACGATGCCGGCGGCGGCGTCGGGGTCATCGAAGCGACCCAATGCGACCGCGGTGTCGGCGCCGACCGGTCCTCCGATCCAGACCACCTCGTCCTCCTCGGCGTAGGAAGCCAGCGACGGCACGACCTCGGCGACGCTCGTCTCGGATGGGCGGTTGAGGATGACGCCGAATGCTCCCTGCTCGTTGTGCTCGACCATCAGCACCACGGTGCGCCGGAAGAAATCGTGGAGGCTGGGCGCGGCGATCAGCAGCTTGCCGGAGAACGAATCGTCCACGTCCTCATTCTGATCGCATTGCGTCGTCGACGCTAGGCTCGTCCGATCAGCGAATACCTGCCCTGGGCCATATCGGGGACCTACCTGGAGGCCTGCAATTGCGAGGTGATCTGCCCCTGCCGGAGTATCGACGGGGTGCGAGGCGGCCGCTCCACGTTTGGGATCTGCAAAGGGGCGCTCTCGTGGCGGATCCAACGGGGTCACGCCGGCGACGTCGAGTTGAGCGGGCTGGGCGTCGTGCTCACAAGCGTCTATGACGACGATGAGGCGGGCTCGCCCTGGAGTTTCTGGCTCTACCTGGACGAGCGCGGCGACGAGACCCAACGCGGCGCGCTAGAGCAGATCTTCCTCGGCCGCCTCGGCGGCACGCCCGACAAGCAGTTCCCGTGGGCGTGGAAGGCCAGCAATCTGCTTGGGGTGCGGGCAGTCGCGATTGAGGTTGACCATGATGAGGGTCAGGGCTGGTTTCGCGCCGGCAATCACGTCTCGGTGCGGATCAACAGCCCGGTCGCCGAGGACTCTGAGGTCACCTGCGTGATCCCGGGCCATTCCCAGTCGGGACGCGAGGTGCACTCCGAGCTGATCAAGGTCGAGGATGAGGGCCTCAGCTTCGAGGTCCGGGGCCGCTGCGGCTACGAGTCGGTTTTCGAGTACGCCTCGAGCGACACCTAGCCCGAGCTATTTCGCCGTCATCGCCGGCATCTGAGGCGAGGCGGGCTGCGTGAGTCCGGGGACGTCCCTGGGCGCGACCGCCACGGCGATGCCCAGCACCAGGAGCAAGACGGCGATCGAGTGGTTGGCCATGGCCTTCCAGGGCAGCAGCTTCTCGACCGCGATCAGCGCCGCGACGAAGGCCATCCAGCCGACGCTCATCACTCCGAGTGCGAACAGGACCGCCATCAGCGCCCAGCAGCAGCCCACACACCAGGCGCCGTGGACCATGCCCATGTAGAGAGCGCCCGAGCGCCCGTCGCGCCAGTTCTCGATCACGAAGGAAAGCGGGCCGCGACAACGCGAGAGACAGGCGTCCTTGAGCGGCGTCAGCTCGGCGTCAGCTGGTAGAGGGCGGCGACGACGATCACCCCTCCCGCGAGGTAGGGCCCGCCCCGGTCCCAGGAGAAGGCATCGGGTGCGATCAAGCGCCCGAGATCGAAGATCGCGTAGCCGAGCAGACCCGCGAGCCCCCACGAGACCAGGTATCCGGCCACGAAGGTCGCCGTCGCGCCAGTCGGTGCCGAGCGCCCGGACTCTCGGCGTGCCCCCTGCAGGCGGGCATAGACACCGACCATCGGGGCGATCGAGGGAAACATCATCGCCGCCATCATCACCACCCATACCGTGAGGTAGAAGCCGAACCCGCCGAGGTCGGTGCCCGGCCCTGCGTCCATCCCCTGCATCCGCTCGTCGGTCACCGCCCAGGCCAGCGCCGCCAGGGTCACCAGGATCGCGATCAGCCCGATCCGAGCGCGTGCGGCCCCGGCGAGCGCAAATGGCAGGCGAGCCGACTCCATCAGGGCGTGATGACGATCTTCAGCGCCTCGTGACGGTCGTAGACCTCGTAGGCCTCGGGCGCCTGGTCGAGCTTCATGTGGTGCGTGACCAGCGGCGTCGGGTCCAGCTCGCCGCTCTTTAGCCGCTCCAGCACCGGGTCGACGTAGGCGATCACGTTGGCCTGCCCCGTCTTCAGGGTCAGCCCCTTGATCCAGACGATCCCCATGTGCAGCTGAATCGGCTCCGCGTAGACGCCGGTTGCGGAGACCGTCCCCGCCTTACGGGTCAGCCGACATGCCATGTCGAGAGCGTCGGGATGGCCGACCGCGTCGACGGCACCGTCGACGCCCCGGCCCTCGGTCTCCTCCTTGACCCGCGCGCGCACGTCGTCCTCTGTGAGGTGAAGCGGCGTCGCGCCGAACGACTCGGCCATCCGCAGCCGCTCCTCGACCGAGTCGATGGCGATCACGCGCTCGGCGCCAGCGGCCCTGGCGGCCTGCACGGCGCAGAGGCCGACCGGGCCGAGGCCTAGCACCGCCGCCGAGGAGCCGGGTTCGAGCTCCAGCGCCTGCACCGCGTGGTAACCGGTGCCCATCACGTCGCCGGCGAACAGGGCAACGTCGTCGGAGAGCCCGTCGGGGACCCGACGCAGGGTGAGGTCGGCGTGCGGGACCAGGAGCTGGTCGGCCTGCGCCCCCTGGAGCGAACCGAGCGCTTCGCCATGCCCGAAGACGCGGCTGGAGTCGCACTGCTGAAAATCGCCGCGGCGGCAGAAGAAGCACTCGCCGCAGGCGGTGCAGTAGGTGCCGAGCACCCGATCGCCCTCGGCGACCTTGCTTACGTCGTCGCCGGTCGCGAGCACGGTGCCCACGTACTCATGGCCGATCGTGAAGCCGGGCTCGATCGCGACCCGGCCGTGGTAGATGTGCAGGTCAGAGCCGCAGACGCCGGTCGCCTCGACCCGGATCACCGCCTCGTCGGGCGAGCCGACCTCGGGCTCGGGCTTCTCGTCCACGCGGACCTCGCCCGGGGCCTGATAGGTGACGGCGCGCATCAGCCGGCGATCACCAACACGACGGTTAGGGCGCCAAGCACTATGCCGGCGACGGTGAGCGCGGCCAGGAGCCGATCGGGGGCGACGGAGAACCTGCCCGCCTGGATGGCGGCGTCAACCGATCGCGCTCGCAAGGTGCCGTAGGCGATCATCGCCACTCCGTAGATCGCGAAGCCTGCGCCGACCGTGACGTAGGGCCACTCGTGGTGGGTGTGGTTGAGCTGCGGGACCACCCGTCCGACTCCCAGGGCGACGGCGATCGCGGTTAGTCCCGTGCGCCACCAGGCGAGCTGGGTGCGCTCGCTTGCCAGATAGGTGCGCCGGGAGGATCCCTCTTCCTCGGCGCTCCCATTGGGTGGGCCGGCCGGATCGGGCTTGCCGGGTGATTGCACGGAGCGCGATGATAGGTGCGTGGGCGATAGCGCGACTGCAAGCGAGCACGAAGGGAGCGAGATGACCGAGGAATCGAGGGCGGTGCTGATCACGGGGTGCTCGTCGGGGATTGGGCGGGAGACCGCCCGTCACCTGGCGGACAAGGGATGGAAGGTCTACGCGACGGCGCGTCGTCCCGAGTCGATCGAGGAGCTGAAGACCGAGGGCTGCGAGACGCTGGCCTGCGACGTTACCGACGAGGCCTCGATGAGTGCCTGCGTTTGTGCGGTCGAAGAGGCCGAGGGCGCGGTCGGCGCGCTGGTCAACAACGCCGGCTATAGCCAAAGCGGCGCGATCGAGGAGGTACCGATCGACGCCGTGCGGCGCCAGTTCGAGACCAATGTGTTCGGGCTGATGCGGATGTGCCAGCTGGCGCTGCCCGGCATGCGGGCGCAGGGCTGGGGCAAGATCGTCAACGTCAGCTCGATGGGCGGCAAGCTGGTCTTCCCGGGCGGCGGCGTCTACCGCGCGACCAAGCACGCAGTAGAAGCGCTGTCGGATGCTCTTCGCTTCGAGGTGGCCGGGTTCGGCGTCGACGTCGTGGTGATCGAGCCGGGGCTCATCAAGACCAAATTCGCCGAGGCGGCCGTGGGTTCGATGATCGGCGAGCTGCCGACCGAAGGGCCCTACGCGGAGTTCAACGCGACGGTCAGCCGCGAGACCGCGAGTGCCTACGAAGGTCCCCTGGCCCGACTGGGCGGCGGCCCGGAGACCGTGGCGCGGAAGATCGAGCGGGCAATCTCGGCCCGGCGCCCGCGCACCCGCTACAAGGTCACGGCGTCGGCGGGGATGGGCCTGGGAGCGCGAAGGCTGATGACCGACCGGATGTGGGACCGCTTCGTGGGAACGCAGTTTCCGCGGCCGGGGCGGTAGGCGCTCGGCTAACTAGGCGCCGACCGAAATGTCGCGATGCGGCTGGTTCCCGTTGCCCCCATCCGGGTCAACGCCGATGAGGAATCCAGCCCCCTGCTCCACTGCGGCGATTCGCTCTTCGAGCGCCAGCTCGAAGTCGAAATCGGCGTCCTCGCCGTGGCGGAAGCCGAGGTCCTTGCCTTCCAACACCTGCTCCACGAAGACCTTGACGAATCGCTCATCGAGCTGGGCACCGGCGACGCGCTGTAGCTCCTGGATCGCCTCGAAGGAGGAGACCGGATCGCGATAGGAGTCGCGAGCGGTCATCACGTCGTAGGTGTCGGCTACCGAGATGATCCGCGAAAGCTCGGGGATCTCGTCGCCCTTGAGTCCACGCGGATATCCCTTGCCGTCGATCCGCTCGTGGTGGGCCATGATGATCTTGGCGACCGGTCCGTAGCCGTCCACCGACCCGACGACCTTGGCCCCCTGAGCCGGATGCATCTTGATCAGGTTCCAATCATCGTCGTCGAGCGGGACGTTGGCCTTGAGGATCTTGTCGGGAAGGATGAACTTGCCGATGTCGTGCAGCAGCCCGGCGACGTGGACCAGCTCTTGGTCCTGCTTCGACAGCCCGGCCTTCTCCGCGATCGCGCGGCAATAGCGGGCGACCGACGCACTGTGGCGAGCAGTCATCTCGTCCCGCAGGTCGAGGGTGCGCATCAGCGCGCTCAACATCCCGACCTGGAAGCTCACCAGCTGCTTTGTGCGATCCTCGAGTTCCTCGGCGCGCTGCTCGGAGAGGAGGAGCGAGCCAAGCAGGTGTTGGAAGGTCACCAGGACGAAACCGAAGAGCACGACTGCCGTGATCCCCACTGCGTTGTAGATGTAGACAACGCCCAGAGCCATCAGCGCGGTTGTCAACTCCGATGGCATCATCGGGAGCAAACTCGTTTGGGCCTTCTCCCAGAATGAACTGCGATCCACATAGCTGCTGTAGACGGCAATCATCGAGAAATTCAGAACCGTCGCCGCGAAGAAGGTGCCAAGGACGAGCATGTAGAAGCCGGCATCGGCAGATGTGAGGTCGAAGTTCTGCGCGAGCGCATGAAAACCGATTCCTGCAACGAGCGGGTACGTCACATATGTGAGGAGGTTGTTCAGGAAGTAATGCGGTGCCTCGCGCCAACGCAGCCAGCCGACCAGGATCGTGCCGAGGCCAATAATCGCGGCGGGGGTCGCACCGAGAAACACGATTGCCAGGATGAGAGAAACTAGGCTTGCCGAAATCTTCAGGCGGGAGGGCGTGGCAACGGCAGTTAGGTCACTGACCACTGTGAGGGCCAACAGCACGCCAATCAACGCAAAGTCCCAGTTCGCCTCGGGAGCCACAAGGATGCCGACGACGATCACCGTCACGAGGGCCGCGACTTGGGCGGCGATGACAGAGTTGGAGGGGCGGGCTTTGCGCATACAGTCGACCCGGCGAGCACGCGCGCGCAGGGATCAACCTATTTCTCGGCAGAAAAGCCGAATTCCTCCACCCCTACGAGGGAAAAAGCGACAAATGCCACTTATTCAGGCTGGTGCCTGTGGACGGCCGTTCGAATCCCACGGCAAGGCACCTTGCGACGACGCCCACGCGGCAGGTGCCGCAGGAACCTCCAAGAAACACGAAAGGCGCCCCGTGTTGGGCGCCCCTCGAGGTCATCGAAGCTTTTAGGTACTTAGTGACGCCAAGCCATAGTTTCCACCGGTCCTTCCCGGGAACGATTAACAAGAGGTTTGTACCAGAACCTCCAGCAAACTTGTGCATCTGCAGGGAAAGTTGTGCAAAAATTAGGTAGACTCAGGCGTCAAGACGCTGCAATCTCCATGGAGCTGTGGGCCCCCCTTCGGCGCCCAGCCTTCCGCCGCCTTGCCGCCTCATTCACGCTCAATGAACTAGGCGACTGGCTAGGGATCATCGCCCTCGCCATCCTGGTCTTCGATCGCACACACAGTGCTCTTGCAACCACAGGCCTCTTCCTGGGCACGCGGTTTGTGCCGGCACTCCTGACGCCACCGCTCGTTGCCCGGGTGGAACGCATACCGCCACGCTTTGCGCTGGCGGCGATCTATGCCGGTGAGGCGGCTGCTTTCGGAGTGCTAGCGCTGCTCGTCGACCACTTTGCACTGGCGGCAGTTATCGCCGTGGCGACAGTCGACGGCACCCTTGCCTTGAGTGGGCGGTCCCTCACCCGAGCTGTCACCGCAGCGCTGCTGAAGGCCCCCGGAGAACTGCGGTCCGGCAACGCGATCCTCAACATGGGTTTCACCGCCGGGGCTGCAGCCGGCCCAGCCGCGGCCGGATTGGTGGTTGCGGGGTTCGGCGTCAAGACTGCCCTGTTGCTCGACGCCCTTTCCTTCTTGCTGATCGCGGGGGTGATGTTCGCGGGGCCGCTACCCCACGCGGAACCGGAGGAGGGTCGCTGGAGGGACAGGTTCAGGACCGGACTTGCCTACGTCGCCGCCCGGGTGCCTTTGCGCCGACTGCTCTTCGCGCAGGCCGCCGCATTCGTTTTCTTCGCCGCCGTGATCCCGATCGAGGTCATCTATGCGAAGAGCACGCTCGGATCGGGCGACTCGGGCTACGGCGCGCTGCTGGCCAGTTGGGGAATCGGGATGGTGCTTGGGGGCCTTGTGTTCGCGGCACTGCGTCGAACCAGCTTTCCACTGCTCCTCATGTACAGCACGATCGCCGTCGGTGTCTCATATCTAGGCCTCGCCGCGGCACCGACGCTGCTCGCGGCCTGCGGCATATCGGTCCTGGGAGGCCTCGGCAACGGCGTTCAGTGGGTGTCAATCGTTAGTGCGATTCAGGAGATGACGCGCAGCTCCATGCAGGCCCGGGTCATGAGCGTCCTGGAATCGGTTGGCGCTGCGATGCCAGGACTTGGTTTCGTGGTCGGCGGCCTCGTTGCCGCCGGGCACAGCCCTCGCACGACTTTCCTGGTTGCCGGTATAGGCATCCTTGTCGTCGTCGCGGTCGCCGTGCGCTCCCTTGCAGGGACACCCTGGACAAGGGGCGAAGGTGCAATTGGCCAGGCGGACATCGACGCGGACATCGCTCACAACCCTGACAGCGGTAACGTGGAAGAAGCCCAGCGACGGAGCGTGAGCAGGGCGTCGCTGGCGGGGAAGGAGAGAATTGACTGAGGCGACCACACTGGTCGAGCCGTTTCACGCGCTGAGAGGCTGCCGTGGCTGAAGCCACAGAGCTGGGTACGCCAGTCCACGTCCCCTCCGGCGGGCTCGAGCTACCAGCTCGGTCCGCCTTCGAGCTCTTTTGGCGACGCTTCCGACAGGACCGCCTCGCGCTGGGATCCATCATCTTCATCGGGTTGATCGTGATCGTCGCGATTGCGGCCCCGCTCATCGTGGACATCGCCGGCACGTCGGGCCCCAACGTGCGCGACACCAATGCTCTCGATGCGTTCGGAACTCCGCTCGGCCCCAGCTCGGCCCATCCCTTTGGCGTCGACCAGCTGGGACGCGACGTGTTCAGCCGCACGATCTACGGAGCTCGAGTCTCGCTCATAGTCGCATTCCTCGCCACCGGTCTCGCCATGATCGTGGGAGTGATCGCGGGCCTGCTCGCCGGCTATTTGCGCGGCTGGGTGGACGTGCTCGTCTCGCGCTCGGTTGACGTCCTGCTCGCAATCCCCTACCTGCTGCTTGCCACCGGCCTCGCCGCTTCCTGCTCTCTCGGCGACGGCTGTTTCGGCGGAGCGCTGAAGCCAGGACTCGGGGTCGTCATCTTCGTCATCTCGGTCACCAGCTGGCCCCCAATCGCGCGTATCGTGCGGGGCGAGACTCTTTCGCTCCGGGAGCGTGAGTTCGTAGAGGCAGCCCGATCGGTTGGAGCGTCGAACCCTCGGATCATCTTCACCGAGGTCCTCCCCAATCTGGTCGCCCCGATCATCGTCTACGCCTCGATCCTCATACCCCAGGTGATCCTCTACGAGGCGGCGCTCTCGTTCCTCGGGGTCGGCGTCCAGCCTCCTACGGCGAGCTGGGGGCAGATGATCTCCGACGCCACCGGGATCTTCGACACGGCTTGGTGGTACATGCTCTATCCCGGACTCGCCCTCCTGTTCACGGTGCTCGCCTTTAACCTCGTCGGCGATGCGCTGCAGGACGCACTCAATCCGAAGGCGAGCAGAAAATGAAACAGCAAGACTTCTTATTCATCGAATCCCGACGAAAGGACTATTCATGCGACGCGTGACGCTGAAGGCAGTATTGCCTGCTCTTCTCGTCCTCCTGACCCTCGGGCTCGCGGCCTGCGGGGACAACGGAGGCGGCAGCGGCGGGGGCGGACTGACGGCGAGCGACTTTCCCCCGATCACGGCGGCGCCGGATGACGCCCAGAAGGGCGGCACGCTGACCGTCGTCAACGCAGCCGACGTCGACTACCTCGACCCCGGTGCGGGCTACTACCAGCCCACTTACATCGTCGACTTCGCGACACAGAGAACGATCGTGGGATGGCCGCCGGACGAGGTCAAGGAACCGCAGCCCGATCTCGCCGAAGGCCAGCCGACGATTTCCGACGACTTCAAGACGATCACCTTCAAGATCAAGAAGGGGATCAAGTACAGCCCCCCTGTCAACCGCGAAATCACGTCGGCAGACTTCAAGTACGCGCTCGAGCGCGGAATGCTGCCCGGCGTCGCAACCGGCTACCACTCCGACTATTTCGGGGATCTCGTGGGATACGACGAGGCCACGGCGGCGGTGGAGCGTGACGACAGCGTTGCGCCGAACATCAGCGGCATCACCACGCCCGACGATCAGACGCTGGTGCTGAAGCTGACCCAGCCGACCGCGGCCGTCGTCGTGCAGGCCCTCTCGCTCCCGATCGGCGCCCCTGTGCCGGAGGAGTACGCGAAGAAGTTCGACGCGGAGAGCCCGTCGGCCTATGGCGAGCATTTGGTGGGCACGGGCCCCTACATGATCGAGAACGACGATCAAGGGAACCTGACTGGTTACAACCCGGGCAAGGAGATCATCATGGTCCGGAATCCGAACTGGGATCCCTCTACCGACTACCGCCCTGCCTACCTCGACGGGATCGACTTCGTGGAGGGGTTCACGGACGTGAACTCCGCCACCCGGAAGATCCTCACCGGGGACTCGCAGGTGAACGGCGACATCCTGCCCGAGCCGCAGGGGCTGAAGCTGGCCGCGACCAAGTACCCCGATCAGCTCAGCCTGACGGGCGGGAGCGGCAACCGCTACATCTCGTTGAACACGGCAATTCCACCGTTCAACGACATCAACGTCCGCAAGGCCGTGATCGCTTCAGCCGACCGCGAGTCTCTGCGCTTGGCGCGCGGTGGCGAGCTGTCGGGCGAGATCGCCACCCACTTCATCCCGGCGGACTTCCCCGGGTTCGAGGAAGCCGGCGGCGCGAAGGGGCCGAATCTCGATTTCATCCAGCACCCGGGCGGCGATCCGGCGTTGGCGGCCAAGTACATGAAGAAGGCCGGCTTCAAGAGCGGCAAGTACGAAGGCGACGAGCCGATCCTCCTGTTCGGCGAGAACGCCGGAGTCGACAAGCAAGTGAGCGATGTGGTGCGGGACATATTCACCAAGCTGGGGTTCAAGGTGACCCTCCGCGAGGTGTCCTCGGACACGGTGTACACGAAGTTCTGCAACGTGCCGAAGACGAACTACAACGCCTGCGCCACGACGGGATGGGCCAAGGATTTCAACGATCCGCAGTCCATCCTCGACGTGCCGTTCAACGGCGCGAGCATCGTGCCGACGAATAACTCGAATTGGCC
The DNA here is from genome assembly GCA_038329895.1 of Solirubrobacterales bacterium. GTDB lineage: Bacteria > Actinomycetota > Thermoleophilia > Solirubrobacterales > 70-9 > Mayfieldus. Next base: position 6,836 of record JBBQNM010000037.1, on the reverse strand, counting down.
GTTGCTCGACGACCCGGCGATCAACAAGGCCCTGGACAAGGCCAAGCTCGTCAGCGACCCCCAGGAACGGTTGAAGGCATGGGGCCGGCTCGACGACCAGATCATGGCCCAGGCACCAGCGATCCCCTATCTCTGGGACACCCAGCCAGGGGTCAGGTCGAAGAATGTGAACCAGGTGACCAACCTGTTCAACGCCACCGTGGATCTCTCGTTCACCTCGCTGAAGAAGTGATCGAGACGGGCCGCTAGGAGAAGGAAATCGCCCCGCCGCCCATGTGGCGGCGGGGCGCTTCTCCCTCACGAGATGCTGCGCTACATCGTCAGACGGGTTCTCTGGGGAATTGGGCTGCTGTTCATCGTCAGCGCGGTGATCTTCCTGATCTTCTACGCGTTTCCCTCCGGGGACCCGGCGGTCGCCCGGGCAGGGCGCCTGGCGACGCCGGAGGAGATCCAGCGAATCCGGGAGACCCTCGGGCTCGACCAGCCGATCTACGTGCAGTACTGGTACTACGTTCGCGACCTCATACTGCACTTCGACTTCGGCTACAGCTACGAGAGCAACGCGCCGGTCCGGGAGCTGATATTCGACCGGCTCCCAGCGACGATCTCACTGGTCTCCGGCGCCGTCGTGCTTTGGCTCCTGGCGGCCTTTCCCGTTGGGATCATCTCAGCGGTCAAGCAGCGCTCTGCATTCGATCGCACGACCATGGTGACCACCCTGGCGCTGTACTCGGCGCCTGTCTTCTGGCTCGGGCTGGTCTTGCTCTACCTGTTCGCCGACGACATCGGGCAGTTCCCGATATTCCCGGGGCAGGGCGCCTACACGCCGATCTCGAGCGGGGTCGGGCACTGGGCGAGTGCCTTGATCCTGCCCTGGATCGTGCTGGCCGGAGCCTCCGCAGCGATCTATGCCCGCTATCTGCGCTCCAGCCTGATCGACGTGATGGGGGAGGACTACATTCGCACCGCCCGCGCCAAGGGCCTGGGCGAACGCAGGGTGATCATGCGCCACGGGGTGCGAAGCGCGATCACCCCGATCGTCACCCTGCTGGGCATCGACATCGGCCTGCTGCTCGCCGGCAACGCGATCCTCACCGAGTCGGTCTTCAACATCCCCGGCGTCGGCCGGCTCGTGTTCACCGCGATCGACCGGTCTGACCTGCCCGTGATCCAGGGCGTCGTCTTGTTTGGGGCCTTTTTCATCATCACCTTCAGCCTGATTGTGGACATCGCCTACGCCTATCTCGATCCGAGGGTGAGATACGCATGAGCCTGCTCCAGGTGAGCGATCTGCAGGTTCGCTTTGAGACCGAGGACGGCACGGTGAAAGCCGTCGATGGCGTCTCGTTCGAGGTGGATGCCGGGGAGGCGCTCGGCATCGTCGGCGAGTCGGGCTGCGGCAAGAGCGTCGCCAATCTGACCATCCTCGGCCTCACCCGCGGTCAGAACACGACCGTGTCCGGGTCGGCGATGTTCGAGGGCGAGGACCTGATTGCGACCGACACCGAGCAGCTGCAACGGGTTCGCGGCAACGAGATCGCGATGATCTTCCAGGACCCGCTGTCTTCGCTTCACCCCTTCTACAAGGTGGGCGCGCAGCTCGTGGAGGCGATCGCCGTCCACCAGGAGATAGGCCGCGAGAAGGCGCGTGCCCGCGCCGTCGAGCTGCTCGGCCTGGTCGGGGTGCCGGCGCCGGAACGGCGCGTCGATGACTACCCGCATGAGTTCTCGGGCGGGATGCGGCAGCGGGCGATGATCGCGATGGCGCTCGCCAACGACCCGAAGCTGCTGATCGCCGACGAGCCGACCACCGCGCTCGACGTCACCACCCAGGCCCAGATCCTGCAGCTTCTCGAGCGCCTTCAGGATGAGCTGGGCATGGCGGTGATCCTCGTCACCCACGATCTCGGGGTGATCGCCGAGATCGCCGACCGGGTGCTGGTCATGTACGCCGGTCGGATCGTCGAGCAGGGAACCCTTGACGAGATCTTCTACGACCCCCAGCACCCCTACACCTGGGGCCTGCTTGGCTCACTCTCCCGGCTTGACCGACCGAGACCCAAACGCCTGCCGCAGATCCGCGGCTTGCCGCCGTCCCTGCTCAGCCCGCCGCAGGGTTGTCACTTCAGGCCCCGCTGTCCACTCGCCCACAAACAGTGTGAGAAGGTGCCGCCGCTCGAGTCGCGATTGCCCGAGGCTCCGGCCCACCTCGACCGCTGCTGGCTGGAGCCGGAGAAGAAGCGCTCGCTGCGCGTGGTCGAGGACCGGATCGGGCTCGAGGAGCCGGCCGCATGATGTCCGCCAACGAGACTCCGCTGCTCGAGGTTCGCCACCTCGTCAAGCACTTCCCGATCAAGTCCGGGGTGCTGATCGACCGCGAGGTCGGTCGGGTGCGCGCCGTCGACGACGTCAGCCTGACCGTCAACCAGGGCGAGACGCTTGGCCTGGTCGGTGAATCGGGTTGCGGCAAGTCGACCCTCTGCCGCACGATCCTGCAGCTGCTCGAACCGACCTCCGGGTCGGTGCGATTCGAGGGACAGGAGATCGCCGGCGCCTCGCAACGCGAGCTGCGCCCCGTGCGGCGCCAGATGCAGATGATCTTCCAGGACCCCTACGCGTCACTGAACCCGCGCAAGCGAGTGGGGCAGATCGTCGGCGACCCGATGCGGCTTCACGGCCTCGCCTCGGGTGCAGAGCTGAAACGCGACGTACAGGCGCTGCTGGAGCGGGTCGGTCTCAGCCCTGAGCACTACAACCGCTTTCCCTTCGAGTTCTCGGGCGGACAGCGCCAGCGGATCGGGATCGCCCGCGCCCTGGGGCTGAAGCCGAAGCTGATCGTCGCCGACGAGCCGGTCTCGGCCCTCGACGTCTCGATCCAGGCCCAGATCATCAACCTGCTCGACGACCTTCAGCACGAATTCGGGCTCACATACATCTTCGTCGCCCACGACCTCGGAGTAGTGCGGCAGGTCTCCGATCGGATCGCGGTGATGTACCTGGGCAAGATCGTCGAGTCGGCCACCGCCCCGGAGCTGTACTCGAACCCGGTTCATCCATACACAGTCGCGCTGCTATCCGCCGTACCGATCCCCGACCCGAAGGAAAACGCGGCCCGCGAGCCGCTGATCATCGAGGGCGACGTCCCCAGCCCCGCGGACCCGCCACCCGCCTGTCGCTTTCACACCCGCTGCCCCTGGGCGACCGAGATCTGCAGCGAGGTCGAGCCGCCGCTGATGGACTTCGGTGAGGGCCGGATTGCCGCCTGCCATCACCCGCGAAACGTCAGCCGCGTGCAGGCCAACGGCGCGCAAATCGTTCCCGAGAGTCCCAAGAGCGCCGGTGAGACACGGCCGGATTCCGAGCCGGCGCCGACGGTCTGAGTCCCCGCGGGCCCTAGGCTGCGTTCATGGCCCGCACGCTGAAGGAATACCGCACCAAGCGCGACTTCGATCGCACGAGTGAGCCGCGGGGAGGGGAGAGGGACAGCGAAACGCCGGCGGCCAGCGGCCGCTTTGTCGTCCACCAACACAACGCCCGCAACCTGCACTGGGACCTGCGGCTCGAGCGCGAAGGGGTGCTGCTGTCCTGGGCGCTTCCGCGCGGGATTCCCCAGCTTCCCGACCGTGCCGCGAACCGTCTCGCCGTGCACACCGAAGACCACCCGCTCGAGTACATCGACTTCCACGGTGAGATCCCCGAAGGCGAGTACGGCGCCGGCGAGATGACGATCTGGGATTCGGGGACCTACGAGGCGCAGAAGCTGCGCGACGACGAGGTCATCGCCAGCTTCGACGGCGAGCGCATGTCGGGCCGCTACGCCCTGTTCCAGACCGGCGGCAAGAACTGGATCATCCACCGCATGGACCCGCCGGTCGATCCCGAGCGGGTCCTGATGCCGGAGGACTTGCGGCCGATGCTGCCTCGCCGTGGCTCGTTGCCCCGCGACGAGGCGAAGTTCGGCTACGAAATCGCCTGGGGCGGCTTGCGGACGCTGCTCTGGTGCGAGCCTGGGCACATCCGAAAGGCGGAGGCGCGCGGCGTCGACGGGTTGATCGGCCGCTTCCCCGAGCTTCGCCGCATCGCGCGCGTCCTCGGCTCGACCGAGGCGGTGCTCGACGGCGAGATCGTCGTCCTCGACGGCGACGGCCGCCCCTCCCCGACCCGCCTGCCGGAGCGAAAGCGGGCCAGCTCGGAGTCGGTGGCCAGCCGGCTGTCCCGCCAGCAACCGGCGACGCTGATGCTCTTCGACCTGCTGTTCGTCGACGGTTGCCTGCTGCTCGAGTCGCCATATGAGGAGCGCCGGCGCCGGCTCGAGGACCTGGAGCTCGACGGAGACGCCTGGCAAACGCCCTCCTACCACCGCGGCGACGGGCAAGGGCTGCTCGCGGCGGCGCGCGAGCGCCGCCTGGCCGGCCTGGTCGCGAAGCGGCTCGACTCCCCTTACGAGCCCGGCCGCCGCAGCGACAAATGGATCAAGGTGGAAGCGTGAAGCTGCCACTGAAGCCCCCGATCAAGCCCCAGCTGGCGCTGACCCGCAAGCAGCTCCCGGAGGGCGAGGAGTGGGCCTATGAGCCGAAACTCGACGGCTTTCGGGCGATTGTCTTCGTCGACGGTGACGAGTCGTACATCCAGTCGCGGAGCGGCAAGCCGCTTTCGCGCTACTTCCCGGAGCTGAGCTTTCCGAAAGGCCGCTACGTGATGGATGGCGAGCTGGTGATCCGCGATGGCGACGGCAATGTGGTGTTCGATTCGCTTCAGATGCGCCTACACCCCGCCGATTCGCGAATCAACCTGCTCGCCAAGGAGATCCCCGCCGCCTTCGTCGCCTTCGACCTGCTGGCCGAGGACGACGAGAAGCTGCTGAAGCTGCCGCTGCGCGAGCGGCGCGAGCGGCTCGAGGCGCTGGCGAAGCGAGGCGGCAGCATCGAGCTGACGCCGCTGACCACCGATACGACCGAGGCGGGCAAGTGGCTGCGCAACTCCGAGGGCGTGGTCGCCAAGCAGCTCGACGCTTCCTACGTGCCGGGCAAGCGCAAGGGGATGGCGAAGGTAAAGCGCGAACGGACGATCGACTGCGTGGTGCTCGGCTGGCGCCCGGGCAAGGAGGAGGGCACGGTCGGCTCGCTGATCCTTGGGCTGTATGACGGTGACCAGCTGCGCCCGGTCGGGCACATCTCGGGCTTCACCGCGGAGACCAAACGCAGCCTGCGCAAGATGCTCGAGCCGCTGGAGAGCGGCGAGCGCGGCAGCGCCGAGCCAAGCCGCTGGACCGGCGATCGCGAGCTCGAGTGGGTGGCGCTCCGACCCGAGCTTGTGATCGAGGTCGGTTACGACCACGCCAGCGCCGGCCGGATCCGCCACGGGACGCGTTTCGTGCGCTTTCGCGACGACAAGGAGCCGCGGGAGTGCCGGTTCGAGGAATTGGAGCAGACTTAGAAGAGCTTTCCCTGCGGCGCTCGGCCGCGGGTCCTGTCGCGGGGGATCAGGTCGGGGCGCTTGGCTTGAAGCCAGCCGAAAAAGACGTCGCGGACCTCGTCGCGGAGGTGAAGCGCTGAGGAGCCGACGAAGCTGGCGCCCGCGTCGCGCGCCAGCTCGACGATCGGCTCGACCTGCTGCGCTGTGGACGAGATCGGGTCGGCTCTAGCCGTCGTCGGGCGGCGGCCCGTTGCCCTTGGCCATGAACTCCTCGAGGCTCGCGCGGGCGCGACGACGAACGACCCCTCCCAGTGGCGGCAAGACTGTGATCGCCCAGCCCATCGGCCCCAGCGCCTGGCGAGCCCAGCGGCCGTAGCTGAACTCGTCGACGTGATTGGTGATCAACCCGTCCCCAAAGGTGAAGGTCGCCCGGATGTCGTTGACGACCGGGCGCCCGGTCTGGGTGAAGGTGTAGTGGGCGATCCAGTGCGCCGAGCCGACTCGCTCGTCGGCGTCATGGTCGCGAAGCTCCACCTCGAGATCGCCAGCGCGGGAAGTCAGCATCCGCCACATCCCGCCGACCTCGACGCCGTGCAGGTCCCCGAAGGCGGGGTCATGAAAGCTCGCGTCCCGCGCGTAACAGGCGGCCATCGCGTCCCCGTCCTTGCGATTGAGCCCGCCGTAGAGGCGGCGGATCAGCTCTCGATTGGAGTCGGACATGTCGCGAGCCTACCTCGGCAGCCTGCCCTCGATCACGTAGCGCAACACGTCGACGACCTGCTCGGAGGTGCGAGCGGTGGCTAGCGCCCCGCGGTCGACCTCCTTCAGCGCGTGATCGAGCTCTTCGTCGTGCAGGCTGACGATCGGCTTGCCGAGCGCCGCCGCGTAGCCAGCGTCGAAGGCGGCGTTCCACTGGCGGTACTTGTCGCCGAAGCGCACCACGACGACGTCGGCGTTGCGGATCAGGGTCTGGGTGCGTATCGCGTTGACGCCGGCGCCCTTATGGTCGCGCCAGAACGCCTCGGGCTCCTCCCCAAGCGTTCCGGTGCCGGCGTCGTCGGAAGAGGCGTGGTCAGTGACCGGCGAGCTCAGCTGAGCCGGCAGCCCTGCCTGCTCGATCCCGGCGGCGATCTGCTCACGCCAATCGGAGTGGATCTCGCCGGAGAGATAGACGCGCCACGACCCGTCGCTCACGGGCGCAGCCTAACGATCGAGGATCCTCAGGCGGAACAGCGCTGGGCGCTCAGATGACGTGCTCGGAAGATGCGGAGACGCCGTGGGCGTGCTGAACGGGCTCCTCGACGTTTCGGGTCGAGTAGCAGCGTCGGCAGCGAAGGAAGTAACCGTCGCGCGGGCCGATCGCCGTCCGCCAGTCATGTCCCGAGAACATGCAGCGCAGCTTTTGTGAGATAGGTGCAGTC